>JBCCCB010000170.1:0-8878 GCA_039033775.1 Pseudomonadota bacterium | reverse complement strand
GGGCGGGTGGGGGCGGGCGGCGGCTCTGTCTTGCCGGGACGGATCAGAGATCGGCGGCATCGCAGGCATAACGCGCCCGCATCTCGGCCACCGCCTCGGCATCGCTGCGTCGCCCCGCGGGCTCGACACCCGCCAGATACGCCGCTGGATCGGCATCGTTCAGCTGTGTCTTCAACTCGGTCATAGCGCCAGTCTAGGGCGCTGCCGCCCCGTTTTGAAGATCCGCCCGCAGCGCAAGCGGTGCCCAGCCGGAATCGGCATCCGACAACACCTGCGGCTCGAACGGCCAGTCGATGCCCAGACCTGCATCGTCCCAGGGCAGACCGTCCGCGTGACCCGGCGCATGGTCCCGGCCCATCTGGTAGAGGATATCCGTCTCCGCCTCCAGCGTCAGAAACCCGTGCGCCACCCCCTCTGGCAGGAGGAGGGCGTTGAGCCGATCCGCGGCCAGTTCCTCCGCAAGCCAGCTACCGAAGCCCGGTCCAGGGCGCAGATCCACAACCACGTCCCAGGCCCGGCCCCGGACCGCGCGGACCAGCTTGGCCTCCGCATGGGGCGGCTTCTGGAAATGCAGCCCCCGCAGCGTACCGCGCTCCAGGTTGGTCGAGAGATTGACCTGGCGCGGGGTGAAGTCGATCCCGGCCGCAGCAAACTCCACCGGACAATAGAGCCGCGCGAAAAGCCCCCGCGCGTCCCCCCGCGGCTCGGCGAGGACGCGTTTCACCCCCGGCAGTTTGGTGTCGAGGATGATCATAGCACCGTCAGTTCCGGCACCGCGACCACGAACTGCCCGCCCCAATCGGCGATGGCAGCGTGGTCGGCCGCGATCTCGGCCCGCAGATTCCACGGCAGGATCAGCACATAGCCGGGCTTGCGCCGATAGAGCATCGCGGGATCGTATACCGGGATATGACTGCCGGGCAGAAGGGTGCCCTGCTTTTCCGGATTGCGATCCACCACGAAGTCGATGCCCGAGGTCACGCCTGCGACATTCAACAGCGTATTGCCCTTGGCCGCAGCGCCATAGGCGGCGACGGTTTTGCCCTCCCCCGCCGCGCGGTCGAGAAAGCCGGTGAGGCCGGCACAGACCTCCGCCACCTTCACGGCGAAGGCTTTATAGGGCGCGGGCGTCGCGAGGCCCGCCGCCGCCTCGGCCGCGCGCACCGCATCGCGGCCCGGCCCTGCTGCATGATCCGCCGCCTCATGGCAGGCGAAAACACGCAGCGAGCCGCCATGGGTCGGCAACTCCTCCACATCGAAGACCCGCAGACCCACCGCGCCCAGTACCGTCTCGACCGCCAGCAGCGAGAGATAGGAGTAATGCTCGTGATAGATCGTGTCGAACTGCGCGCCCTCGATCAGCCGCAGCAGATGGGGGAATTCGAAAGTCGCGACGCCCTGCGGCTTCAACAGCGCGGCAAAGCCCGCGGCAAAGCTGCGGATATCCGGAACATGGGCGAAGACGTTGTTGGCGGCGATCAGATCGGCGGCGAAGCCCTCGCTGCGCAACGCATGGCCCTGATCGCCGTCGAAAAACGCAACCCGGGTCGGCACGCCCCTGGCCTCGGCCAGACTTGCGGCATGGCCCGCGGGTTCGACCCCCAGAACCGGGATGCGGCGCGCCACGAAATGCTGCAGCAGATAACCGTCATTCGAAGCGATCTCGACCACCTGCGAACCTGCCCCCAGGCCGAAACGCGGGATCATCGCCTCGGCATAGCGCTCTGCGTGCGCGACCCAGGAGGACGAGAACGAGCTGAGATAGGCATAGTCGTGATCGAAGATCGCATCCGCCGGCACCGCCTCGGTCACCTGGGCCAGATGGCAGGACATGCAGACCATGACATGCAGGGGGAAGCGCCGCTCGCCCGCGATGGCCTCGGGCCCCGGCAGATAGGAATTGGCGAGCGGGGTCTCGCCCAGATCGGCCAGCGTGACCCGCAGCGGCGTGTCGCAGAACCGGCAGCGATGGGTCGTCATGGCGGATCCTCGAAGGCTGCGATCTGGTCCGTGGTCATGGCCGCCATATCGCCGCCATTGGCCCAGGCGCCGTACCAGTCCGCCGTCCAGCGGATCGCCTGTGAGGATGCCAGACGGCCCCGCCAGCCCAGAACCTCGTGCGCCAGGCTGGCATCGATGGCGAGTGTCGGCATCTCCACCGGGCCTTTCTCCTCGGCTTCGGTCCAGTCGCGCGCACCGCCCATGGCGTCCTGCATGGCCGCTGTCACCTCGGCCACGCTCAAGGCATCGCCCGGGTCGGACGGCCCGAAATTCATTGCGGCGGGCAGAATATCGTCGCCCGCCATCGCTTCGACGAAACGGAAGTAACCCGACAGGCAATCCAGCACATGCTGCCAGGGCCGGGTCGCACCGGGATGACGCAACTCCACCGGTTTGCCTGCCCGAATGGCCCGGATGATGTCGGGGATCAGCCGGTCTTCAGAGAAATCGCCGCCGCCGATCACGTTCCCGCCCCGCGCGGTGGCCAGGCGGATGCCGCGCTGTGCCAGGAAGGACCGCGAGAAAGACCGCGCGACGATCTCGGTCGCCGCCTTCGACGCGGCATAGGGGTCGTGACCGCCCAGCGCGTCGTCTTCGACAAAGGCGCGGCCCCGCCCGTCATTCTCGTAGACCTTGTCGGAAGTGACGACGAGAAGCGCCTCTGCCTGCCCCATGCGCGCCACGGCATCCAGCAGATGCGCCGTGCCCATGAC
Source organism: Pseudomonadota bacterium (assembly GCA_039033775.1). Classification (GTDB taxonomy): domain Bacteria; phylum Pseudomonadota; class Alphaproteobacteria; order Rhodobacterales; family Rhodobacteraceae; genus Jannaschia. The sequence continues at coordinate 6,164 of JBCCCB010000170.1, read as the reverse complement.
GTTGCTCGCCAGCGTCTCCACCGGCTCGCGATAGGAGCGGCGGACCAGCGGTTGGGCGGCCATATGCAGCACGATCTGCGGGTTCGCATCGGCGACCGCATCGGCGACGGTCTCGGCCTCACGCAGATCGCCCAGGATCGAGCGTCCTGGAAAGGCCAGCATGTCGAACAACGCGGGATCTGTCTGGGGCGGCAAGGCGAAGCCGGTCAAATCCGCCCCCATACGACCCAGCCATTGCGCCGCCCAGGCCCCCTTGAAGCCGGTATGCCCGGTGAGCAGAACCCGTTTGCCTGCCCAAAACGAAGGATCGGCGGCCACGGATCAGGCCCAGATCTTCCAGGGGGCGGCGCCATCGGACCAAAGCGCCTCCAGATGGTTCTTGTCGCGCAGGGTGTCCATCGCGTGCCAGAACCCGCGATGGGCGAAGGCCATCAACTGGCGGTCGGCGGCCAGGCTTTCCAGGGGTATGCTTTCGAACGGGGTGGCGTCGCCTTCGATCCGGTCCAGCACGCCGCGTTCCAGCACGAAGAAGCCGCCATTGATGCGCCCGCTGTCACCGGGCGGTTTTTCGGTGAAGCGCTGCACCTCGTCCCCCGCCATCTCCAGCGCGCCATAGCGCCCGGGCGGCACGACCGAGGTCACCGTCGCCTCGCGGCCATGCGCCTCATGAAACGCGGTCAGCGCGCGGATGTCCACATCCGCGACCCCATCGCCATAGGTCAGGCAGAACCGCTCGCCCAGATAGGGGGCCACCCGTTTCAGCCGCCCGCCGGTCATGGTTTCGGCGCCGGTATCGACCAGGGTCACCGTCCAGGGTTCGGCGTCGGTCTGATGGTAGGTGATCTTGCCGGTCTTGATATCGATCGTCACATCCGAGGTCTGGAGGACGTAATTGGCAAAATACTCCTTCACCAGGTAGCCCTTGTACCCGAGGCAGATCACGAAATCGGTGAGGCCATGATGGGCATAGATCTTCATGACATGCCAGAGGATGGGCTTTCCGCCGATCTCGATCATCGGCTTGGGGCGCAGGTGGCTCTCCTCGGAAATCCGGGTGCCGAGCCCGCCCGCCAGAATAACCACTTTCATGCTACACTCCCGGCTGCCTGGGTGCGCGGTTTAGCCGATGGCGCGGCCGGGGTCCATATCGGCCCAGCTTTTGCGCGGCGGCCTGCCTTGGGGGCATCTCGAACGACCACAGCGCGCCGGGAATGCGCTAAAGACTGGCGTATGGCGGGCAAAAAGCGTTAGTTGTTCTCCTCTTGGTTGCGGACAGGGCCTGGGCGTGGAATGAATTTGCTGTCGATCTATTGGCCCCCGGTCGAGGGGCACGACTATCTGGCCACGGCCCGGCGGCGGGTTCTTTATTCCATCAATTTCACCGCCGGCACCCTGGGGCTGATTCTGTCCGCGCATCAGCTCATGAGCTGCGAGAACACCCCGATCTGGCTGTTCCTGGTGCAGCAGATCTTTGTGCTGTCGCTGATCCTCAGCCCGCTCTACCTGTGTCGCATGAAAAACATCCGCGGCGCCGCGGCGGTGTTCACCATCCTTGGTCTGATCCTGCTGGGCGTTTCGGCCTATATCGGCGGCGGCACCCTGACCCGGACCGCGACGTTCATGCCGTTGGTCGTGTTGTCCTCCACCTTGGTGCTTGGCAGACAGTTCGGCGGCGGCGTGGCGCTTTGCGTGATAGGGGTTCTCATCGGCCTCCACTCCGTACCCCCGACCGGCGTGGGCGCACCGGGCGACGCGGGCGCGATGACCGAGGTGACCTTCGGGCTGGTCTTCCTCACGGCGTTCATCTACATCGCGGCCGCGATTTTCGAGCACGAGATGGTCCGCGTCGCCGACAGCAACACCCGCGCCCTGCGCCAGGCCGAACTGGCGAGCAATGCGAAATCCGACTTTCTGGCGACCATGAGCCACGAGATCCGCACGCCGCTCAACGGGGTGCTGGGCGTCGCCGCACTGCTGCGCAACACCGATCTGGACACCCAGCAACGTCATTTCATCGAAACCATCCAGAAATCCGGCGGATCGCTTCTGACGATCCTGAACGATGTGCTGGATTTCTCGAAGATCGAGGCGGGCAAGCTGGAGATCGACCCACAGCCCTTCCGCCCCTGTCAGGCGTTCGAGCCCATCGCCGCATTGTTCGAGGCCATGGCGCGCGAACGCGGGCTGGACTTCGTCTATCGATGCGAGATGGATGCGCCGCATGCGGTCATCGGCGACGAGGCGCGGCTGCAGCAGATCGTCAACAATCTGGTGGGCAACGCGCTGAAATTCACCCACAACGGCAAGATCACGCTGCATGTCAGCGCCACGCGGGACGGCGACGAAGTGGAGATGGCGATCGAGGTTTCAGACACCGGGATCGGCATCGCGCCCGACCGCCTGGCCACTATCTTCGACGATTTCGCCCAGGCCGACCGTTCGACCGCTCGGCAATACGGCGGCACGGGGCTGGGGCTGGCCATCACCCGCAGACTGACGGAGCGGATGGGCGGCTCGATCCGGGCGCATTCGAGCGTGGGCGAAGGCTCGCGCTTCCGCGTCGATCTGCGTTTCGAGGTTCAGTCCCCTGCCGACACGGCTGGCATCGCGGTCGAGCGCGCACCGGCCTGATCCTGGGCAGGGTCAAAAATCGCTGACGATCCCGTCCTTCTCCCAATCGCCGAACCGGGTAGGCTCGGGCCCCTTGCGCCCGCCCAGTTCCTTTGGCCGAGCGGTTGCTTTCTCCGCTACTTTCTCTGCGGCTTCGGCGGCGCGGCGCGCTTCGGCCTCGGCCAGCGCGCGGCGGGCCGCATCGTTCAGCGGCGCAGATGGCTCTTTCACCGGATCGTCGTCGGACATATATCACTCCCAGACCTAGGGGACGGATATGGTATAGCGCCCCGGTATGGCAAGCACGGCCATACGGCTGCCGCAGACGAAAGGAGTGTCGCCGTTGAACTACGCAAAGACGATGCTGCTTCTCGCCTCGCTGACAGCGGTTTTCCTGGGTGTTGGCTGGATGCTGGGGGGCATCACGGGCATGTTCATCGCGCTGGCCTTTGCGCTGGCGACGAATTTCTATGCCTGGTGGAACTCGGACAAGGCCGCGCTGCGGATGCACAACGCGCGCGCTGTCACCCGCGCCCAGGCGCCCGAATTCTATCGCATGGTCGAGGATCTGGCCAAGCGCGCCAACATGCCGATGCCCGCAGTTTACATCATCGAAACAGACCAGCCGAACGCATTCGCAACCGGGCGCAACCCGGAAAACGCCGCGGTGGCCGCGACCACCGGCATCATGCGGATGCTCAACCGCGAGGAACTGGCCGGCGTGATGGCGCACGAGCTTGCCCATATCCAGAACCGCGACACGCTGATCATGACCGTGGCGGCGACCGTGGCCGGTGCGATCTCGATGCTGGCGCAGTTCGGGCTGTTCTTCGGCGGCGGGCGCGACCGGGGCGCGCTGGGCTTTGTCGGTGTGATCCTGGCGGCCATTCTGGCACCCTTCGCCGCAATGATGATCCAGGGGTTGATCAGCCGCACCCGCGAATATGCCGCCGACCGGCTGGGCGGGCAGATCGCGGGCGATCCGATGGCCCTGGCCTCGGCGCTCGCCAAGATCTCGCAGAGCCCGGCGCTGATGGAAACGGCCGAGCGTCATCCGGCCTCGGCCCATCTTTTCATCGTCAATCCGCTGCGCGGCCTGCGGATGGACAGATTGTTCGCCACCCACCCACCGGCGGAACGGCGCATCGCCGCCCTGCGCGAGCAGGCACGGGCCGCTGGAAACGGACCGACCCTGCAGGGCCAAACCGTCACGCGCAGCAGCACGATCCCCAGGGCCGGCCGATCCAACCGACGCGGCCCGTGGGAGTGAGCCGCCCCACGCCAGAGAAAACGCGCGGGCAGAACCGGGGCCAGATACCGGGCCTCGCCGCCCGCCTGGCTGCTGTCGGTCAGGTCGGCGATGTTCTGGACCGCCGCCTCATGCTGGACGAGAGCCGCCTCGCCCTCACCCCGGCTGAGCGGGCGGAGGCCTCCAGCCTCGCCGATCTGACCCTGCGGCGGCTCGGCCAGATCGATGCGCTGATCGGCCATTTCGTGCCCCGCATGCCGAAGCCTCCGGTTAATCATGTGCTGCGAGTCATGACGGCAGAGCTGATCCATGCAGGCACAGCCCCCCATGCCGCGGTTGATATGGCCGTGCGTGCGGTCAAGCAGGCCGGCGCGCCGAAAATGGCGGGGCTGATCAACGCGGTCGGCCACAAACTGTCCCGCGAAGGCGCAGACCTGGCCATCGGCCTGGACCCGGCGCTGAACATGCCGGATTGGCTGACCAAGCGGCTGACACGCGACTGGGGGCGGGAAACCACGCAGGCCATCGCCCTGGCCCATCTTCAGCCCGCGCCCCACGATCTGACCTTGCGCGGCGCGCCGGTCGACGGGTTGGAGGCCACAGCGCTTCCCAATGGCAGCCAGCGCCTGACCGCCCGCCCCCAGATCAGCGCCCTGCCCGGCTTTGCAGAGGGCGCCTGGTGGGCCCAGGACGCCGCCGCAAGCCTGCCCGCGATGCTGCTGGGTCCGGTTGCGGGCCGCCGTGCCCTCGACCTCTGTGCCGCGCCAGGGGGAAAGACCCTGCAACTGGCCGCGATGGGGGCAAAGGTCACGGCGCTGGACATTTCGGAGAAACGCCTGAAACGCCTCCACGAGAACCTCGCCCGCATGGGCCTCGGCGCTGAGATCGCGGTGGCGGATGCGCGCAAATGGACGCCTGAAGCGACCTTCGATGCCATCCTGCTCGACGCACCATGCTCGGCCACCGGAACGATCCGCCGCCATCCGGACCTGCCGCACCGCTTTCGCGACGGGGATCTGCAAAAGCTCTACCAACTGCAATCCGATCTGCTGGACCGGGCGTTCCAGTGGCTCGCCCCCGGCGGCAGGTTGGTCTACTGCACCTGCTCGCTTCTGAAATCCGAGGGCGAGGGTCAGATCAGGCGGGCCCTCGACCGTATATCCGACGCACGGACGGACGATGCAATCGGCGAAACCGGACTGCAGGCCGCCTTCCGGGGCCTGGACTGGTCGCCCGAAACCGCCACCCTGCGCACCCGGCCCGATCACTGGGCCGAGCAAGGCCATCTCGACGGCTTCTTCGCAGCCCGGCTGCGCCGCCGGGACTGAACCTGCTCCAGGCGAGGCCCGCGGGTGGGCGGGTGATGCGGCCCATCGGGCCGCGAAGTCGCACGACCGGGCATTGCCGCGCCCGGCCTGACCCATCCGTGCGCCACCTTGCGCCAGAAATCGGGTGACTTTTCCGGCCTTTATGCCATAGTCGGCGCAAAGCCGGGAAACGGCACAGGTTTCGGGTACTTGACCGGAAGACCGGTCCGAGCAGTGGTCAACATCATGGTCTGGACAAGATGATCCAGAAAGCGATCGACAGAAGGATCGGGGCAACCGCATGGGCGTGATCGATCAAGCCGCAGGTCTGCGCGCCACGTTCGAAGCGCGCCGGGCCTGTTGGGGCGCGGAGCCGCGCACCCTGGTCTGGCAACCCGCCCCCCCTGCCAGCGGCGACGCCGCCACGGCACGCAGGCTGGCGCAGGGCATCCTGCTCTTCGACGGACAGATGGCGCAGATCCCCACCGGCAGCGCGCCCTGGGCACTGGACGCGCCCGATCCGCTCTGGGCCGACCGGTTGCACGGGCATGGCTGGCTCGACGATTTCGCCGCCTCCAGCCACGAGCCCAGCCGCCAGATCCTGATCGACTGGGTGCATGACTGGATCGCCGCCTTCGGCCAGGGCACCGGCCCCGGCTGGAAACCCGAACTTGCCGCGCGCCGCCTGATCCGCTGGATCGCCCATTCTATCGACCTCCTGCGCGGGCGGCCGACCGAGCAGTCCCACGCGTTCTTCCGCACGCTCAGCGCCCATGCGCGATTCCTGGACCGGCGCTGGAAGAGCACCCGCCCGGGGATCGAGCGGATCGAGGCGCTGGCCGGCATGGTCTATGCCCGCCTCAGCCTGGAAAGCGGCATGGCCGCCGATGACGCGATCCGCCTGCTGGGCCAGACCGCCGGCGCGATGGTCGATGCCGAAGGCGCCATCCCCAGCCGCAATCCCCAGGAAGTGCTGCGGATGGTCGAAATCCTGGGAT
>JBCCCB010000169.1:0-8907 GCA_039033775.1 Pseudomonadota bacterium | reverse complement strand
TACATCGGCCCGCCCGAGACGTGGCCGTCCGGGTATTCGTTGCGGTACTTCACCCCCAATGTGCATTCCGTGAACTTCGACGCCATGCCCAGCAGGCCCGCGACGATCATCCAGAACGTCGCCCCCGGCCCGCCGATCCCCACGGCCACCGCGACGCCCGCGATATTGCCCAGGCCGACGGTACCCGACAGAGCGGTGGCGAGCGCCTGGAAATGGCTCACCTCCCCCGCATCGTTGGGATCGGAGTAATCCCCCTTCACCAACGCGATGGCATGGCCGAACGCCTTCAACTGGATGAACCCGAAGTAGAAGGTGAAGACCGTGGCGCCGACCACCAGCCACAGCACGATCCACGGGAACGACACCCCGAAGACACTAAAGGGCAAAGGCGCGAAGATCAGGCTGACGAACCAGCCGGTGGACCCGGCGAAGATGTCGTTGACGCGCTGGTCCAGGCTCACGGCCTCGGCCGCCTCCTGCGCGACGGCGGGCATGGCCAGCAGGACAGCCATTACGATTGCGGAGAGTAATCTCATGGTCTTTCCCTTCACGGAACGATGGTGACCGGCACGGAGGCCGTGGCGATCAGCCGGCCGCTCACGCCGCCGAAGACCCGTTCGATCATGTTCTGCGCGCCGACGCGCGCGATGATGATCTGCGACGCCCCCTTGTCCTGCGCCACGCGGTTCAACACCTCGGCCGCATCCCCGTGCGAGACGTGGTCGCTGACCGTCAGCCCGGCCTCCCGCAGGGCACGGACCGCCGGATCCACGATCCGCTCATGGGCCAGCTTGGTTTCCTCCAGACGGCGGCCATGGCGCTGCTCGTTCTCCTCGGGGGTCTGGAACGCCCAGGGCGACCATTCGACGACGTAGCAGACGATGATCGTGCATTCCCCGATTTCTGCCGCGCGATCCCGCGCGAAGGCGAGCGCCCGGTCCCCCGCTGGACTGCCGTCGACCCCGACGACGAGACTGGTGGCTGTCATGGTCCGCTCCTTCCATCCACCGCCCCACCGGCGGTCATAGCGAAAGGCTATCACGAATATTACATTTTTGTATCGCCCGAATTTCCGGCGCCGTGTCGCCCGCGCGCCCAAGCGATAACCACGCGAACGGGCCGATCCGGCCCCCTCCGGGCGCCTGCACACCGCCGGGCGGTCATCCCCCGCCAAGGCGGTCCGGCGGTGGATCAAGACGAGGCCACCGCCACCGATCCCGACACACCCGACGGGTTTTCCGTGCCCGCACGGGATCATAGCGCGAGACGCCCGCGATCGGCTGCGCTACCCTCCCACCCGGTGACCGAGATCGTTTCCCATAAGCGGCCCCCTGCCTGGCTGTCCGCCCTGCTCCGGGCCTGGTTCCGCTTGGACATCTCGGGGGCCGCCCATCTGCGGGGCGACACCCCCGTCGTCTATGTCTCGAACCATCTCAGCGTCATCGACGCGCCCCTGATCGCGGCGCTGACCCGGCGTCGCTGCGTGGTGGCCATGCATACCGAACCGCCCACGCGCGGACTGGCCGGCTTGCTCTGGCGATGGGCGGGACTGGATTGGATCGACATCAGCGACAGCACGGGCGCCCGGACCTTCCTGCGCCGGGTGCGGGACGGCGACACAGCCATCGTCTTTCCCGAAGGCCGCATGTCGCTGCATGGCGGGCTGATGAAGGTCTATCCGGAAGCCGCCCGCCTGCTGGACGCGACCCAAGCGCCCCTGGTGCCCGTCCATCTGGACGGGCTCGATATGTCCCGTTGGTCCCACGCCCAGCCGGGCCATCCCCGTCACATGCGGCCCCGGGTCCATATCCAGATCGGCCCACCGGTTCCGCGCCCCGAGGGCGCCGGGAAACTGACTGCCAGGGCCCTGCGCGACCTGCTGGAACGGACACGCTTCCAGGCGTTGCACCGATGGCCCAATGTGCCGGCCGCATTGGCCGACACGGCCCGGCGTCTCCACTCCCGCGAGACGGCCATCGAGGACCCGCTGGGCAACGCGCTGACCCTCGGCCGCGTGGCGGCCGGCGCCGCCGCCCTGGGCGCGCGCCTGCGGCCCCGGACGGATCCCGGCGAGGTGATCGGCCTCCTGCTGCCCGGCGTCGCCTCCGTTCCGGCCGTCCTGTCCGCGCTTTGGCGCGAGGGCCGGGTTCCGGCCCTTCTGAATCCGACACTGGGCGCCGGACCGGCCAAGGCCGCCATCGCGGCCGCCGGGATCCGCTGCGTCCTGTCCAGCCGCGCCTTCGTCGAACAGGGCGCGCTTCGGCCCATGATCGACGCCTTCGAAGGGGCCGGGATCGAGATCGTCTGGACCGAGGACCTGCGCGCCGAAATCGGGCTCTTCCGTCGCTTGCGCGCCCTCATCGCCCCGGGCCGCCCGGTCCCGGCCAAGCACGATGACCCGGCCGTCGTCCTGTTCACCTCGGGCACCGAGGGCGCGCCGAAGGCCGTCGTCCTGAGCCACGGAAACCTGCTGGGCAACGTGGCCCAATTGCGGGCCCGCACCGATGTGGGGCCCGGCGACCGCGTCCTGTTGGCGTTGCCGCTCTTCCATTCCCTCGGCCTGACCGGCGGCCTGCTCTTCCCGATGCTCTGCGGCGCGCGGCTTCTGATCTATCCCACGCCGCTGCATTACAAGGTGATCCCGGAACTGGCCTACATGCACCAGGCGACGCTGATCTTCGGCACCGACACGTTCTTCGCCGGCTGGGGCCGCCGCGCCGATCCCAACGACTTCACGTCGGTCCGCGCCGCCATCGCCGGGGCCGAGCCGCTGAAGCCCGGCACCCGCAAGCTCTGGGTCGACCGCTTCGGCGTGCGCATCACCGAAGGCTACGGCGCCACCGAAACCTCGCCGGTCCTGGCCTTGAACACGCCCGCCGACGACCGCTTCGGCACGGTCGGGCGTTTCCTGCCCGCCGTGGAGACCCGGCTGGAGCCCGTCCCCGGCATTCCCGGCGCCCGTCTCTGGGTGAAGGGGCCAAACGTCATGCTGGGCTATATGCGCACCGACGATCCCGGCATGCTCGTCCCGCTGACGGACGGCTGATACGACACCGGCGACGTGGTCTCGGTCGATGCGGACGGCTTCGTCACGCTCCGCGGCCGCATCAAGCGCTTCGCCAAGATCGGCGGCGAGATGATCTCACTGGCGGCCGTCGAACGGCTGGCGGCCGACACCTGGCCCGATGCCCATGTGGCCGCGATCGCCAGTCCGGACGCCCGCAAGGGCGAGCGCATCCTGCTGGCGGTCTCCGGGGCCGAAGCCGACCGGACCGCCTTGCAGAGTCAGGCCCGGTCGGAAGGCATCTCGGAGCTGTATCTTCCGGCCGAGTTGATCGCCCTGGACGACATCCCCGTCCTGGCCTCGGGCAAGACCGACTACCCGGAACTGACCCGCCGGCTGACGGCCGATCGGGCAGCGTGGGACAAGCCGGATCTGGCCCGACGATCCGGCTGACGCGGCGCATCCGTCACGACCGGCCCGGCACGCCGCGCAGGGGCGCCCGCGCCGTCCGCTGTCCGGGCCGTCGGGGCCGTCGGGGCCGTCGGGGCCGCCCCGCGATCATCACCCCCAGCCACAGGCGCCAACGCGCCCGTTTCCGCGCCTGCAAGTCCCGTTGCATCTGTGCAAACTCGGCGCGCTCCCTCTCGTAAGCCGTTGGACGGAAAGACTCCGTTTCCGCATCCCACATGTCAGCCTCCTGTCGCTGGTCCTTTCCCGACCCTGCCCGGGCCTCGGCCCGATTGCAGCCCGCTAGGCCCGCAACTACCGTTCCAGGAATGAAAGACCCGATCCCCTGGAACGACTTGGCGCTGTTCGCCGCCGTCGCCCGCACCGGCACGCTGGCCAAGGCGGCCGAACAGACGGGCACGTCGACCGCCACCCTGTCGCGCCGGATGACCGCATTCGAACGGCGGGTCGGCAAACGGCTGTTCCTGCATGGCAATGATGGCTATGCGATGACCGCCGACGGCCGCGGCCTGCTCGACCAAGTGAAGCGGATGGAGGCGGCCGCGGTCGACATCGACCGCTGGCGACTGGACGGCGCGGCGCGCGTCCGGGTGCGCATCTCGGCCGGCCATTGGACGGCCCTGCGTCTGGCCGGGAACCTCTCGGCTTTCTGGACGCCCGACGCCGACTGGATCCCGGACTTCGTCCAGAGCCACCGGGTTCTCGACCTGGCCCGGCGCGAAATCGACATCGGCATCCGCAATGCCCGCCCCGAACAGCCCTGGCTCGCCGGACGGTGCACGGGCGAGATCACCCAATCGGTCTACGCCGTCTCAGCGGCGGTCGAAGACTGGATCGGCGGCGCGTCCCAGACGGCCCCCTTCGCCTCCGAACGCTGGGTCGAGCGCAATCACGGCGCTTCGGTCGTCCTTGCCGCCAACGATCCAGGCCTGCGCCTGGCCCTGGCCGAAGCCGGGATGGGCCGCATCGTTCTGCCCGATTTCGTCGGCCGGACCCGGCCCGCGCTGCGCCGCCTCTCCGACCCGATCCCGGAATTGACGCGCGAGGAATGGCTGGTCGCCCACCACGAGACGCGCCACGACCCGGCGATCCGCCAGGCCCTCGACGCCCTGGCAAGCTTCCTGTCGGCGGGACCGGGCGCCTGACACTGGGCCAGGCGCGGCCCTGGCACGGAACGGACGACGCAAGACCGACGCGCCGCCGGCCTCGATCGCCCCCTTGAGACGCCCGCCGTCTCCCCTTACCTTGACCGGGAAGGAGCCCGCCCATGTTCGCCATCCCCGGTCAGTCCCCCGTCACCGTCACGGATGCCGCCGCGACCCAGATCGCGCGCCTCATGGCCAAGAAGGACGCCGCCGGTCTTCGCATCGGTGTCAAGAAGGGTGGCTGCGCGGGCATGGAATACACCATGGATTACGTGGCCGAGGTGGACGCCCATGACGAAGTGGTCGAAGTCGGCGACGCGCGCGTCATGATCGCGCCCATGGCCCAGATGTTCCTGTTCGGGACGGAAATCGACTACGAAACCTCGCTGCTGGAATCCGGCTTCAAGTTCCGCAACCCCAACGTGGTCGATGCCTGCGGCTGCGGCGAATCGATCAAATTCGACGAAACCCTGGGCACGCCCACCTGATCTGCTAAGACCGGCCCCGACGGACAGGAGGGCCCCATGCCGCAGAAAATCGCCGCCGGAAATTGGAAGATGAACGGGACCCGCGCGTCCCTGGCCGAGGCGGAAGCCATCGCCGCAGGCGCGCCGGCGGGCATCACGACGCTGATCTGCCCACCCGCCACGCTCCTGTCGCACATGCCCCAAAGCCTGGCCGCAGGGGGCCAGGCCTGTCATGCCAACAGCTCCGGCCCCCATACCGGCGACCTCTCGGCGGAAATGCTGGCCGATGCAGGCGCCACCTGGTGCCTCGCGGGCCATTCCGAGCGCCGCCAGGACCATGGCGAGACCGATGCCGCCATCGCCGCCCAGATCGCCGCCATCTGGCGCGCGGGCATGAAAGCGATCCTCTGCATCGGCGAGACCCTGGAACAGCGGCAATCCGACCTGACCCTGACCATCCTGATGGGCCAGATCGACGGCTCCATGCCCCAAGGCGCCACCGCCGAAAACCTGGCCCTCGCCTACGAGCCGGTCTGGGCCATCGGCACCGGCCAAGTCGCCACGCCCGACCAAGTGGCCGAGGTCCATGACGCCCTGCGCGACCGCCTCGGCCCCGACATGTCGCTGCTCTACGGCGGCTCGGTGAAGGCCGCCAACGCCGCCGAACTCTTCGCACTCACCAACGTCGACGGCGCCCTGGTCGGCGGCGCCAGCCTCAAGGCCGCCGACTTCCTCCCCGTCGCCGAGGCCCTGGCCGCGTCCTGACGGCGACGCATTTGCCGCCCCGGGCAGAGCCTCCCTCCACGACCCGCGCAATCGGAGAGCGGTCGGGTCAGATCGACCGCTCACACCCGTGGCTCTCAGGTCTGCTTCAAGCGCGTCACCGCGACCGCGAGGCTTGATCCGGGTGCCCGTCCCCCTGAGACTGATCGCCTGACCTCGGACGTCGGAGCGTGTAGCAAGCAGGAATGTCATATATTTACTGCGTGATGATCCTGGGCGTGATCGGTTTTCAGGTCGCGCTTATCCTCGGCGCCCCATGGGGCAGGATCACGCAAGGCGGACAGATCGAGGGCCCCCTGCCACGGTCCGGTCGGTTCGTGGCGGCGGCGTCCATTGCCATCTTGGTTGGAATGGCGCTTGCGGTTCTGTCCGCGGACGGTCGCTGGCCCAATTGGCCGCGGTGGACGGGAGGGGCTGCTGTCGCCGTGAACGCGCTCAGCATGGTGCTGAACTGGATCACACCGTCCCCAGCCGAACGGAGGCTCTGGGGGCCGATCATGACAATCATGTTCCTCCTGGCCATCGCGGTTCAGTGGCTCTGATCGTGAGCGGGAGCCGGGAGGGTCTGATGCGGTTTGGGTCGGCCCCCATTCGCCGGACCGCAGCGATGAGCGCCCCCGGCGCGGAAGGCCACAGGTCTGATCTGGGGCTCAAACCCCTAATAATCCTACCGGCTTGACGCCAGTCCGTCCCATCGGCACCCACGCCCCATGCAGCGCTTCACCCAGTCGCCCACCGATCCGGCTTTCGTCCAGGACCCCTACCCCTTCTACGACCGGCTGCGCGACGCCGGGCCGCTGGCCTACTGGACAGACTACGACCTCCCGGTCGCGTCCTCCCACGCCGTGATCGACGCTCTCCTGCGCGACCGCCGCTTCGGCCGCGAGGACCCCGCGCCGCCGCCGCGCCCGCCGCACCAGGCAGGGTTCTGGGCCGTCGAAGACCACTCCATGCTGGAACTGGAACCCCCGCGCCACACCCGCCTGCGCGCCCAGGTCCTGCGCGCCTTCACGTCCCGCCGGATCGCCACCCTGGGGTCAGAGATCGTCGCCCTCGCCGATGACCTGATCGACGCCTTCCCCCAAGGCCCCTTCGACCTCATCTACGCCTTCGCCCAGCCCCTGCCGGTCCGCGTCATCGCCCGCCTGCTGGGCGTCCCCGAAGCCGACGCGCCCCAGCTCCTCGTCTGGTCCAACGCCATGGTCGGCATGTACCAGGCCGGCCGCAGCCACGCCCACGAAGTCGCGGCCGCCGACGCGGCAACGGCCTTCGCGGCCTACCTCTCCGACATTCTGAGACGGCCGCCCCCGGACACCCTCATCGCCCACTTGCGCACCGCCGCCGATGAGGGGCGTCTCAGCCCAGAAGAGGTGATCACCACCTGCATTCTCCTACTGAACGCCGGGCACGAGGCCACGGTCCACACGCTCGGCAACGGCATCGCAGGTCTCTGCGCCCGGGGCCTTTGGGGCACCGAAATCACCCCGCCGCTGGTGGAGGAAATCCTTCGCCACGACCCGCCGCTCCATCTCTTCACCCGCTACGCGACGGACGATGTCGACATCTTCGGCCACCACTTCACCCGCGGCGACCAGATCGGCCTCCTGCTCGGGGCCGCCAACCGCGACCCGGCCGTCTTCCCCGAGCCATCGGTCTTTCGGCCGGACCGCACACCCAACCCCCATGTCAGCTTCGGCGCGGGCCTGCACTTCTGCATCGGCGCGCCGCTGGCCCGGCTTGAACTGCTCGAAGCGCTCCGCGCGCTGACCGCCCGCCTCCCGCACCTGCAGGTGGCCGAGCCGCCCCGCTACGCCGACATCTACCATTTCCACGGCTTGGACCGGCTGATCGTCCAGCGCTGAGGCCCCTACGCGCCACCTTCAAAGAACGCCAAGGCCCAAGCCGTCCAGCCCCGCGGCAAGCCGTGTCCGCCATCGTGGATCACCAGCTTCACCGCCGCCCCCGAGGCGCAGGACGCCGCCCAATCCCGGATCCGCAGCCCCTCGTCGATGGTGATCTCATCCGGGTTCGACCGGCACCCATTCACCGCCCGCGCGCGGTCCAGCGACTCCCAGACGCTGCCCTGATGCCAATCCCGAATGCCCCGCCCCTCGAACGGCACCTGCGCATCGGCGAAGCCATGGACCTGCATCACCGGCAGACCCGCCAGCCCGGCGCAGCCCGTCGGGTTTGGCCGCCGCAGCGCGCCGGCCACCGACACCAGCCCCGCAAGCCGGTCTCCCGCCTCGCAGGCCAGCAACCACGCCATGGACCCGCCCGCGGAAAACCCCGCCGCGAAGACCCGATCCCGGTCCAAGGGGACCCGTGCCGCAGCGTCCTCCAACACGGCCAGGGTAAAGGCCACATCGTCCCGCGGCGCGCCCGTCCGCGCCGGGTAGGACCGGATATCGCTCCCCGGCCGCAGCGCGCCGTTGGGCGCGATCAGCAGATATCCCGCCGCGCCGAAATCGCCGTTCAGTCCGGCCGACCGAAAGATCGACCGCCCCGAGCCGCGATGCCCATGGTAGAAGATCAAGGCCGGCAAGGGCGATGCCCCGTCCCAGCCCTCGGGCACCACCAAATGATACGAGCCGCCTTCGATCTCGCAAGCCGCCTCGGGTCCGCATGGGCTCTCCGCCAAGACCGGAGCGCCCAAGCCAAGCGCCGCCATCACCGCCCAAACCAACCGCATCACGATCCTCACCCGATCCTCGACCATGCCAAAGTTACCAACGAAACCGTTTTAGAGAATTTTCAACGAGAACTCTCACTCCGCCGCGATCTTTCGCCCGGCCAGCATCGGCTTGAGGTAGCGGCCTGTATGGCTGCCCTCGATCTCAGCGATCTGCTCCGGCGTGCCCGTGGCCACGATCTCGCCACCGCCATCGCCACCTTCCGGCCCGATATCAATGACATGGTCGGCGGTCTTCACAACGTCCAGGTTGTGCTCGATGACGACGACGGTGTTCCCCTGATCGACCAATTCATGCAGCACCTCTAGCAATTTTCGAACATCTTCGAAGTGCAACCCCGTCGTCGG
>JBCCCB010000168.1:0-8940 GCA_039033775.1 Pseudomonadota bacterium | reverse complement strand
CTCAAGGGTCTCACCAAGGCAGCGCTCGCCGCTGGCTTCCTCGCCGGATCGGCGATCACCGCCTACGCGGATGGTCACGCTCAGTTCCAGCTGCGCGCGACCGCCAACTCCAACGAGAACGACGAGGATTATGACGGCCTCGTGGTCTTCAAGAACTACGTCGAAGCGGCGTCCAACGGCGCGATCAGTGTGGAGCTCTTCATCGGCACGCAGCTATGCGAGAACGGGACGGAATGTCTGCAGGGCGTCTCCGACGGCTCCATCGACATCTACATCTCGACGTCCTCGGGCCTCGCCAACGCCTTTCCTTACGTCCAGATCTTCGACCTGCCCTACCTGATGGCCGACGACCGCATCGCCGAGGAGGTCCTGACCAACACCGACCTGACGGCGCAGATGCGTGCGCGCGCCCTGGCCGATAGCGGCGACAGCATCCGCATCATGACCATCGGCAACACCGGCGGCTGGCGCAACTTCGCCAACACCCAGCGCCGGGTGGCCGAGCCGTCGGATATGGAGGGCCTGAAGATCCGCACCGTGGTCGCCGACCTGCCGCAGGAACTGGTCCGCACCCTGGGCGCCGCGCCCACGCCGATCCCGTGGCCGGAGCTGTTCACCTCGCTCCAGACCGGGGTGGTCGAGGGCTCGAAGAACGGCATCACCGACATTATGGGCATGAAGTTTCCCGATGCGGGCCTACAATACATGACGCTGGACGGGCATGCCTACATGGCGGCGATCTGGGTGATGAACAACCAGCGTTTCCAAGGGATGGATGATGCCATGAAGCGGGTCATCGTCGACGGGTTCTCGGCCCTGCAACAGGCGACGTTTGCGTCGCCCAAGCGGAAGTCGATCCAAGCCTACGAGGATTTCGTGGCCGGGGGCGGCGATCTCTACGTGCCGACGCCCGAGCAGAAGGCGGCGTTCCAGGAGGCCGCATCGCCGGTCTACGATTGGTTCGCGGCGAATGTGGATGGCGGCGAGGAGATGCTGGCCAATTTCCGCGCGGCGGTGGCAGAAGCGGAAGCTAATGTGGGCGCCCGGCGCGACCGAGATATGCAGTAAGACCAAGCGGCGGGCGGCCTTGCCGTCCGCCTGGGGCCCGTCAAGCGGCGGGCCGCGCCCGAGGCCAAGCGTTCGGCACCGCCGGGTCGCCGGCGGTGTCGCCCAGATCGAAGCTTTCGATCAGTTGCGTCAGATCCAGCGTGGCATTGGCCAGGGTCCGCGACAGCATCACGCCTTCTTCCGACACGTCCACATTGTGCTCCATGGATTGGGATAGGACGAAGAGCGCCTCTTCCATCAGACCGAAGCGTTCCGCCTGGGTTTGGCCGGTTTCGATGATCCCGGCGAAGCCGTCGCGAATGTCCGACAGGCTTTTTTGCAAGCGGGTCAGGACGGCGCTGGTGTCGCCGGTGCTGTCGCGTCCCTTTTCGACATGGGCCGCGTTTTGCGAGACCAGGGATCGGATTTCGACGGCCCCTTTGGTCACGCGCGTGGCCAGCGACCGAACCTCGGTCGCGACCACGGCGAAGCCGCGCCCGGCATCGCCTGCGCGCGCGGCCTCGACCGCGGCGTTCAGCGACAGGAGATGGGTCTGGTGGGCGATGGTGTCGATCAGGTCCGCCAGGTTCTGGACGGCAGCGCTGCCCGATTCGATCTTCGCCATGGCATCCGTGATCCGACCGATGCCCGAGGCGGCATCCCCGGCCTCGGCGCTGACCCGATCGAGCGCCGTCCGCGCCCGGTCCGCGGCGGCGCGGTTGGCGTCGAGCGCGTCGCGCATCGCGCCCGCGCCATCCGTCAGAAGCTGGAGGTTTTCCCGGTCCGTCGCGGCGCGGTCTTCCAAGCCCACGGCCTGGGATTCCAGCGCTTCCGACGCGCTGGTGATCTCTTTCGTGACCGACCGGATGCGCGACAACAGACGGGCGGTGGCGGTGATGGAGGTGGCGATGTTGTCTTGAAGGGCCGCGAAATCACCGGCGAATTCACCTTCCATCCGGGATTCGAGCCGACCGGCCGCCAAGCCCTCCAACGCCGTCATGGCCGAGCGAAGACCGCTGCCGAGCGCATCCATCAGGGCGTTGAGATCGGCGCCGATGGCCGCCAGCGCGGGATCCGGGAAGGATCCCTCGACCCGGCGGCCCAGATCGCCGGCCCGGGCGCCGCGCAGGACGGCGCCCAACCCCTCGCTCAACCGGATTTCCAAGGCGGCCCTTTCCTTCCGGCGGGTGTCGGCGTCCAGCGCGTCGAAGGCGCGCAGCATTCCCATCAACTCGGCGTTCATGGCCGACAGGAAGATGTCCACGCCTGTCGACCCCAATCCCATGTAGCGCGACGTCCGATCCAGCAGATCGGCCATGACCAAGGTTTGCAGGCGTTGATGATCCTTCGCGTAAGTGTCGAACCCGAAGCCGCGCGACACCATGTCGATGGCGACGGCTTTGCGCATGGGCGCGCAGACCTCCGCGGGCTCGAAGAAGGCGGCTTCGAGCCGCTCCAATGTCATGGAAAGCAGGTCGATCGGCAAATCGTCGGGGGGGAGTTCCAGCACCTCGGACAAGACGATTCGGACGTTCTTCTCCAAGTCAAGTTCGATGATCCGAAAGACCTCCGCCACGGAGCTTGGCTGAGTCGGGCGCGCGAATTCTAGCTCCGTCGACATGGGGGAGGCCGCTCTGACTTGGGACTGACCGGGACACGCTAGCCCGACCGTCTGAAGAAAGCCTTAAAAGGGCGGTCAGCGGAACGGATACATCCAGACGCGGTAATCCTCGACCAATTCCAGCGCATGGTCGATCTGCGCTGACGTCATCTTCTTGACGACCTCCTCCTGGCTGATCGCCGCGTCCGGGTCGCCGCCGATGGCCGATAGGACGTACCACATATAGGCGCGGGTCAGATCCGGGGCTGGCATGCCCAGGCCGACCTCGTAGTACCAGCCGACCCCGGATTGCGCGCCGGGATGACCCTTCATGGCCGAGCGCAGATACCACTCGAAGGCCCGCACCTCGTCCTTCTCGACGCCGAGGCCCAGGGCATACATCACCCCGATCAGCTCCTCCGCATCGGCATTGCCGGATCGCGCGGCGGGCCAGAGCGCCTCGCGCGCTTCCTCGAAGCGGCCCGATTCCATCAAGTCGCGGGCGTCTTCGATATCCGCATGGGCAGCACTGGACAGCGCCAGCAGAACGGCCAAGATCGTCGCATGAAGTTTCACGGCATCCTCCTCGCGCTGACATTGGCTATTCCGATGATGCCTGCCAAGGCGGAAGAGGCGTCACCCGCCACCGCCGCCGATGTGGACTTCCATCCCTTCGACGGGGCCCGGGCCCGCATCGGTCGGCTTCTGTTTTATGACCCGATCCTGTCGGGGAACCGCAACATCTCCTGCGGGACGTGCCACCATCACGAGACCTTCTCGGCCGATGCCCTGTCGCTGGGGATCGGCGAGGGCGGCGACGGCGTCGGCGAAGACCGCACCGCGGGCACAGGCGACGACATGATCCGCAAGCGCGTGCCCCGCCATGCGCCCGCGCTTTGGAACGTGGGCGCGGTGGAATTCGAACGGTTCTTCCACGATGGCCGCGTGGGCCGGTCGGATGCCTATGGCAACGGCTACGACAGTCCGGCCGAGGAATGGCTGCCCGACGGCTTGCCCACGCTGCTGTCGGTCCAGGCGCTGTTCCCCATGACCGCGCAATTCGAGATGGCCGGGAACCCAAAGGAGAACGAGGTCGCCGGCGCCATCCACGACCGCATCGACACTGCCTGGCCGATCCTGGCCAAGCGGGTGCGCACGATCCCGGCCTATGGCGAGGCCTTCGTCGTCGCCTTCGAGGAGGTCGCCCGGCCCGAGGATGTGGACATCACCCATATCGCCATCGCCCTGGCGGATTTCATGAATGCCGAATGGCGCTCGCTCGATGCGCCCTACGATGCCTGGCAAGCGGGCGAAGGCGACCTGACCCCGGCGCAGCATCGCGGGCGCGACCTGTTCTTCGGGCGGGCCAATTGCGCGTCCTGCCATTCCGGCCCGCTCTTCACCGATCACGATTTCCACGCGCTCGCCCTGCCGCCCTTCGGACCCGGTCGCACGCGCCGCTTCGACCCGCTGCCGCGCGACACGGGCCGCATGGCCGAAACCGACGATCTGGACGACGCCTACCGCTTCCGCACGCCTTCCTTGCGCAACGTGGCCCTGACCGCGCCCTATGGCCATAACGGTGCCTATCCGACGCTGGAGGGGATCATTCGCCACCACGCCGATCCCCTGGGCGCGCTGGAGACCTGGACCGAAGACATGGCCCGTCTGCCCGAGGCGCCGTGGCTTGCCCACATCGACTTCGTGATCCGGTCCGACGCGCGAGAGATGGCGCGGGTCGCGTCCCGCGTGGATATCGAGCCGGTCGCGCTGAGCGACCAAGACGTCGCCGATCTGATCGCCTTTCTCGGCGCTCTGGAAGGTGGGGCTAGCCGCCATGGGCGCCTCGGCCGCCCGGACGCGGTGCCCTCGGGCCTGCCGGTGGATTGATGCGCCTCGTCGTCTGCGGCATCGCCGTGATGGATTACGTCCACCGGATGGACGCGTTGCCCACCGAGGGCGCCAAATACCGCTCCTATGGCTTTGAGCGGATCGGCGGGGGCTGTGCCGCCAACGCCGCCGTGGGGGCTGCGCGGTTGGGAGCCGACGTCACGCTGGTCTCGCGGCTCGGAACGGACCAGACGGGCGACGAACTCGTCGCCATGCTCGAAGCCCAGGGCCTGACCCTTGCCGTCGCGCGGCGCGGGCAGACGCCGCTGTCGTCGGTCATGGTCGATGCCCAGGGCGAGCGCATGATCGTCAACTTCCGCGGCGCCGATCTGCCCCAGACCCCGCTGCCCATTCCCACCTTCGACGCCGCCCTCGCCGATTGCCGCTGGCCCGCCGCGACCGAAGCCGTGCTGCGCGCGGCCCGCGCGGCTGGCCGCCCCGCCATCATCGACGGCGAGCGGGACACGTCCGAGGCGCTGGCCAAACTGGCCACGCACACCGTCTTCTCTGCCGGTGGCCTGCGCGACTTCACCGGCCTCGACGCGCTGCCCGGCGCGCTGGCCGATGCGGCCGCGCGCTTGCCGGGCGAGGTCGCCTATACCGACGGCCCCAATGGCGTCACCTGGGGCAATGGCCTGCACGTCCCCGCCTCGAAGATCGCCCCCATCGACACGCTCGGCGCCGGCGATCTGTGGCACGGGGCCTTCACCCTGGCCTTGGCCGCAGGGTCAGGGCTGGACGTTGCCTCGGATTTCGCCAACCGTGCGGCGGCGTTGAAATGCAGCCGCCCCGGGGGTTGGGAGGTCTATCCCACGGCGGCGGAATTGGAGGATCCATGATCACGCTCACCCCCGGCAAGCAGCTGGGTTTCCGCCGGATGTCCGACGCATCGGGCCGTTTCAAGATGACCGCCGTGGACCAGCGCCCGCCGATCAAGGGGCCCATCGCGGCCCATCATGGCGGCGAGGCCCCGTGGGAGGACGTGGCCCGGGTGAAGACCGCGCTGCTGGAGGCGCTGCAGCCGTCGTCGACCGCCATGCTGCTCGACCCCCATTACGCGATCCCCCATGGCTGGCAGGTCTTCGATCCGCGCAAGGGGCTGATCGTGACGTTGGAGGATTCGGTTTTCCGGGACACGGGTCAGGGCCGCTATTCGGCCGAAATCGACGAGTGGTCCGTGGGCAAGATCAAGCGGATGGGCGGCGATGCGGTGAAGGTGCTGGCCTGGTATCGGCCCGACATATCGGGCGAGGTGCGCGTCGCGCAGGAGGAGTTCGTCAAGCGCACCGGCGAGGCCTGCGCGCGCTTCGACATCCCGTTCCTATTCGAGCTGCTGGTCCATCCGCTGGACAGCGATCTGGAACAGACCTCCGAATATACCGAGATGGCCACAAAGCATGCCGACCACGTCCTGGCCTCGGTCGAGGCCTTCGCGGGGTCGGACTACGGCGTGGACGTCTTCAAGCTGGAAAGCCCGGTGCCCGCCAAGGGCATCACCGGCGGCGATCCCGAGGTGCAGGCTTTGTTCACCGAAATGGGCCGGCTGGCCGGGCGACCCTGGGTGATGCTGTCGGCGGGCGCGGGCAAGGGCGATTTCCGCACCGTTTTGGATTACGCCTATGCCGCCGGCGCTTCGGGCTATCTGGCGGGCCGGGCGATCTGGCTGGACGCCTTCGACGCCTATCCCGATTGGGACGCCATGGCGGATGGCCTCGCCCGCGACTCGGTGCCCTACATGGCCGATCTCAATGCCCTGACCGACGCCAAGGCCACACCCTGGCACGCCCATGCCTGCTATGGCAGCGACGGATTGGCCTTCGTGGACCCTTCGCCCGGGTTCCGCCAAGGCTACGGAGACATCTGATGCGCATCGGCCTCCTCCCGCTCGCGCGGCCCACCTTCGACGTGGCCTTCGCCGAGGAAAAGCTGGCGGCGATGCTGGCGCAACTGGATGCCTGCGGTCACGAGATCGCCGGCCCCCGCCACTTGCTGATGGAGGCCGATGAGGGCGCGCTGAAAGCGACCGAAGAGGCGGACGTCCTCCTCACCCTCCAGGTCACCTTCACCGATGCCGCCTTCGCCACCCGTGCCGCGACCGCGCACAAAGGCCGTGTTGCCATCTGGGCCGTTCCCGAGCCGCGCCTGGGCGGCCGTCTTCGCCTTAACGCATTCTGTGGACTTAATCTTTTGTCCCATGCGCTCGGCCTGAACGACCGTCGCTTCGCCTGGGCCTATGGCGACGTGGTCGACTTGGATGCGCTTCTCGCCGGCCCCGAGGTCACGCCCAAACGCGGCGCCCCCTCGAACGCCGCGCCGGTTGCCATCCGCCGCGACCTGCACATCGCGCGCATCGGCGAACGGCCC
This sequence comes from Pseudomonadota bacterium, assembly GCA_039033775.1. Taxonomy (GTDB): domain Bacteria; phylum Pseudomonadota; class Alphaproteobacteria; order Rhodobacterales; family Rhodobacteraceae; genus Jannaschia. Next base: position 2,039 of record JBCCCB010000168.1, on the reverse strand, counting down.
GCGGGCTTCGACACCTGCGCCTATGACACGGCCGCCTTGGCCGACCTGACCGGCGCGCGGGTGACGGAGCTTGAGCTGCCCGACCTCTTCGACCGGGCGCGCGCGTTGCCCGATGAGGCGGTCGCCCCCTACGCCGCGCAGGCCGAGACCCTGGGCGGCATAGCAGAACTGGACCGCGGCGAATTGGACCGGTCGCTGCGCTTAGCGGGCGCGCTTGACGGGCTTAAATTGGAGCATCGATTCGATGCAATGGCCATTCGCTGCTGGCCGGAAACCTTCACGGAATACGGCGGCGCGGTGTGCGGCCCGGTCTCGATGCTGGGTGAGGCGCGCACGCCCTGCGCCTGCGAGGCCGATGTCTATGGCGCGGTGACCCAGGCGATCTTGCAGGACGTGGCCGATGCGCCGGTGTTCCTGGCCGATCTGGTGGATATGGATGGCGAGACGGGCGTGGTCTGGCATTGCGGCCAGGCGCCGGCCTCCATGGCCGCAGGCGCGCCGGGGGCGACGGTCCACACCAACCGCAAACAGGCGCTTCTGCTTGAATTCGCTTTGAAACCTGGGCGGGTGACGCTCTTCCGTTTGAGCCAGGCCTACGGCCAGCCTCAGGCCGTCATCGCGACGGGCGAGGTCGTGGATGCGCCCATGGCGTTTACCGGCACGTCCGGTGTGGTGCGGTTCGACCGGGGGGCGGAGGCCGTCTGCCGGGACGTGATGGCCAGCGGGTTGGAGCACCATATGGCCTTGGTCTACGGGGATTTTGCCGCGCCCCTGCGGGGCGTGGCAGCGGGGCTCGGGGTCCCGGTTTTGGAGCTTGGCGCATGATACGATATGGGCTGATCGGCGGCGGGATGATGGGGCAGGAGCATATCCGCAACATCAACCTGCTGGGCGATGCGCGGGTGACGGCGGTGGCCGATCCAGACGAGGCGATGCGGCAGTTGAGCCTGGCGACGGCGCAGTCGGAGAACGGGTATCTGACCGCCGACGATTTGATTTCCAAGGAAGATTCCGAGATCGATATCTATTTGGTGGCGGCGCCCAACGACTTGCATGCGGGGTTGCTGCAGCAATTGATGGCGACGGATAAACCGATCTTGGTGGAGAAGCCTTTGGCCACGACCTCGGCGGAGTGTCGGGATCTGCTGAACATGGCCAAGGGGCGGAAGGCGCCGATCTGGGTGGCGATGGAATATCGATATATGCCGCCGATTCAAAGGCTTCTGCAGGCGTTGGAGCAGGGGGCCGCAGGCGAACCGCGGATGGTGGCGATCCGGGAGCATCGGTTTCCGTTCTTGCCGAAGGTGGACGATTGGAACCGGTTCAACGCGCGGACGGGCGGGACTTTGGTGGAAAAGTGCTGCCATTTCTGGGACTTGATGCGGCTGATCCTGGGGGCCGATCCGGTGCGGGTCTATGCCAGCGCCGGGGTGGACGTGAACCACCGGGATGAGCGGTATGCGGGCGGTATGCCCGACATCGTGGACAATGCTTTCGTGATCGTGGATTTTGCCAATGGAACCAGGGGGATGCTCGATCTGTGCATGTTCGCCGAAGGCTCCCACTGGCAGGAATTCGTGGCTGTTACCGGGCCGAAAGCCCGCTGCGACGCGCTGATCCCCGGCCCGGCGCGGTTCGCACCGGACGGGGCGCCACGGGAGGCGGAATTTGTGACTTCTATCAGGGCCTTGAAGCAAGAGGTGCGGGAGATCGTGCATACGCCGCCGGAGCTGCTGCTGGCCGGCGATCACCATGGCTCGACCTTCTATCAGCATCGGCGGTTCCTGGACCTGGTGCGCGCCGGGGGCGGGCCGCCCGAAGTGTCGCTGGAGGATGGCTATTGGTCCGTCCTGGTCGGAGAGGCGGCGGAGGAATCGGCACGGAGCGGGGAAGCGATTTCGCTGATCGGGCGCGGGCCGTGAGGGGGGCACCCCCCGTGCACCTGCCGTACACCCCCCGGGCGAACGCGCGTTCGCACGGTTTTGGTGACGGAATCTTAGGCGTTCGATGCGGTCGCGCCTTGCCGGGACGGCGCGGTG
>JBCCCB010000167.1:0-9023 GCA_039033775.1 Pseudomonadota bacterium | reverse complement strand
GTTCACCGCCAGCAGCATCAGCTCGATCGACATCAGGATGATGATGACGTTCTTCCGGTTGAGGAAGATGCCGAAGATCCCGATGACGAACAGGGCCGCCGCCACGGTGAGGTAGTGTTCGAGTCCGATCATTCGGTCGTCCTTCTGGGACCTGCTGGCCCTGCTTTGTGGGGCTGGCCCGCCCCGCGGTCGTCTTGGGCCTCGCGGCCCGGGTCTGGTCTCGGGTGGCTTTGAACCACTGCTGGCGTCAATTCAAGGCGAAGGCGGTCAGGTCGCCCCGGGTTTCGGGATAAGCGGCGGCGCAGGCGCAGGCCTCGGCGGTCATATCTTCGATGCGGACGTCGCGGGCGGTGCCGTCCAGCGTTTCGGCCAAGTCGTCCAGGGCGTAGAAGGCCGGGGCGCGGCTGATATAGCGCTCGAACGCTTCCTGGCCGGCGCGGCGGCGGTCGAATTGGCGGTCCTTGATGTTTTCTTCCCGCAGGCGGGCGGTCAGCAGGCGGTGATCGGCGCAATCGGCGACCTTGAGGTCAGTGAACACGCCCTCCTGGCTCCACCACTCGATCCAGGCGGTCCAATTAGCGCCGATATCCTGATGGCGCGCTTCGCCGCCATGGGACGGGTTGGTGATGCGCGTGCACTCGGCCAGGTCGAGCGCCACGGCCGGGCCGGTAGTGGCAAGGAGGAGGAGGGCGGTGCGGATCATGGGTCGAGGTTCCACTTCCACCGTATCACTGGGTCGGCCAGAAAAGCCGCCTCCGCACGTGCTCTCTGTCTTGCCCGGCGCTGCGAATGGGCCTCGTTATCGGCGCGTGAGACGACAAGCGGCCGGATGAAGTGACCGTTATCCTCAAGTCTGGAGGCGAGGACGCAATTCCCACTGTTGAGACAGGCGGCGAATTCCCGTTCCAAATGCGTGGCAAGGTTCATGTCGGTCCAACCGAAAGGCGCGACTGCGAAATCCACGTCGGTATCATTTGAGAAATACACGTCGGCATCGCCAACCTGTCCGAGCGAAGCGGAAGGGGTCAAAGCGACCAGCCCAAGAAGAGTGACCAACGCAATCCCTTTCACAGCCCCTGCCCCGGCTTGACGTCATGCACCTCCATCGCCTTGGCCGGGTCGCGCCACATCTGGTGGAGTACGTTCTGGCGCTTGACGTCCTTGCGGTGGCGCAGCGTCAAGGCGATGGCGCCGATCATGGCGACCAGCAGGATCAGGCCTGAGAGTTGGAAGGCCAGGACGTACTGGTCATACAGCACCAAACCCAGAGCGTTGGTGTTCAGATCGGGCGGGACGGGGATCGCCTCCAGGCTCTCGGCGACGGCGATCCCGTCGGCCACGTCCCAGACGCCATAGGCAATGACGAGCTGCATCAGCAGGACGATTCCGATCAGCCCGCCCAGCGGCACGTATTTCGCCATCTCGGCCTTCAATTCGGCGAAATCCACGTCGAGCATCATGACGACGAACAGGAAGAGGACAGCTACCGCCCCCACATAGACGATGATCAGCAGCATCGCGACGAACTCGGCCCCGATCAGCACGAAGAGGCCGGCCGTCGACAGGAAGGTCAGGATCAGCCACAGCACCGAATGCACCGGGTTGCGCGACACCACGGTCATCAGGCCGCCGGTGATCGTGGTGACTGCGAAGAGATAGAACGCAACGGTGAGCATTAGTCACTCTCCTGCAAGGCTTCGGTGGCCAGTTCCATGGCCTTGTTCATGGCGGGCAACCCGCTGAAGAGACCGATCAGGCCGATGGTCTCCGCGATCTCCTGCTTGGTGGCGCCTTGGGCGACGGCCTGGCGGACGGTCATGCGCACCTGCGCCTCGGCCTGGGCGCCCAGTATCGTCAGGCCCGCGAGGGTCAGCAGCATCTTGGTCTTGGCGTCCAGACCCTCGGGGTTGATGCCCTTACCCATGAACTGCTCGACCACCTCACCCGGCATGGTGGGCCAGAGCTTTTCGAAGCCTTGGGGCGTGAAGTGTTCCAGCGCCGGGTTCATGGTCTTGGCCATGTCCTGCATCTGGGTCATCCAGGCGGCGAAGGGGTTCTTGAGGTCGGTCATTGGCTCGCCCTTTCCAGCCTACCGGAGAGTTCACGAAAGAGAGCCCTTAGCTCGTTGTCGAGCCGTCGCCCGCTATATTTATCGTTCTTCTCGTTAAAGGAGAGTTGCCCGAAGTCATCGGCGAGGCCCGTATACTCGCCTCCCAATAGCGAGACAGCCTTCTTTGCTTTATCAAGCACGGCTCCTTCAAAAGGAACCGTTTTAGCCACACGATCTATCGCTTGGCGAACGGCATATAGGTCCAGGGGCTTTAAACGACGGACCATGGTGCCGACAATATCCTGGGGCCGGAATGAACCGGAAGCAGTTGGCGGGGGATGTCCAAACCGCGTCGCAACACATTCGCAGGCGAAGAGCCCATCCGGAGTTTCATACCCCAGAAACGGGTCGTCGGACGCGATAACTTCGTCGAGCGCCGAGCCCACACGCTCCCCACCTTCTTTGAGGAAGCGATCCAGGCCGACTTTGTCCGCTAGATCTTCCTGATAGACCAGCAAGACCGCGTCCAAAGGACACCCGCCAAGAAACCTGTCGCGGTCCTTGCTCATCGATACGGCGCGTCCAACTCGATGTTCTTGGCGATCAGCGCTTCCCACCGTTCGCCGTTCTCAAGGAGCTTCTCCTTGTCGTAGAACAGTTCTTCACGGGTTTCCGTGGCGAATTCGAAGTTCGGGCCTTCCACGATGGCATCGACCGGGCAGGCTTCCTGGCAGAAGCCGCAATAGATGCACTTGGTCATGTCGATGTCGTAGCGCGTGGTCCGGCGCGAGCCGTCCGCGCGCGCCTCGGCATCGATGGTAATGGCCTGGGCCGGGCAGATCGCCTCGCAGAGCTTGCAGGCGATGCAGCGTTCCTCGCCATTGGCATAGCGGCGGAGCGCGTGTTCGCCGCGGAAGCGGGGCGAAAGGGGGCCCTTTTCATGCGGGTAATTCACGGTGGCTTTGGGCCGGAAGAAGTATTTCAGGCCCAGGGCCAAGCCCTGGAACATGTCTTGCAGCAGGAAGTACTTGGCGGACCGGGTCCAGTCGATCTGGGTCATCAGGCGTCCTCCTCCTCAAAGCGGGTCGCGCCCGCGTTTTCGGCCCCACGCCATTTAACCTCGTAATCGCTCTGCAGCGCGTAGGTTGGCGGATGGGACCCCTCGGTCTTCTCGATCTCGTAGTAAAGATAGGTACGGCCCGGGCCGATCTTCCCCTTCATACGCAGGCGTCGGCCGGTCTCGGCCGGGTCGCGGAAAGGTTGTTCGCCGAATTCACCGCCGGGGATCTTGGGCAGGGCGCGGCAATCATGGACCACGCAGCTGCAGGCGCGGCCCCAGAAGGTCCAGACCAGTTCCGGATTGAACTGATACATGCCGTGGCCCGGCCAGCCGTTCATGCCGTTGGCCGACACGAAGCGGCCGCCGGGCTTGAGCATCAGGAACACGGTTTCCAGGGCCTGGGGCACGTTGAAGACGTGCTCGATGGTGCCGCCGTCGAAGATGAAGTCGAACTGGTCTTCCAGATCCTTCGGCGGCGGTTTGTTGAGGTCGTGCAGGACCGCTGCCCCCTCGAAGCCGGAGAAATCCATGGCCTCCATATCCCCGAAGCCCAATTTCTTCATCAGGGTCTCGCAATAGCCGTCCTCCTGGAGGTAGTCGAAGCGTCGCCCCTCCAGCCCGTGCTTGCGCAAGGTCTGTTCGTAGCGCTTGGAGAAGGCCCCCTGCAGCTTGAAGGCATGACGTCCCAGCATCAGAGAGCGCCCCTCGGGGCGCCACCGGGTGGAGAGTTCCACCAGCTTGTCGAAGAGGACGTAGTCCACCCCCATCACATCACCCCGGGCACCTGGTAGCGGGCCCAGAAGCCGCCCAGCACTTCGAACTTCGCCAGGAACGCCACCAGCACGACCCAACCCAGCGAGAACGGCAGGAACACCTTCCAGCCCAGCCGCATGAGTTGGTCATAGCGGTAGCGCGGCACCACGGCCTTTACCATGGCGAAGAGAAAGAAGAAGAACGCCATCTTCAGGACCATCCAGAGCGGCCCGTCGGGCAGGAACGGAATGGGGCTGAGCCAGCCGCCGAAGAACAGCAGGCTCATCAAGGCACACATCAGGAAGATGGCGATGTATTCGCCGGCCATAAAGAGGAGGAAGGGGGTCGAAGAATACTCGACCTGGTAGCCCGCGACCAGTTCCGATTCCGCCTCAGGCAGATCGAAGGGCGGGCGGTTAGTCTCGGCCAAGGCGCTGATGAAGAACAGGAACACCATCGGCAGGTGCGGCAGCCAGTACCAGCTGAAGAATCCATAGGCGCCGTCTTGCGCGGCGACGATGGCCCCGAAGTTCAGCGACCCGGTGGACAGGATCACGCCGATGATGATCAGGCCGATCGAGACCTCGTAGGAGATCATCTGTGCGGCCGAGCGGAGCGAGCCCAGGAACGGATATTTCGAGTTCGACGCCCAGCCGCCCATGATTACGCCATAGACCTCCAGCGAGGACACGGCGAAGACATAAAGGATGGCCACGTTGATGTCGGCCAGGACCCACGTGTCGTTGAAGGGGATCACGGCCCAAGCGATGATGGCGAGCACGAAGGAGATGAGCGGCGCCATCATGAAGACCGTTCGGTCAGCGCCAGCCGGGACTACGATTTCCTTCACCACGTATTTCAGCGCGTCGGCCACCGTCTGCAGCAAACCGAAGGCGCCGACCACGTTGGGGCCCTTGCGCATCTGGACGGCGGCCCAGATCTTCCGATCTCCGTAAACGAGGAACAGCAACGAAATCATCACGAAGGCCGTAACAGCCAGGCATTGCGCCAGGATCGTCAGGCCGATGCCCGCCGGTGTCGCCAGAAACTCAGCCATTCACGTCGTCCTCATACGGTCGGAATGCCTCGGCCGCGGCACTCGGCGACCGTGACCTCGGCATCTATCGTTCTAAGCCCCCGAGGGACTTCCGGCGAAACGACATAAACCGCATCCGCGGTCCAGACGCCACCCTCTTCGGTGACCGCCGTGCGGACATGCCGCGCGAAGCCGAAACCCCGGATCAAAGCGTATTGGGCGGCGGCGCATTGGGCATAGTCGATGATATCGGCGTTGTCCCGCGCGCCCTCCATGCGGGCCAGGAACGTCACCAGGTCGTCCTCCAGAAGACGCGTCTCCACCCCGCGGTATTCGGGGCGGAACACCTCCACCTCGATGCTGTCCTCCGACGGCTGGCACGCCGCCAAAGCGAAGAGCGCGGCGCAGCCGACGCGATGAGCGGGCATCACTCGGCGGCGATCGCTTGCTCGGTCCGCGCCTTCGCCAGTTGCGACAGCTCCGCCATCAGCTGAGACGCGCGGGCCACCGGGTTTGTCAGGTAGAAATCCTGGATCACCGTCCCGAAATTACCCGTGCCCAACGCCGGAACCTGGCCACCCTCGCGCGCCGTATTCACCGGCACCTCATCCAACTCGGCCAGTTGCGGCGCCTCGGACACCAAGGCCCGGCGCAACTCCGCAAGACTATCGAACGGCAATTGATGTCCCACATCGGCGCTCAGCGCCCGCAGGATCGCCCAGTTCTCCTTGGCCTCTCCCGGGGCAAACCCGGCCCGTAGGGCCAGTTGCGGACGGCCTTCCAGGTTCACGAACAGCCCCTGCTCTTCGGTCCACGCAGCACCAGGCAGGATCACATCGGCCCTGTGCGCGCCCCGGTCCCCATGGCTGCCCTGATAGATCACGAAAGCGCCGTCCGGCACGTCGATCTCATCGGCACCCAGGTTGTAGATCACGTCGGCCGACAGCGCCGCCTCGATCCCGCCCTCGCAGGTCGCGCCCGCATCCATGGCCCCGACGCGCCCCGACGCAGTGTGCAAGATCAGAAGGTCCGACTGCGCGGCCGCTGTCATGGCGCGCACCGTCGCTAGTACCTCGGCCCCATCCTCGCCGGTCAACGCGCCCATCCCGATAATGGTGACCCCCTTGGTGCCGTGCTTGTCGGAATGGTCCGTGGCGACCAGCTTCGACAGCGCCTCGCGCCCGGTCCCGAGGTCGACGACGTCATAAGAGAAGTCCGCCGGCGCGCCGATCCGGGCCACCTTGGCGCCCTTGAGCCACGCCTTGCGGATGCGGGCGTTCAACACCGGTGCCTCGACCGACGGATCGGTGCCGATCATCAGGATCATCTCGGCGTCGTCGATATCCTCGACCGCCGCCGTCCCGGCATAGCCCGCTCGGTCCCCGGCGGGCAGCTTGGCGCCATCGGTCCGGCACTCGGTCACGCCGCCCATATCGTCCATCAGCTTGCGCAGCGCATAGGCCGCCTCGGTCGGCACCAGATCGCCGACCAATCCGGCGACTTTCTTGCCATTCATGGCAGAGGCCGCCGCCGCCAAAGCCTCGGGCCAGGTCGCGGGCTTCAATTTCCCGTCGACGCGCACATACGGCTTGTCCAAACGCTGCCGCCGCAAGCCGTCCCAAACGAAGCGGGTCTTATCGCTGATCCATTCTTCGTTCGTGCCGTCATGGTTGCGCGGCAGAATACGCATCACTTCGCGACCCTTGCTATCGACCCGAATGGAGGAGCCGAGCGCGTCCATCACGTCCACGGTCTCGGTCTTGGTCAGCTCCCACGGACGGGCGGTAAACGCGTAAGGTTTCGACACCAGAGCCCCAACCGGGCACAGGTCGATGATATTGCCCTGCAGGTTCGATTTCAGCGTCTCGCCCAGATAGGAGGTAATCTCGCTATCCTCGCCGCGGCCGGTCTGGCCCATCTGCGTGATGCCCGCCACCTCGGTGGTGAACCGCACGCAGCGGGTGCAGGAGATGCAGCGCGTCATGTGCGTCTCGACCAGCGGACCGAGGTCCAGATCGACAGCCGCCCGCTTGGGTTCCCGGAAGCGCGAGAAGTCGACGCCATAGGCCATCGCCTGGTCCTGCAGGTCGCATTCGCCGCCCTGGTCGCAGATCGGGCAGTCCAGGGGGTGGTTGATGAGCAGAAATTCCATCACCCCTTCGCGCGCCTTCTTCACCATAGGCGAGTTCGTCTTGACCACCGGCGGTTCGCCATCCTTGCCGGGCCGCAAATCCTTGACCTGCATGGCGCAGGACGCGGCAGGCTTAGGCGGACCGCCGACCACTTCCACGAGGCACATCCGACAGTTACCGGCAATGGATAACCGCTCATGGTAGCAGAAGCGCGGAATCTCGACGCCCGCGGCCTCGCAGGCCTGGATCAGCGTCATCTCGGGCGGGACGTCGACGGAGGTGCCGTCGATCACGATGGTTCGCAGGTCGCTCATGGCTCTGGCCCCGGTCTGGTTGTCGTTTTCTGCTATCTAACGGTCCCGCCCACCCGATACCAGCGGGTGCTTCGTCGCGGACGCGGTCACTGCCACCGGGCGGGCGCCCGGGTCGTATCGCCGTGTCAACGAACCACGCAACGGCCGCTCATCACCAAGGTTCCGGACTGGTCCAGGACGATCTGCTCGGGTTCCACATCTGGGCCGACGCTCCATTGGATCTGAGAGCCCCCGAACAGGCGCAGACAATAGGTGATCGCCTGCGTCCGCCCGGCCTCGGACGCCGCGACCGGTGCTTGGGCCGCGCCCGGCGTCGATGTCAGAAAACTGCGCCGATCGTCGCTGGTGGCCGTCACGCGCGTTCGGAACCGAATGCCCTGCACTTCCGCCACACCCCGCCGGGTTCCCGCACCGGGTCCGGAGAACGGGCTCGAAACGCCGGCCAGGCCAGACGTGATGGGCTGTACAATGCCGCAGCCCGTCAGGGACAGTCCGACCGCCAGAGCGAAAAGCGGCTTCATGGCCGAACCTCCGTCAGCAGGCCGCCCAGGGACGTTCCTTCGGCGATTTCCCGCAAACCGGCCGCGCAAACCGCGTCTTCCCCTGCGCCTTCCGCCAGGGCGTGGCGATCCAGGAACGCGGCTTGCAGGACGCCGATCGCCTGGGACGGATCGGCCATGCGGTCAGCCAAGTTCTGTTGATTGAAGCCGTCGGCTTCCAGGGCGGCCAGAACCTCGTCCGTATACCGGGTCATTGCAACCGGGTCGATGGACAGGGTCGAGCATGAAACGGCCAGCGCCTGGGCGGTCGACGTCTCGAAGGCAGAAGCCACGAAATAGTCGGGTGCCGGCACCTGATCGGCGAAGACGGGCGCGGATATCACGGCGAAGCAGAGCACGTATCTCATTCGCTCAGGGCGCTCCGGATCGCCATCGAATAGATGAAGTTCCGCAGGAACTCCGCCGTGACCAAGCGGCCGTCCCGGTCGAGATCGGCATAGTCGCGGGACCGCAGGATGCCCTCTCGGTGCTCGGCTGCGCTGATGGCCTCGTCATTGTCGGTATCGAAGAGGTCGTGGACGAACGTGATGATGGTCTCATAGGCCTGCTCGCGCGCCCGGAAGGCCGCCATGTCGGCCATGCCGAATTCCCACCCGATCAGCTCCCCGGCGGTGATCCCGCCCGATCCGTCGGTGTCGAGCGACTCGAAGACCTGGTCCGAGAAGTCGACCATCTCGGCCGCCGAAATCTCCCCGTCCTGGTCGGCATCCATGGTCACGGCGAAGCTCTGCATCAGCGCGCGGGCTGCGTCAGGTTCGGCCGGGACCGTCTGAGCGACGGCGGAAGACACCAAGAACGGGACAGCGACGAAGAGACGGATCATAACAAGAAGGCTCCGACAAGGGCGATCAGGGCGAGGCCAAGCACGCAAATCTGCCCGACCATCCAGAACAGCGAGCGAAGCGGCTGGATCTCGGTCCCAATATGGACGACGGCCATTGCGATGCGGGCCACAAGGAACAGCGAGGCGAAGAGATTGGTCCAGAACGGCGACGCTCCGACCAGGATCGCCGTGAGGGCGGCGGCCAGGAATGGACCCGTCGTCTCGATGGCGTTCTGGAAAGCGCGGTTCCTGCGATAGGCGGGATCGGCATAGTCGCGCACGGGATGGCCGCTTT
>JBCCCB010000166.1:0-9068 GCA_039033775.1 Pseudomonadota bacterium | reverse complement strand
TTCCTGGAGGTCGTCGTCGCGGGCTTCGCCGATGGCGCGCCGCAAAATCACCATCTGGTCCTCAAGGCCCATCCGTTGGAAGACGGCCGGGCGCCGATCAAGGCCACCATCCGCCGCCTGATCGCCAAACACGGCCTGCACGGCCGGGTCCATTACCTCCGCGGCGGCAAACTGGCGGGCCTGATGAACGAGGCGCGCAGCGCCATCACCGTTAATTCCACCGCGGCGCAACAGGCGCTCTGGCGTGGCCTGCCGGTCAAGGCTTTGGGCCGGTCGGTCTATTCCAAGCCGGAATTCGTGTCGGACCAGTCGGTTGCGGACTTCTTCGCCGATCCGGATCGTCCGGACAGCCGCGCCTATCGGGACTACCGGCACTACTTGCTGGAAACCTCGCAAGTGGCGGGCGGCTTCTATTCGGCACGGGGCCGCCGACAGCTGCTTCGCCAAGTTGTCGACATGATGTTGTCCGAAATGGACCCATATGACCGGCTACAGGCTGGAAAGCCCGCGCCGCGTCAGAACCTGAAACTGGTCTCCGGCTAAGGCGACCAGAAGACCCATAACCCGCCGAGACGGGGGAAAACCCCCGCGATATGGCACCGAGGTAGATCGAGAAGGACGAAGACCATGAGCAGACAGACGGGACGCGGGGCGAAGCTCGTCGCGCTGTCGCTGATCGCGAGCATGATGGCCTCTTGCGCGGCCTTGCCCCGATCCGGACCCAACAAGTCGGAGATATTCTCGGGCTCCGTGATGCGGGAGGGCGATGCCTTCATCGTGGCCGTGAACGACCAGGTGACCCGGGCCATCGGCGTGACCCCCGCCTTCGGTTTCACCGAGGCGTTCCGCAGCGCCCATCCGTTGGGGGCCGATACCATTCGGCCGGGCGACGTGCTGGGCTTGATCGTCTATGAAAACGTCGAAGACGGCCTCTTGACCAATGCCGGCGCGTCGGCCTCGCTGATCGACGAGATCCAGGTCGATAGCGGGGGCTTCATCTTCATTCCCTATGCCGGTCGCCTGCGCGCCGCGGGCAACACCCCCGAACAGCTGCGCCGCATCATCACGGCCCGGCTGGACGAACAGACGCCCGACCCCCAGGTCGTCGTTCGCCGCCTGGCGGGCGATGGCGCGACGGTTTCCATCGTCGGTGGCGCGGGTGCCCAGGGCGTCTACCCGATCGAGCGGCCGACCCGGACCCTGACCTCGATGATCGCCCAAGCGGGCGGCGTCGCGATCCCGCCCGAAGTCGCGCTTGTGACCGTCACACGCGGCAACATGACCGAGACGGCGTTCCTGCAAGATCTCTACACGATGCCCCATCTCGACATCGCCCTGCGCGACGGCGACACGATCTTCATCGAACAGGACACACGGGCGTTCACGGTCCTGGGCGCCACCGGCACCCAGAACCGCCTGGAATTCGAGACCGAGGTGATCTCGGCCATCGAAGCCATCGCCCAGGTCGGCGGCCTGAACCCGAACCTGGCCAATCCTACCGGCGTCTTCGTCTTCCGCAACGAGCCGGAAGAAATCGCCAGGGCCGTTCTGGGCCGCACGGACATCGTCGGCGCCCAGCGCATGGTCTACGTCCTCGACCTGACCGAACCCACAGGCATGTTCGAGGCCCGCGATTTTGTCATCCGCGACGGGGATACCGTCTATGTGACCGAAGCACCGATCGTGGCCTTCAACCGGGCCATCGGCGTGCTGCTCGGCTCGGTCACCGGTCTGATCCAGCCCGTGGCGACCGCCGGGTCGGTCAGCAACGCCTTCTGATCCCATGCCGCAGCCGGGCGACGCCCCTCGCATCGCCCGGTTCGTGTCCGGCGGCTTCTTCAACCGCCGGATCCGCCGCATCGCCTGGCTCGCCGGAGTCGATCTGCGACCCGGCCTGCCGAAGTCCGGCGAGCACGTGGCCGCTTGGGGCCATGCCGGGACGTCCGCCCGCGCGGAGGCCGTGGCCCGCCGCTACGGCGCGCCAATCCTGCGGTTCGAGGATGCTTTCCTGCGCTCGCTCCATCCGGGTCGCGCGAAGGAGCCGACCCTGGGCCTGACCATCGATGCCAGCGCCGCCTATTTCGACAGCCGCACCCCGTCGGATCTGGAAACCCTGCTGGCCAACCACCCGTTCGACGACAGCGCCCTGATCGCCCGCGCCCGCGCCGCCATGGAGGAGATGGCCCGCAGCGGCGTCACCAAATACGCCGCCACCCGCACCGATCTGGAGCCCCCTGCCCCCGGCTACGTCCTGGTCATCGACCAGACCCGGGGCGACGCATCGATCCGCCTGGGCGGCGCGTCGGAGGACACGTTCCGCGAGATGCTGTTAGTCGCGCGCGAGGAAAACCCGGGCCAGCGCATCCTTATCAAGACCCATCCTGAAACGGCTCAGGGTCACCGCGCCGGTCATTACACCGATGCCGATGCAGTCCATGGCGCCACCCTGGAAACGCGGCCCCTCGCGCCCGCCACGTTGTTTGCAGGCGCCACGAAGGTTTACACCGTCTCCAGCCAGCTCGGCTTCGAGGCGATGTTGCATAGCCATCGCCCCATCACCTTCGGCCAACCCTTCTATGCCGGCTGGGGCCTGACCGACGACCGCACCCCGTTGGATCGCCGCCAGCGCAAGCTGACGCGCGCCCAGCTCTTCGCTGGGGCGATGGTGCTTTACCCGCATTGGTATGACCCCCACCGCGATGCGCTGTGCGATCCGGTCGACGTGGTCCGCCTGCTGGAGGCCCGCGCCCGCGCCTGGCGGGAAGACCGCGACGGCTGGTCGGCGCCCGAGATGCGGCTTTGGAAGCGGGCGCCCCTGCGGCGGTTCCTGTCCGGCCAAGTCACGTTTCGCGACGACCCGGCGAAGCGGAAGCTGATCTGGGGGGCCGGGCACGAGACCGGATCGGATGTCGGGCCAAAGGCGGACGTAGATCAGACCAGCAAGCGTCGGCTTCGGCATATGGAGGACGGCTTCCTCCGGTCGCGCGGGCTGGGGGCCGAGTTGATCCCGCCCCTGTCCCTCGTGTTGGATGAACAGGGCATCTACTACGACCCCACCCGCCGCTCCGACCTGGAAGACGCTATCGAGCGGGCCGCCGCACTGCCGCCAGAGGCCCTGGACCGCGCGCGCAATCTGCGCCGCGCGATCACGGCGGCCCGGCTGACGAAATACAATCTGGAGGGTCAAATCCCGACCCTGCCGCAGACTCGGATCATCCTGGTACCCGGCCAAGTCGCCGACGATGCCTCGATCCGGCTCGGCACGTCGGATGTCGCGGACAATGCCCATCTTCTGGCCGAGACGCGCAAGGCCAATCCCGACGCGTTCTTGATCTATAAGCCCCACCCGGATGTGGAGGCCGGCTTGCGCGACGGGGCCATCGAGGCCACCGAGGCCGACCTGATCGCGGGCCGTGCCGATCCCGTCGCACTGATTGAAAAGGCGAGTGAAGTCTGGACGATGACATCCCTGTTGGGTTTCGAAGGGCTAATGCGGGATACCAAGGTCATCACCCTTGGCGCGCCGTTCTATGCCGGGTGGGGTCTGACCGATGATCGTGGGAAAACGCCCGCCCGCCGCCGCGCCGCGCGCCCATCTCTGGATGCGCTGATCCACGCGGCCCTGATCGAATACCCGCGCTATTTCGACCCAGTCATCGGCGCGGCGTGTCCGCCCGAGACGATCATCCACCGCCTGGTCAACGGCCCCCTACCGTCCCCCGGGCCCGCCAACCGCCTGCTGTCCAAGGCGCAGGGCGCCATGGCCTCCTCTGCCTGGATCTGGCGCTAGCCGAGCTTTGCCAGCACCTCGTCCGTCAAAGCCGAGATCTCGCTGGCCGCCATCTTGGCGCCGGAATATTCTCGAACGCCCTGCCCGGTGCCCATGGCTTCGGCATAGGCGACACGATTGGCGATCACGGCCTCAGCGGCATGGGCTTCCAAGGACGACAACGCTCCTTTGATCGTGGTCGTCAAATTCGTCCCGGCCCGCGCGCGGTTCAGAACGGCCAGCGGCATTTTTCCCTCGCGCGCCGCCATCTCCAGAACGCCCTCAGTGGCCCACAAATCCACTTGGCTGGCAGTGACCGGCACCACCACTAGGTCGGACGCCTTCAACGCTGGCTTCAGGTCGCTGTCGATCTTCGGAGGTGTGTCGATCAACACATAATCATGTGTTTTTCGGTATTTGTCGGCCTCGTAATTCACGCCCCACGCGCTCGCCGTCGAAAAGGTGATGTCGCCATGAAGCCCGGTCGTCCGTTCATACCGGGTCATGAACCACCGCCCGAGGGACCCTTGCGGATCGCTATCGAGCAGCGCCACGCCATGCCCCCGCGCGGCCAATTCCACGGCCACATTCGCGCACAGCGTTGTCTTCCCGGAGCCGCCCTTCTGCTGGGCAAAGGTAATGATCTGGGCCATGGCATCCTCTCGCTGCGATGCAGCATGTGTCCTAGCGGCAAGACGGCCCCGTCGTCAATGCGTAGACGCTCTGGGGCAATATTCCTGCGTCAGTGAAACCATTGGACACATGTACCCCGGCCTGTGCAGGCTTACCGCGAAGGACGGTCTGGACCGGACGGCACGCCGGTCTTCGAAGAGGGAGCAGCGCCCGTGAAAACTCATTACAGAGCCGTCGTTATCGGCGGTGGCGTCGTCGGCACATCGGTCCTGTACCATCTGGCCAAGTTCGGCTGGAAAGACGTCTGCCTGATCGAACGCAGCGAGCTGACAGCCGGATCCAGCTGGCACGCGGCGGGTGGCTTCCACGCGCTGAACGCCGACCCGAACATTGCCAGCCTGCAGGCCTATACGATCGACCTGCTGTCTGAGATCGAGAAGGAATCCGGTCAATCCGTCGGCATGCACATGACCGGCGGGATGACACTCGCAGGCACGCCCGACCGGTGGGAATGGCTGCAATCGGCCTATCGCACGTTCCAATCCATCGGCATCAATGACGTCCACCTGATCACCCCCGAAGAAGCGGGCGACCGCTGTCCGATCATGTCGACCCACGGCATCCTTGGTGGCATGTGGGCCGACCGCGAAGGCTATGTCGACACGACCGGCACTGTCCACGCCTATGCCGGGGCCGCCAAGAAACACGGGGCGGAGGTGATCCTCCACAACCGCGTGCTGGAACTGAACCAGACTCCCGAAGGGTGGGAGGTCGTGACCGAGAAGGGCACGATCCAGACCGAGCATGTGGTGAACGCTGCCGGCCTCTGGGCCAAGCAGGTGGGCCGGATGGCAGGGATCGAACTGCCCGTTTCACCGCTCAACCACCACTATCTGATTTCCGACACCATCCCCGAGATCGAGGCGCTGGACGAAGAAATCCCGCTGGTCGTCGACCTCGAAGGTTTCACCTATGTCCGCCAGGATCAGAAGGGCATGCTTCTGGGCATCTACGAGATCGACCACCAGCATTGGATGATGGATGGCGCGCCTTGGGACTACGGGTTCGAGCTACAGCAAGAAGACCCCGACCGGATCGAGCGCGAGCTGACCCTGGGCTTCGAACGCTATCCCGTGTTGCAGAATGTCGGCGTAAAGACCTGGGTGAACGGCGCCTTCACCTTCTCGCCCGACGGCAATCCGTTGGTCGGCCCGGTGCGCGGCAAGCCCGGCTATTGGTGCGCCTGCGCGGTCATGGCCGGCTTCCTGCAAGGCGGCGGCGTCGGAAAGTCCCTGGCCGAATGGATGATCCATGGCGAGCCGGAGGCGGATGTCTTCGGCATGGACGTGGCCCGCTACGGCGCCTTCGCCGAAAACAAGGAATTCATCAAGCAGACCACGGGCCAGTTCTACACCCGCCGCTTCATAATGACCTATCCGAACGAGCAACTGCCCGCCGGGCGGCCGCTGAAAATGGCGCCGGCCCATGCCGATATGGATGCGGCCGGCTGCCAATGGGGCGCAAGTTGGGGGCTGGAAGTGCCGCTCTACTTCGCGCCCGAGCGTGATTTCGAGGAAACGCCGACGCTCAAGCGGTCCAACGCCTTCGACATCGTGGCCGAGGAATGCCGCGCCGTGCGCAAGGGCGTAGGCCTGCTCGACATCTCCGGCTTCTCGCGGTTCGAGGTGACGGGGCCGGGCGCCGAGGCTTGGCTGGACGGGATCATAGCCTCCAGGCTGCCTGGCCCTGGCCGGGCGCGGCTGGCGCCGATGCTGTCGCCCGAGGGCAAGCTGAAGGGCGACCTGACGGTCTTCAACTGGGGCGACGGGGCTTGGTGGATCATGGGGTCCTATTACCTGCGCGAATGGCACATGCGGTGGTTCCACGATCACATGGATCCCGGCGTCGCGGTGCGGGACATCTCGGACCAAGTCGTGGGCTTCTCCCTCTCGGGCCCCAACAGCCTGAAGGTGCTGGAGAACCTGACCGACGGCCCCATCGCCGCCTTGCCTTTCATGGGCTGCGGCGCCTTCGATATCGGCCTGGTGCGCGCCAAGATCGGCCGGATCTCGGTCACGGGCGAGCTGGGCTATGAGGTCCATTGCACGGCCGCCGAGCATATCGCGCTGCGCCGGACATTGCTGGAGGCCGGGGCGGATCTGGGGGTCCGAGAGATCGGGTACAACGCCCTACTCAGCCTGCGGCTGGAGAAGAGCTTCGGCATCTGGAACGCCGAGTTCACCCAAGGCTACACGCCGGGCCAAACCGGCATGGATCGCTGGATCGCCTGGGACAAGGCCGACTTCGTGGGCAAGGAGGCCGCCATCGCCGAGCGCGACGGCAACGGGCCGTCGCAAAAGGTCGTCACGCTGGAGGTCGACACCGAAGACGCCGATGCCAGCGGGTTCGAGCCGGTCTGGAAGGACGGCGAATTGGTCGGCTTCGTCACCTCGGGCGGCTACGGCCACACGATCGGCAAGTCGCTCGCCATGGCCATGGTGAATGCCGGCGAAGCGGCCGAGGGCACCGAATTGAAGGTCCATATCGTCGGTCAGGAACGGGCCGCCAAGGTCATCCCACCCTCACCTTACGACCCGTCGGGCCAAGCGATGCGGGGCTAGGGGTGGAAATCGAAACCGGCGGCGGCGCCCGCGCCAAACGGCGCCGTGGCCGCCAGGCGGGCACGCCACCCGTCTCGAAGCGGACACCCAATTACCGGCAATTGCGCAACCCGTTCCCGACCATGGACGTCTTCTCGGCCGACGAGATGGCGAACATGCACGAAACCGCCCTGCGCATGCTGGAAGAGCTAGGGATGATGGTTTTGCTGCCCGAGGCCCGCGCGATGTATGCCAAGGGCGGCGCGCGGGTCGAGGGCGAGATGATCTATCTGGGCCGCGACATCATCGACTCGGCCCTGACAACGGCACCGAAGTCGATCCATTGCCACGGCGGCGCGTCCCACCGCGACATCGTCCTGGAACTGGGCGCCCTGACCTTCCAACCGGGTGCAGGCGCCCCCCACGCCACCGATCTAAAGCGCGGGCGGCGCCCTGGATCGGCGCAAGATTACCGCGAGTATACCCAACTCGCGCACCATTTCGATGTCTTCCAAATGATGTCACCCTCGGTCGAGCCCCAGGATGTGGACGTCCATCTACGCCATTACTTCACGACCCAGACGCAGTTGACGCTGACCGACAAGTTCCCCTTCCTCTTCGCCCGCGGGACACCGCAGGCGATGGATAATTTCCAGATGATGGCCCTGGCGCGGGGTCTCTCGAACGACGATTTCAGAAGCGGTGTCCACGCCTACACGATCATCAACACCAACAGCCCCCGAACCCTCGACATCCCCATGGCCCAGGGTCTGATTGACTTCGCGCGTCACGGTCAATTGTCGATCGTGACGCCGTTCACCCTGATGGGGGCCATGGCGCCGATCACCGTGGCGGGCGCCATCACGCTCAGCCACGCGGAATGCCTGGCCGCGATCACGCTGACGCAGCTCACCAATCCCGGCGCACCGGTCTGCTATGGCACCTTCACCTCCAACGTCGATATGAAATCCGGGGCGCCGGCCTTCGGCACGCCGGCGCATTTCCAGGCCTCGCTGGCGGCGGGCCAGATGGCGCGGTTCCTGGGCCTGCCGTGGCGCAGCGCGGCAGGCTCGGCCGCGAACGTCAACGACGTGCAGGCGGCCAACGAGAACCAGATGGGCCTCTGGGGGTGCCTGCTGGCCGGCGCCAGCGTGGTCATCCATTCTGCCGGATGGTTGGAAGGCGGTCTGACAGTGTCCTACGAGAAGATGGTCACCGATGCGGAAGTGCTGAACATGGTCGCCGAACTCTGCGCCGGGCGGGCGGCCGGGGCGGACGAGATCGGCTTCGACGCCCTGCGCGAGGTGGACCCCAGCGGCCACTTCTTCGCGACGACCCAGACCATGGCCCGCTACGCCACCGAATTCTACGAACCCATCGTCCACGACTATTCCAATTTCGGCACCTGGACCGAACGCGGCGCCCCGGACGCCTCGACCCGCGCGACCGCCGTTTGGGAGGGGATCCTGGCCGCCGATGCCCGCCCCGAGACCGACCCGAACCGCCTCGCCGCCCTGCAAGATTTCATCGCCAGACGCACCGCCGAGGGCGGGGCCCCGCCCGAAAGCTGATGTCGGACCGCCCCGCCCCCGTCCTGCACCGCGACGACCCCGACCGCGCGCCCCTAGGGTCTCCTTGTCAGGAAAGATGTCGAAGGTTTCCGTCAGCAGAAGCCAACGCTCAGGCTCGATCTCGCAGAACCTCCCGTATGCCAACATGCGTCCGTCCGTCCATTCCCAGACATAGCGATAGGCGCCGCCAACAGTCAGATCGATGTCACATTCCGGCATCGTGTGACCGGACGGGCCGGTTAGCCAGCGCTTCACCAGATCGGCTTCGGTATGGGCACGCCAGACCATCGAACGGGCGCATCGAAGCTGCGGGTGATTTCAATCGTTGGAGTTCCCCCGGTTTCGTGGACGGTTACGGGCTAGAGACCTCTAGCGCTTCGAGGGCACTTCTTCGTAGTCGACGGGCGAGAGGTATCCTAGAGCCGAGTGTCGGCGGCCGGGATTGTACCAGCCCTCGATGAACTCGAAGATCGCCATCCGGGCTTCCGCCTTCGT
>JBCCCB010000165.1:0-9077 GCA_039033775.1 Pseudomonadota bacterium | reverse complement strand
GGCCCGTCGTGGCGACCGCGCTGATCGCCCATTGTTTCACCTGCGGCAAGGATATCGCCGCCTCGCGCCGCATCGCGTCGCGCCTGGCGTCGCAAGGTATCGCCGTTCTGCGGTTCGACTTCACGGGCCTCGGCCATTCGGCGGGCGAGTTCGAGAACACCTCCTTCACGTCCAACGTGGAGGACCTGATCGCCGCCTACGAGGCGCTGGCGGCCCGCGGCCAGGCCCCGTCGCTGTTGATCGGCCACTCCCTGGGCGGCGCCGCCGTGTTGCGGGCGGCCCATGACATGCCCGCCGTCAAGGCCGTCACCACCATCGGCGCGCCCTTCGATCCCGGCCATGTCACGCACAATTTCGGCGCCGCGCTGGCCCGGATCGAGCGGGACGGCGTGACCGAGGTCATGCTGGGCGGGCGCCCGCTGAAGATCGGCCAGGGCTTCGTCGACGATGTGGCGGCCCAGAAGCTGGAGCCGCTGATCGCCACCCTGGACCGCGCGCTGCTGGTCCTGCACGCGCCCCGCGACGAAACGGTCGGGCTTGAAAACGCAACCCGGATCTTCCTGGCCGCGAAGCATCCGAAAAGCTTCGTGACGCTGGACGATGCCGATCATCTGATCAGCCGCCCCGAGGATGCCGAATATGCCGCTGAGGTGATCGCGGCCTGGGCCACGAAATACATGGATCTCAAGCGTCCCGCCCCGCCCATCGGCGCGCCCGAGGGCGTCACCCGGGTGTCCGAGGCCGATGCGGGCGGTTTCGCCCAGGATGTCGTCACGTCGGGCGGGACGCACCATATCGTGGCCGACGAGCCGGTCAGCTATGGCGGCACCAATCGGGGCCTGACGCCCTATCAATTGCTGGCCGCGTCGCTGGGCGCCTGCACGTCCATGACATTGCGCATGTATGCCCGCCAGAAGGATTGGCCGTTGGAGCACGTGTCGGTCGACGTGACCCATGATCGGATGCACGCCCAGGACGCGCCGTCACCCGGCACCGAGCGGATCGACCGGTTCCGGCGCGAGATCACGCTGACCGGCGACCTGGACGCGGATCAAAGGGCGCGCCTGCTGGAAATCGCGGATCGCTGCCCGGTTCACCGGACGCTGGAGACCGGCGCCGCCGTCGAGACGGTCTTGCGCGGCGCCGAGCTGCCCGAGCCTGCTTGATCGGTAAGGCCCCCTGCTAGCGCGCGGCGGCCAATTCGTGCCGCAGCGCGCTGAGCCGGCCCAGGCAGACCTTGCCCGCAATGGACGTGGCCGTCATGTCCCCTTCGCGCGCCAGCCGGTTGAGGCGCCGCGCGGAATCCTGCGTTGGCAAGGCCGCCACCGCCCCGGCCAGGGATAAAAGGATATGGGTCTCGGCCCGGATCTGCGGCAGGTCGTTTGACTCGAGCGCCGTGCGCAGCCGGCCCTCGACCTCGGCCAGGTCCAGTCGCATCCGATCCAGCAACGCCCCCTCCTGGTCCGGTCCGACGCTTTGCAGAAGTTCCGTCAGCACGGCCAGGTTCAGGGTCGGCGCCGTATCCGGCCGCCAGGCCGACGGGTCAGGGATCGCGCTCAGACGGCGATGCAGAAGGCGGGCGAAAACGTCGATCTCCGGCAGGGGTTTCGACAGGATGTCGTCGGCCCCCGCCTCTCGCAGCGCGGCGCGGTTGTCACGGGCCACATAGGCCGTCATCGCAACGATCGCCATGGGCGGGGCCAGGCTGCGGACCTGGCGCAGGCGCTCGCTCCGGATCACCTCCAACCCGCCCAGCACGGGCATCTCCACGTCGATCAAGGCGGCATCGAAGCGTTCCCGCGCCAGCCAGTTCAGCGCCTCGATCCCGTCGCTGGCCACCTCGCATTCGGCGCCGAGCTGGGCCAGCATGGACCGCACCAGAAGTTGGTTCGT
The DNA here is from genome assembly GCA_039033775.1 of Pseudomonadota bacterium. Taxonomy (GTDB): domain Bacteria; phylum Pseudomonadota; class Alphaproteobacteria; order Rhodobacterales; family Rhodobacteraceae; genus Jannaschia. Next base: position 7,184 of record JBCCCB010000165.1, on the reverse strand, counting down.
CGGGCTGTCATCGGCCACCAGGATCTTCCGTCCCGTCAGATCCGGCAAGCCCTCCAGGCCGGGGGATGCGCTTTGGCGCCACGCCTCCGGTGGTACCGTCAAGGTGACCCTTGCGCCGCTATCCGGTAGATTTTCCGCCTTCAGCCGTCCGCCCAAGCCTTCCGCATGGGCGGCGGCGATGTGCAGACCCATGCCGGTGCCATGGGAATCCCGCCCCTTGGTCGCCGGCTGGAACAGCCGGTCCAGCAGATCCGGCGGAAACCCGGACCCCGCATCGCTGACACACAGGCTCAGCGTGCCGTCGCCATAGACCTCGGCCCCAAGAACGACCTCGCCGCCGCCATGCCGCAAGGCGTTGCCCATCAGATTGGCCATCACCCGCCGCAGATGCAGCCCGTTCAGGCGGACCACTTCGGGCAGGTCCGAAGCCATCTCTAAGCGGACGAGACCGCCCTGGGCGCGTGCCGCGCCGCGCCAGCGTTTCAGCTCGTCCCGCAGGAAACGATGCAGGTTGAGGTTGTCGGGCTCCGCCTCGACCTCGTCGGCCTCGACCTCGCCGATCAGCAATTCCTCGACCAGCCGGGCCAGCAATTCGGACGCGGCCTGGACGCGGCCCATCTGTTCGCGTTCGGCCGCCGGAAAGCTGTCGATGTCGATCAGGCGCAGCCCGCCGATCACATCCGCGACGGCGGCCCGGATATCGTGGGCCAGCAGGGCCTGACTGTCGGGGGGGGTGCCGTTCATGCCTTGGCGGGCAAGCCCAGCCGGCCCAGCGCGGCGCCGATCTCGTCCAGGATCGCGGGATCGTCGACCGTGGCCGGCATCGTCCAGTCGGCCCCGTCGGCGATCTTGGCCATGACCCCGCGCAGGGTCTTGCCCGACCGCGTCTTGGGCAGCCGGTCCACCACCACCGCCATCTTGAAGGCGGCCACGGGCCCGATCCTGTCGCGCACCAGGCGCACGCATTCCGCCACGACATCCGCCTCCGGCCGGTCCACGCCGCGCGTCAGGCACAGCAGGCCCACCGGCACCTGGCCTTTCAGGGCATCCGCCGCGCCGATCACCGCGCATTCGGCCACGTCGGGATGGGTGGCCAGCACCTCCTCCATGGCGCCGGTCGACAGGCGATGGCCGGCGACGTTGATGACGTCGTCGGTGCGCGCCATGATCCAGAGATATCCGTCCTCGTCGATCATGCCGGCATCGCCGCTCTCGTAATAGCCGGGGAAGGTGTCCAGATAGCTCTTCCGGAACCGCGCTTCCGCGTTCCAGAGCCCCGGCAACGTGCCCGGCGGCAAGGGCAATTTGATGGTCACCGCCCCCAGGGTGCCCCGTGGCACTTCGTGCCCGTCCTCGTCCAGCACCCGCACGTCGTAGCCCGGCATCGGCACCGCCGGAGAGCCGATCTTGGGCGCCAGCTTCTCCACCCCCATGGGGTTGGCCGCGATGGCCCAGCCGGTCTCGGTCTGCCACCAGTGGTCGATGACCGGCACGCCGGTCCTCTGGCCGATCCAATCGACGGTGTCGGGATCGGCCCGTTCGCCCGCCAAGAACACATGCCGCAGCTTCGAGATGTCGTGCCCCACCATCAGCTTGCCGTCGGGATCCTCGCGCCGCACGGCCCGAAACGCGGTCGGCGCGGTGAAGAAGTTCACCACGTCGTGGTCCGCGATCACCCGCCAGAAGGTCGATGCGTCGGGCGTGCCCACAGGCTTGCCCTCGAAGACGATGGTGGTACAGCCGTGGATCAGCGGGGCATAGCAGATATAGCTGTGGCCCACGACCCAGCCCACATCGGAGGCGGCCCAATAGACCTCGCCCGGGCGGGTGTCGTAGACGTTGTCCATTGTCCAATCCAGCGCCACCAGATGTCCGCCCGTGGCACGGATCACGCCCTTGGGCGCGCCCGTGGTTCCGCTGGTATAGAGGATGTAGGCCGGGTGGTTGCCTTCGACCGGCACGCAGTCGACCGGCTCGGCACCGGCGACGAAGCTTGCCCAATCCACGTCGCGCGCGCCAAGCGCCGCCGGGCCCTCCGCCCGCTGCAAGATCACGCAGAAGTCGGGCTTATGGGACGCCATCTCGATGGCGGCATCCAGCAGGGGCTTGTATTCCACCACCCGCCCCGGCTCGATCCCGCAGGACCCGGCCAGCACCGCCTTAGGCGTCGCATCGTCGATCCGCACCGCCAATTCCCGCGCGGCGAAGCCTCCGAAGACCACCGAATGCACCGCGCCGATCCGGGCGCAGGCCAGCATCGCCTCCACTGCCTCGGGCACCATTGGCATGTAGACGATCACCCGGTCGCCTTTGCCCACGCCCTGCGCCGCCAAGGCGCCGGCCAGCCGCGCCACCCGATCCTGCAACTGGGCATAGGTGATCTTGGTCACCGTGTCGGTGACCGGCGAATCGTGGATGATCGCCACCCGATCCCCGTGCCCCGCCGCCACATGCCGGTCGACCGCGTTGTGGCAGCCGTTCACCAGCCCATCGGCAAACCAGCCGGGCACCGCGCCGCCCACGTCATGCAGCGCCTTCGTCGGCATCCTGTCCCAATCGATCCGACGCGCCTCGTCCATCCAGAAGCCTTCCGGGTCGTCCTTCGCCCGCTGCCATGCCCGCTTCCAGCCCATCGGTCCCTCCCGTCGTATCCCGCCCCACCTTACGGCAGATGCCACCACCGCGTGCAAGTCCGTCGGTGGACAGGGCAAGTCCCGGCTCCATCTTTCCCGTGTGAGATCAAGACCGAGGCCAATATGGCGACGCAGCCGACCCTTCCCCGCAGACCGATCCTGAAGACCTGGGCCAGATGGCGGTCGGTCGTCGCGCATATGTCGCCGCCGAAGCTGCTGCTGTTTGGATATCTCAGCTACATGATCCTGGGTTGGGCGCTTCTGTCGCTGCCCTTCGCGCAGGAGGTACCGACGTCCGGCCTCGACACGCTGTTCATCGCGACCTCGGCCGTCTCGACAACCGGCCTGGTGACCGTCGATCCGGGCACCACCTTCACCTTCTTCGGCGAGTTGGTGATCCTGATCCTCATCCAGATGGGTGGCCTGGGCTACATGACCATCGGGTCCTTCGTGGCCCTGCACCTGGCCGACCGGTTCGACCGCCTGCGCCGGGATGCGACCCGGACGGCCTTCAACCTGCCCGAAAACATCGATCCGGCCGCCTTCGTGCGCGCGGTGGTCTTCTTCACCTTGGCCTGCGAGGCGGTCGGCGCCGTCGTCCTTTGGACCCTGTTCAGCGCCGCGGGCGTCGAAAACGCCGTCTGGTCGGCGATCTTCCATTCGGTCTCGGCCTTCGCGACGGCCGGCTTCTCGCTCAATTCCAACAGCTTCGAGAGCTTCGCGAACCATCCCGGCATCGTCCTGACCATCTCGATCTTGTCGCTGCTGGGCGCCATGGGCTTCCTGATCTTCGTGGATTTCTTCCGCACCATGACCGGCCGGGCCCGCTATCTGGGCTTCACCTCCAAGGTCATCTTCCGCATGACGCTGGGCTTTCTGGTCGTCGGCACCGCGATCCTCTTCGTGGCCGAGCCGACCTATCAGGCCATGGCCCCCGAAGACCGCCTGATGGCCAGCTTCTTCCAGGTGATGACCGCCTCGACGACCGTGGGCTTCAACACCACGCCGATCGGCGCCCTGGCCCCGGCGATCATCGTGGTCCTGTTCTTCCTGATGATCGTCGGCGCCTCGCCCGCCGGCACGGGCGGGGGCCTCAAAACCACATCCTTCGCAGCTTTGGTCGGCCTGGTGCGGTCCACCCTGAAGGGCCGGGACAAGATCCGGTACATCAAGCGGGAGATCCCGCTGGAACGGTTGCAGACCGCCACGGCGTCGCTGGCCTATTACGCGGGCCTGCTGTTCCTCGCGACGTTCCTGCTGCTCCTGGCCGATCCCGGCCTGCCCTTCGATGCGGTGATGTTCGAAGCCATCTCGGCCATGGGCACGGTGGGCCTGTCCATGGGGATCACGGGCGATCTAACTGGCCTGGGAAAGCTGATCATCATCGTCCTGATGACCGCGGGCCGCGTCGGTATCCTGACCTTCGGCATGGCGCTCGCCTCGCACGATGAAAGCCGGGCCGAGGAGGCGGACAACGAATTGATCGTCTGACTTGACCTGGGGCGGCCGGGTCCAGACACTCCTGGGCGGGAGGATCGACCATGACACCGAACGTCGAGGGGTTCTTCGACCCCGGCACCAACACGATCAGCTATCTTGTCGACGATGGCACGACCTGCGCAATCATCGACCCGGTTCTGGATTTCGACATGGCGTCCGGTCGCACATCGACCGACTCGGCCGACCGCTTGGCCCAGGCGATCGCCGATCGCGGACTGGCGCTCGACTGGCTCCTGGAAACCCATGTCCATGCCGACCACCTATCGGCGGCGCCGTATCTGCAGGAAAAGTTGGGCGGCAAGATCGGTATCGGGGCCGAGATCGTCACCGTCCAGGACACGTTCGGCAAGATCTTCAACGAGGGCACGCGGTTTCAACGCGACGGCTCGCAATTCGACGCGCTGTTCCAGGAAGGCGACACGTTCCAAATCGGCACGATCCCCGTCCACGTCCTGCACACGCCGGGCCATACGCCCGCCTGCCTGACCTATGTGGCAGGCGACGCCGCCTTCGTGGGCGACACGATGTTCATGCCCGATTTCGGCACGGCGCGCTGCGACTTCCCCGGCGGGTCGGCCGAGGCGCTGTGGGACTCGATCCAGAAAATCCTGGCCCTGCCCGACGAGACGCGGATCTTCGTGGGCCACGACTACAAGGCCCCGGGTCGGGACGATTTCGCCTGGGAAACCTCCGTCGCGGCCGAGAAGCGCAACAAGCATCTGACCGACGGCCGCGACGCCTTCCTGAAGCTGCGCCAAGATCGCGATGCCACGTTGGGCGCGCCGAAGCTGATCCTGCCGTCCTTGCAAGTGAACATGCGCGGCGGCCGGATGCCCGAACCCGATGCCGACGGCAATGTCAGCCTGAAACTGCCGATCAACCGCCTCTGACAGCGAGGAGGGCCTGCGCTTGCGCAGAACCCGACGAGCGGCGGGACCCTTCACAACGGCCATGGCGCCGGGCATGATCGGCAGGCCCCGTCTCTCTAGGATCACCCGATGGATCTCCGTCCCCTCTCCGACACGCATACGGTCGCACCGATGATCGAGCCGGCCGACATGGCCACGCTGGCCGCCGACGGCTACACCGCCGTGATCTGCAACCGCCCCGATGCCGAAGTGCCCCCCAGCCACCAGGCGGCCGCCATGCAGGAAGCCGCCGAAGCCGCGGGGATGGCCTTCACCTACAACCCGATCACCATGCCCGGCCTGACCCTGCAAGCCGTCGAGGAACAGGCCGACGCGCTGGACGGCAAGACCTTCGCCTATTGCGCCTCGGGCACCCGCTCCGCCATCCTTTGGGCTCTTGCCCAAGCGGGCAAGATGCCCGCCGACGCCATCCTCGCGGCGACGGCCCGGGCGGGGTACCAACTCGACAACCTGCGCCCCCAGATCGAACAATTGGAGAGCCAAGCATGACCGCATCCGACTGGCACGATTTGGCGCAGAACCGCCGCTGGCACGACATGGGCGGCGGCGCGGCGGGGCCCGTGCCCGATGACGACCATGATTTCGCGCTGTGGGAAAAGCGCGTCGATGCCTTGGTCATCCTTTGCGGCTTGAAGGGGATTTTCACTGTCGACGGCCTGCGCCGCGTCCTGGAAGACATGGGCGAAGCCGCCTTCGAAGACCTGTCCTACTACGACCGCTGGGTCGCCTCGCTCAATCAGAACCTGCTGGAAACCGGCACCTATTCCGTCGCCGAACTGGGCGCCAAGATGGCCGAGGTCGAGGCGCGGGGCACAACCTATGGCGAGGCCGCCGCGACGCCGAACGGCAAGGCCGCCGATGCCTGACACCTTCGCCCCCGGCGCCCGCGTCCACGTCCGGGCCACCTTTCCGCCTGGCCATATCCGCACGCCGGCCTATCTGCGCGGCAAGACCGGCGAGGTCGAGCGTGTGCTCGGCCCCTTCGGCAACCCCGAGCAACTGGCCTACAACGTCCCTGCCGAAAAGCTGCCGCTCTACCGCGTCCGCTTCCGCCTGGGCGATCTGTTCGACGACGCCGACCGTCCCGACGACACGCTGGAAGCCGAAATCTACGCCCATTGGTTGGAGCCCGCCTGATGCCGCATGACCAGTCCGATCCCAGCCACGAGGGGATGTCCCCCTCCGGCCACCCCTACCGGACCGACCAGGACGGCCCCCTGACCCGCAGCCAGGTGATGGAGATCGCCATCCGCGAAATCCTGGTCGAGAAAGGTGTCCTGACCGCCGACCAAATCGCGCGCCAGATCGACATCATGGATGCCCGCAACCCAGCCAACGGCGCCCAGGTTGTCGCCCGCGCCTGGGCCGACCCGGCCTTCCGCGACCGCCTGCTGTCCGACGGGCCCGCCGCTTGCGGCGAAATGGGCTTCGATGTGGGGCCCATGAAGCTGATCGCGGTGCAGAACACCGAGCGGCTGCACAACATCGTCGTCTGCACACTCTGCTCGTGCTACCCGCGCAACCTGCTGGGCCTGCCGCCCGATTGGTACAAGTCCCGCGCCTATCGTTCGCGCACGGTGCGCGAACCCCGCAAGGTTCTGGCGGAGTTCGGGGTCACCCTGCCCGACGATACCGAGGTCCGCGTCCACGATTCCACGGCCGACATGCGCTACCTCGTCGTTCCCGCCCGCCCCTCGGGCACCGATGGCCTGGACGAAGCCGCCCTGGCGGCCCTCGTCACCCGGGACAGCATGATCGGAACCGGACTGGCGATGTCGCCGGAATGATCAGCCATATCTGCCTGGGCAGCCGCGACTTGGAGCGGTCCACCCGCTTCTATACGGCCATCGCGGCGCCCCTCGATCTGGTCGAACGGCAGGTGGAAGAGGATGGCGGCCCACCCATGCTCTGCTGGCACGTGCCAGGACAACATGTGCCCAGGCTTTATATCGTGACGCCTTACGACGATGCCCTGGCGACGGCCGGCAATGGAACGATGATGGCGCTGATCGCGCCGACCCGGCAGGCCGTCGACGACGCCCATGCGGCGGGCCTTGCCGCAGGCGGCACCGATGCCGGCGCGCCGGGTCCACGGGCCCATTACGCAGCCGATTACTACGGC
>JBCCCB010000164.1:0-9089 GCA_039033775.1 Pseudomonadota bacterium | reverse complement strand
GGGGAGAGACTCTTTCTCTGCGGACAGATCCTGGTGTCGGGAAAGAGGAAGCAATGGAGGGAGCGGAAACGGTTCACGTCCTCGGCGAAGGGGAACAGTCGCGGCACCGCCACCGCGTTCTCCACCCCCGCCGAGTAGGACCCAGCTGAGAGGGACACCTGCAATCGATATCACCTCTTCGTTTTTCATCGCCGGAATGACTCTGAACAGGATTCTTCAAGAAGATCTGAGGCTTGAGGCCCTTTCATCGATACATCTGAGATTCAACTCTGCTTAGACTTTGTCTTAGCTGACCTGGGAGTGAAGCTGCTCCTTGGGGATGGCGGCCATGCTCTCCAGATGGGAGTGGAAGCGATTCTGGATGCGAAGCTTTGTGCCGAGGAGGACCTCCGCCAGGTAGCCCATCGTCACGTCGTCCGGGAGACGGATCTGCTCCCCCAGTCGCTGGAAGCCCCCCTTCTGCACCAGCGGACGCATCCTCTCGCCCAGGCCGCGTGAGACGCAGAAGCCCGCTCCGCCCGTCCCGAACCAGAACGACACCTGCAACAAGTTGAGTTGTATGTTTTGAAGACTCGAGCAAGGCAGTAGTTCCTCGCAGGTAATACTGGCGCCCAGGCGGGCGGCTGGTTCCGCCAGGAAATCAGCGGCCCCGAAGACTTCCAGGGCCTGCGCTTCCGCATGCCGGGTCTGGGCGGCGAAGCGCTCGGCAAGATGGGCGCGTCGGTGCAGAACCTGCCCGGCGGCGAGGTTTATCAGGCGCTGGCCTCGGGCGCGATCGACGGGACCGAATGGATCGGCCCCTGGTCGGATCAATCGGCCGGTTTCCAGGAGATCACCCAGATCTACTACACCGCCGGTTTCCACGAGCCGGGGGCGGGCCTGTCGCTGGCCACCAACCGCGACGTGTTCGACGAACTGACCCCCGCCCAGCAGCGCATGATCGAGATCGCGTCGGGCGAGTGCCACCAGTGGAACTTGGCGCAATTCCTGGCCAACAATGGCTCGGCGCTGGAGCAGTTGCAGGCCGGTGGCGTGCAGGTCCGCGAATTCCCCGACAGCGTCTGGGATGCCATGGGCGCCGCCGCACAGGAGACGATGGCCCAATACCAGGGCGACGAGTTGTTCGCGCGCATCAGCGACAGCGCCATGGCCAGCATGCGCGCCTCGTCGAACTGGATCACCCGGTCCGAGGGCGCCTACCGCACCCAGCGCGACCGCGTGCTGGGCAGCTAAGCGACGATCCGGCCCGCCCCAGATCGGGGCGGGCCGATTTATTTGGTGACGGGGAATGCCCCGCACGATGTCGGGGGACGGCATGCTGGACGCGATTGGTTGGTTCTTGACGAACCTGGCCCTGGCCTTCTGGAACATTCTGCAAGTTTTGGCGCAACCGTCGCTCTGGCTGGCCTGGACGGGCGGGCTTGAGACGCCCGAACAGAAAGAGGCGCTGATGCGCCTGATCTATTACGGCGCGTCGGTCGAGTTCTTCTTCGCCCTCCTTGCGATTTTCCTAGCCATCACGGTCGCGGGCTACTTCTCGCGCCATTTCCTATGGGGCGTGGTGCGCGGCTGCGAGGCGACGCTGAATTGGATCGGCCGCATCGCCGCCTGGGCGGGTCTGATCATGGTGTTGCAGCAGGTGATGATCGTGTTCCTGCAGCGGATCTTCCGGGTCAGCGAAATTAGCATCGGACCGTTCGGCACGACCTTCACCCGCGACCTGTCGTGGTATTCCGAGGAACTGCGGCTCTACAACGCGATGATCGTCTGTCTGTGCGTGTCCTGGACCTTCATCCAGGGCGGACATGTGCGGGTGGACTTGATCTATGCCGCCGTGTCGCACCGGACCAAGCGGGCCATCGACATGGTCGGCTGCCTGATCTTCATGGTGCCGAGCCTGGTGGTGATCTGGCTGTTCTCTTGGTTCTTCTTCTGGCGGTCGATGATCACGCCGGCCACCTCGGCCTCGGACCCGTTCGACCGGATGCTGATGAAGGCTCGGGCCGTGCGTTGGAACATCGAGACCATTGGTTTCAGTCCCAACGGCTTCGACGCCTACTTCCTGTTCAAGGTCCTGATCCTGCTGTTTGCCGCTACGGCGTTCGTGCAGGCGCTTACTTTCTTCTGGCGATCTTGGCTGGAATATCGCGAGGGCGAGGGCAGCGCGAACCGCTACCTGGACAAAGACAGCCTGGGCGACGAGACGGCCGAGCGCGTGGCCGAGATACACTGATACCGACCAATCTTTAGACGGGCGCCCGAACGCCCGCGGGGGACGAGACTATGCTTTTTGGATTGGACGGCGTCGAGATCGGCCTGATTATCGTGTTCCTCTGCCTCTTCGGCGGGATCATGTCGGGCTTCCCGGTCGCTTTCGCCATCGCGGGCGCCGGTATGATCAGCTTTGGCATCATCGCCGCCTTGGATAGCGCGGGCATCCTGATCCACCAGGCTATCGACACGGGCAGCGCGGAATATGCGGCGCTGCTGGCCGAGGGGGTGGCCCGGGACGCCATTTCCGTCTTCCGGTACCCCGAGCTTCCGCGGGTCGAGGAACCGTTATTCCCCGGCGGATGGGAGCAGGCGCTGGATCGCAACATCAGCTTCATCACCAATCGCATGAACGAGCGGGTGATCGCAGGCGCGTCCATCGAGACGCTGCTGGCGGTGGCCATGTTCGTGATGATGGGCATCACGCTGGAACGAAGCAAAATCGCCGAGGATCTGCTGACGACCATGGCGCGGGTCTTCGGGCCGCTGCCCGGCGGTTTGGCCGTGTCCATCGTGATCGTGGGCGCCTTCCTGGCCGCCTCGACCGGCATCGTGGGCGCCACGGTCGTCACCATGGGCCTGCTGGCCCTGCCGACGATGCTGCGGAATGGCTATTCGCCCGAGCTGTCGACGGGCGTCATCGCGGCTTCTGGCACGTTGGGGCAGATCATCCCGCCGTCCATCGTGATCGTCCTTCTGGGCACGCTGGCCGGCGACATCTATTCGGCGGCCCAGGACAATCGGGCCCAGTTGGTCGGCTGCGGCGACGCGCTGACCTATCTGGGCGAACCGGCGGTGCTGTCGGTCGGGACCCTGTTCCAGGCCGCGCTGTTGCCGGGCATCTTCCTGGCGTTCCTCTACGGCGCCTATGCCTTCGGTTTTGCCCTCATCAATCCCCGCAAAGCGCCCCCCGTGGTGTTGGGGATCGGGGCGCCGTCTTACACGACCAAGAACGATGCCCTGGTCTGGTATCTCGGCGTGCCCGTCGCGCTGATCCTGGGGGCGATCCTTCTGGGCCTGACCGGCGCCATCGGCAGCCAGGACGTCATGGTCTCCAGCTTCTCGCAAGCGGGGGATTCGGCCAGTTTGCGCACCAATGTGTCCGAGATGTGCCAGGCCGCCATGATCGAACTGCACGGCCAGGCCGCCTGGGATCTGGCCGTGAGCCAACAGGCGGCCATCGCCGAGGCGGGCGGCGTGGAACTGTCGCGCGAATTGTCGGCGGAAGAGTTGATCGAGGCGCGCAACGCCGCCATCGCCGGGGCCGCCCCCATCGGGACCGGCGTCGCCATCGTGTTCCTCGGCCTGGCCCTGACCCTGTCGCTGGCCCGCGGCGTGAACCCGCTGGAACCGGGGATGCCCCTGGCCGTGGGCGCCGCCGGCGTGGCACTGGCCTTCGTTCTGGACATCTTCCTGATCGGCCCGCTGACCTCGCCCGGGGCGACCTTCGTGATCATGGCAATCCCCCTGGCGATCACGCTTTATGGCGTAAGCCCGGCCTTGAAGCGCCTTTCCCAGAATGAATTGCTGCGCGTCGTCTTCCCGCCGTTGATCCTGATCGTTGCGGTCTTGGGATCCATCCTGGGCGGCATCACGAACCCGACCCCGGCCGCCGCCTTGGGCGCGGCGGGGGCGATCATGCTGGCGGCGTATCGGAAGTTGCAGGAACAGGGCCGTTCCGGCGGGCCAATCCTGATGGCGTCGCTGGCATTGGTCATCATGCTGCTGTTTGGCGTGAATTTCGACCTGCGCGTGGGTGTCGGCAGCACAACCACGGCCGATGCCGTCGCGCTGTTCATCGCCCAGATCGCCTATCACGCGGCCTTCATCGGTCTGCTCTTCGCCTGCTGGGTGCTGTTCCGGGCCGACGTGCTGGGCCCGGTCGTGCGCGAGACGGCGAAGGTGACCAGCATGGTCTTCACTATCCTCATCGGCTCGCAGCTTCTGAACCTAGTGCTCATCTCCTTCGGGGGGGAACACTACATCCAGCAGTTCCTGCGCAGCTTCGACAACGAATTGACGGTCTTTCTGATCGTGATGCTGGTCTTGTTCATCTTGGGCTTCGTGCTCGACTTCCTGGAAATCATCTACATCGTCATCCCCATCGTCGGCCCGGTCATCTATGGCGGCACGTTCGATCCGAAATGGGTGACGATCATGATCGCGGTAAACCTGCAGACGTCGTTCCTGACACCACCCTTCGGCTTCGCGCTCTTTTACCTGCGCGGCGTGGCCCCGAAGGAGGTCACGACAGGCCACATATATCGCGGCGTGGTCCCCTTCGTGCTGATCCAGGTGATCGGCCTGGCGATCCTTTGGATGTTCCCGGCCATCGTCACGATCGTGCCGAACCTCTTGCCGTAAACCACGGAAACAGCGAGCATACCGAGGCGATCTGCTTATCTGGTCCTCGACCATCGACCTGCGCTATTGTAGACGCATCTTACTGGGGTGAGCGAGAAGCATATCATGCGCGACGACAGGGGCGGAAACCTGTATCTGCAAGCGGGCAAGGCGATCTTGGCCAACCTGCCGCTGTCGATGGTTCTCACCGATCCGAACCGGCCCGATAACCCCATCGTTTACGTGAACCGTGCCTTCGAGCAGTTGACCGGCTACGCCGCGTCGTTCTGCATCGGACGCAATTGCCGGTTCTTGCAGACCGACGACCGAGATCAGGACGCCGTGGCCCAGTTGGCCCGCGCCATCGCGGCAAGAGAGCAGGTCGTGGTGACCCTGCGGAACTATCGCCTGGACGGAACGCCCTTCCAGAACCGTCTGATGGTCGCGCCGGTTCGCGACGAAGACGGGCAGCTCTATGCCTTCGTCGGTATCCAGACCGAGGTAACCGAAGACGTTCCGACAGATGGAACTGTCCACAACTTCGACGACAAGCTGGACGAGATGCAGCATCGGGTGAAGAACCATCTTCAGTTGATTTCTTCCATGATCCGAATGCAATCGAGAGATGTCGATCCGAAGCAGTCCTACGGCATCCTTGCCCGCCGGGTCGAAGCTCTGGCTCTGCTCTACGACGAATTCAGCCGACCGCCCCAGGATGCGGCCGTGCGCTACGATGTCGTATCGGCCGGCAGTTATGTGAGCCGCGTCGCCTCTACCGTCGGTGCGTTGGACGCGCGGCGCAATATCCGGGTAAACATCGACGTGGATACGGTGTTCATGCGGACCGAGCAGGCGGCGCAACTGGGGCTTCTGGTCTCGGAAATCCTGTCGAATACCCTGAAGCATGCGTTCGCCGACCGCGTGGAGGGAGTCGTGAACGTCTCGCTCAAGCAGCAGGGAGGCGACCGGACGCGCCTGACGATCGAGGATGACGGCGTGGGGTTCGGAGATACGAACTGGCCTGAACAAGGCAATCTGGGCGCGCGGATCACAAGGAGTCTGGTTGCCACCCTGGGGGCCGATCTGAACATCCTATCGAGCGATGGGGGCGCCATCGTCACGGTCGATTTCGACAACGTCATCGACACTTCGCTCGAAGCCGACGGAACGCCGGTCCTGGCCGACGCGGCGGGCGACCGGGCCGGCAGGCGGAGATTGTCTAACGGGGAAGACTGATCCGGTCTTCGGTTGTCCGGGTCGCCGGGCATCTTACGTAGGGTTTCGAGACATCACCGGAGGACGTCGCCCATGTCACTGAAACGTATGGCCATGAAGATGGCTGTCGCCTTCGCCGCCGCCAAAGGATACCAAGCGTTCCGCCAGCGGGGCGGATTGCAGGGTGTCAAACAGATGATGTCGGGCGCAGGCGGCTCTGGCGGCGGGTTGTCGTCGATGCTGTCGGGTTTGGGCGGCGGTGCGGCGGGCGGTGGCCTGCTGGGCGGTCTGGCGGCCATGGCTGGGGGCAGCTCGGCCCTGGGGCAGGGAGCCGACCATACCGCCATGGTCGATGCCGGACCCCAAGACGACGAGACGGCGGCGATCATGATCCGGGCCATGGGCCAGGCCGTGCGCGCCGATGGCGTGGTCGACGCCGAGGAACGCGCGCTGCTCGACCAGATCGTCGGCGACGCCGAAACGCCCGAGGATCGCGCCGTGATCGACGTCGCTCTGTCGGAGCCCGTCCATCCGGAGGCGTTGGCCCGCGACGTTCCGCGCGGACATGAGGCCGAGGTGTATGCCGCCGCGCTGACCGCCATCGACCCGGATCACCCGGCCGAGCGTCAATTCCTGGCCCGCTTCGCCACGGCCCTTGCGCTCGATCCCGCCGAGGTGGCCAATCTGCATGCGACGGCCGGGAAACCGGCCCCCTGATCGCCTTTCCCTCGGGCGCGCGATGGCCTAGCTGACCCGGGAAGACCAACGAGGAGGCCCCCATGGCCGAGATCAAAGATCCCGAAAACACCGTCATCATCGAGCTGAAGGACGGTAACGTCGTCATCGAGTTGCTGCCCGACGTGGCGCCAGGCCATGCCGAGCGGATGAAGGAGCTGGCCCGCGAAGGCGCCTATGACGGGGTGGTGTTCCACCGCGTCATCGACGGCTTCATGGCGCAGACCGGGGACGTGGAGCACGGGAAGGACGGCGGCAATATGGGCCGCGCCGGAACCGGCGGCAGCAGCAAGCCGGACCTGAAGGCAGAGTTCTCGGGCGTGCCGCACGATCGCGGGACATTGGGCGCGGCACGGTCACAGAACCCGGATTCGGCCAACAGCCAGTTCTTCATCAACTTCGCCGACAACCATTTCCTGAACCGGCAATACACCGTCTATGGCCGCGTGATCGACGGGATGGAGCATGTGGACAAGATCAGCCGCGGCGAGCCGCCCGCGGATCCCGACAAGATGATCTCCGTGAAGGTGGCCGCCGATGCGTAGTCTGGTCGCGCTGCTGATGCTGTCCACCCCGGCCTTGGCCACGGGTCTGGAGATCGACATCGCCGGCGAGGCGAATGGCACGATCACCGTGGACCTATTTGAAGACGTGGCGCCCGAGCATGTCGAGCAGATCACGGCCCTGGCCTCTGCCGGGGCGTATGACGGCGTCGTCTTTCACCGAGTGATCGACCGATTCATGGCCCAGACCGGCGACGTTCAGTTCGGCCGCACCGGCGGCGACATGCGCCGCGCGGGCACCGGCGGCAGCGACCGGCCCGATCTGGCGGCCGAATTCTCGGACCGGTCGTTCGAGCGGGGCGTGATCGGGATGGCGCGGGCCGCCGATCCGAACTCCGCCAACAGCCAGTTCTTTATCATGTTCGCGCCCGCGACCCACCTGGACGGGCAGTACACTGTCGTGGGTGAGGTGACGTCGGGGATGGAGGTCGTCGACGCCATCAAGCGCGGCACGGGCCCCAACGGGGCCGTGGTCGGTGAACCCGACCGCATGGAGGATGTGCGCGTCACCGAGTGACGCAGGTCCGGCGCGTGCAACCGGCGGGGCGTGACCGGCCGGGACGCTCGCGTCCAGGCTTGGTCGGCGATGGCTCCGACGATGGTGGCGCCAGTCCGGATAATCGGTTTCAGACGATCTTGACGACGGGTCGTGTCGCGGATCGGTGGGTCTGCGACTGGCATTCCGGTCCGAGAACCGCTCCGTCCGGCCAGTCCGACGCGGCATCGACGCCGCGCATCATCGCGGTCGCTGGCTGGGGAAAGGTGACGGGCCGGTATCCCGGACCGTGCCTGATCCGGATGGCGATTTTGCACGGGGCGTCCGGCTCATTGTCCGGTCGTGTGGACAAGCGGTCGTTTTTCATCTGACGCGGCCTCCCGGTATCGACGCGACAGGGCAAGGGTTCGCTCCGCGCACCGGAGACCTTGGCGGGTTGCATCTTCGTCACGGGGCGTAGCGTCGGATGGCTCCGCGACATCGCATTTGTGGTCCGGCCTGCCCCTTGGGGCGGGCGGTCTCGTCAATAACTCGGACCCGGATCGCACGCTTTGGAGCCATGTCCGTGCGGCGCCGATCCTGTGTCGCCTCGGGTCTGTTTCAGGGCAGTTTCGTCGTTGGATTGGCGGGGGTATCTTGGCTGAAGATGTTCACCCAGCCGCTGTCTTCGCGTCGCCAGATCGAGGAGACATACATCTCCTCGGGCGCAGTGCGGGTGGGGCGCGTGTATACCGCGCGGTAGGCTATGAGCGCGTGTTCCTGGCCGAGGGCGCGCACTCGGATGTCGTGGAGATCGTAGGAGGCGATGGTTGGGCCGTCGCGCAATTGCCCGGCATGGTCCGCGCGGTCGGCGAATCCGTCAGGGTAGACGCCCAGGAAATCCTGCGCCAAAGCGGCTTGATCCGCGTCGATGTCGCCATCCCGTAAAACGGACCATACGGTGCGTTCGGCCAACTCGACGTCGCGGCTGAGATTTGAGGACGTCTCTGTCACGCTTATCCTGGGCAGGTTCCTGAAAAAAAAGGAGGCCGGATGCAAGCATCCGGCCAAGTCCAACAGGGAGGTTGCATCCACATTGACCGGCGATGCCTCGGTATTCAGAACGTATACGATCCAAATCGTTAACGTGAGGTAAATTTCCGATTTGGAAACAAACTCTGGTGGTCTGTGCCGTGGGGGGCACAGGTTACGCCATTAAACGATAGCCCCCGGATTCAGTCACCAGAAGGCGGACATTGGTCGGATCCGGCTCGATTTTCTGGCGCAGCCGGTAGATGTGGGTTTCCAGCGTATGGGTCGTCACCTCGGCGTTGTAGCCCCAGACCTCTTGCAGCAGAACGTCGCGGGCGACGGTGCCGTCATTGGCCCGGTAAAGGAACTTTAGGATGTTGGTTTCCTTGTCCGTAAGGCGAATCTTCTTCTCGTCCTCGGTCACCAGCATCTTCTGGGCGGGCTTGAAGGTGTAG
>JBCCCB010000163.1:0-9163 GCA_039033775.1 Pseudomonadota bacterium | reverse complement strand
GAAAGCTCGCCATATTATGCTAGCTGGGGATCGTTTCCCGCGGCATCGCCGATGGAGCCTGCGGGGGCGTCTTCGCCTGCGCAGTTTGCGCAACCGTGGCGTCAAGTGGGGCTCGCGGCGCATCGGCCGACCGATGAAGTGCCTGTTGAGTTCCCACAGCGGGTCGATCCCCACCGCCTGGACCATGGGCAACACGATGGAGGTGGTCAGGACGACCACGGAGATGCCGTCCAGGAAACATCCCAGCACGATGAAGAAGACCGTCAGCACGGCCAGCAGGGCGTAGGGCGACAACCCCATCTCGCCGATCCAGGCGGCCAGATTGCGGGGGATGCCGGTAAAGCCCATGGCGACCGACAGGAAAGCGGCGCCCAGCAAGATGAAGGCGATCATGCAGGAGGTGCGCGTGGCGCTCATCAACGCATCGCCCAGCAGGCGCCAGGTAAAGCCCCCCGTGGAGAAGGCCAGGATCACGGACAGCACGACCCCCAGGGCCGCGGCATCGGTTGGGGAGGCAAGCCCGGTATAGATCGACCCGATCACGCCCAGGATCAGCAGCGCCACCGGGATCAAGCTGCGGGAGGCCTTCAGGCGGGCCAGATACGGCAACCGCTCGCCCCGGGCCGGGATCAGCGACGGATCCATCCAGGCCCGGACCGCGACATAGCCCGCGAACAAGCAGACCAGCATCAGCCCCGGCAGAATCCCCGCCACGAACAGGCGGGCAATGCTTTGTTCGGTGGCGACGCCATAGACGATCAAAATGATCGAGGGCGGGATCAGCAAGCCCAGCGTCGCCGATCCGGCCAGGGTGCCGATGACCAGGCCTTGGGGATAGCCCCGTCCCTCCAATTCCGGCACCGACATCCGGCCGATGGTGGCGGCCGTGGCCGCCGAAGATCCGCTGACGGCTGCAAAGATCGCGCAGCCCAGCACGTTCACATGCAGAAGCCGCCCCGGCAGCCCGCCCAGCCAGGGGGCGAGGCCGCTGAACATGTCCTTCGACAGCCGCGACCGCAGCAGGATCTCGCCCATCAGGATGAAGAGCGGCAGCGCCGCCAGCGACCAGGAATGGGAATGTCCCCAGAACGTCGTGGCCATCACCAAGCCGGAGGGCGCATTGGAAAACGCGATCAGCGCCACCAAGGCCACCGACGCCAAGGCCATCGCCACCCAGAGCCCGCCCGCCAGCATCGCAAAGAGGACGACCAGCAGGATCAGACCGATGACCGGATCGCTCATCCCTCCTCGCCCCCGCCGATAACGGGCGCGCCGGTGCGCCAGGTCTGGACAAAGCTATCGACCAGCGAAACCAGCAACAGCGCGAGGCCCAGCACCATGGCGATCTGCGGGATCCAGAGCGGGATCGGGATGATGCCGGGCGAGGTGTCGCCGAAGCGGTGGCTCTCCTCCAGAAGCAGCCCCGCGAACCAGAGCGCGTAGGCGATCATCACGGCGGCCAGCGTCAGAATCGCCAGCTCCACCCGCCATTGCGCCCGGGCCGGCAGCCGGGACGTCACCAAAGACACCCGCACATGCCCGCCCGACCGAAGCGTCCAGGGCAAGGCCAGGAACGTCCCGGCCGCCAGCATGTAGCCCGCGAAATCCGCATAGGACGGGATCGTCGGCGGCAGCGGCAGGCCCAGCCGCGTGCCGGCGTTCAACAGGACCTGCGCCACGATCAGGAGGCACAGGCCTGAAATGAACCCGGCAGCGACCATCCCGGCGCCAAAATAAAGAAGATCGAGAGCGCGTCTCATGGACAAAGGGGCCGGTCGCCCGGCCCCAGGCCCATCACTCTTGGAACGCGCTCAGGATCGAAAGCCCGGCCTCGGAGGCGTCCGCCTTCCAGTTCTCCAACATCTGGGTTCCGATCTGTTGCAGGCCCGTCGTCAGTGTGTCCGAGGGCGGATAGACCGTGATCCCGCCCGCCTCCAGCTCGGCGATCTTGGCGGCGTCCTCGGCGGCCGACATCTCCCAGCCTCGGGTTTCCGCGGCGGCGGCGGCCTCCAGCACGGCGGCCTGGACCTCGGCGTCCAGCCCTTCGAACATCCGCTGGTTCACCACGACGATATTCTTCGGCAGCCAGGCATTAATGGGCGAGAAATGGGACAGGTAATCCCAGGCCGAGGTGTTCGCGCCAGTGGACGACGAGGTGATCATCGCCTCGACCTGCCCTGTGCTGAATGCCTGCGGGATATCCGGCACTTCGACCTGCACGGGCGCCGCGCCCGCGATCGTCGCCATCTCTTCCAAGGCGGCGTTATAGGCCCGGAACCGCAGGCCCGACAGGTCCTCGACCCGGTCGATCTGCCCGTTGGTATAGAGCCCCTGGGCCGGCCACGGCACGCTGAACAGCGGCATCAGACCCTGTTCGCCCAGCAACTCGGCGATGACCGGCTTCTGGACGTCCCAAAGCTTCTTGGCATCTTCCAGCGATGTCGCCACGAAGGGCTGGGCGTCCAATTCGAAGGCCGCGTCTTCGTTCGACAGCCGCGACAGCAGGAATTCCCCGATGGGCACCTGGCGCGAGCGGACGGCGTTCTTGATCTCGGCATGGGGGAACAGCGATCCGGCGGAATGGATCGTGATGTCGAGCGCCCCGTCGGTGGCTTCGCGCACATCGTCGGCGAATTGCGCGATGTTCACGGTATGAAACGTACTGTCACCATATGGCGTCGGCATGTCCCAGCTTTGTGCGGCTACCGGCGCGGCCAGCAAAAGCGCTGCGGCAAAGGTCAGATGCTTCATTTCGATCTCCCCAGGTTTTGTTATGGCGCCATCGGGCACGGGCGCGCGGCCGGGGTCAAGCACCCCTTCCCCTTGCATCCCCGCTGAATCGCTGTATGAGGCGCGTTCCGTCGCGTACGGACCCGAAATTTGCTGGACCCTTAGGCACAATCGCAATAGGGACCGGCGGAACGCATATCAGAGACATCCGGGTCCCGCCGACGGGCCCCGCCGAGACACCCGAGGTTAGACCCATGGCCGTTCCGCAGAACAAGGTCACACCGTCCCGCCGCAACAACCGCCGGTCGCACGACTTCCTGAAGCCGGGCAACCCGGCCGAATGCCCCAATTGCGGCGAGTTGAAGCGCCCGCATCACGTCTGCGGCGCCTGCGGCCATTACGCCGACCGTGAAGTCATCGCGGCCGACACGGTCGAGCTCGACGACGACATCTGATCGGTCCGGGGACGCTACGGCTCATGTCGGACTCCCCACCCGTGCTCTCCATTGATGCCATGGGCGGTGACGCCGGCCCGGACGCCGTCATCGCCGGGTTGGCCCGTGCGGTGAAGAAGACACCCGCCATGCGCTTCGTCGTCCATGGCGACAAAGCGGTGCTGGACGGCCTGATCGCCAGGCGCCGTGGCCTGTCGGACCATTGCACCACCCGCCATGCCGACCGCGTCGTCACCATGGACGACAAGCCCGCGCAGATCATGCGAGGCGGCCAGGACACCTCCATGTGGTCGGCCATAACCTCGGTCCGCGACGGCGAATCGTCGGTCTGCGTGTCGTGCGGCAATACCGGCGCGCTGATGGCTGTCTCGATGATCCGGCTGCGCAAGTTACCGGGTGTCAACCGACCTGCTATTGCATGTCTCTGGCCATCGCGGAATCCATCTGGCTTCAACGTCATGCTGGATGTGGGGGCCGATATACGCGCCGATGCCGACGACCTGCTGCAATACGCTTTGATGGGCATGTCCTATGCCCGCAACGGCCTCGGCCTGGACCGGCCCCGCGTCGGCCTGCTGAATGTCGGCACCGAGGAACACAAGGGCCGGTCCGAATTGCGCGGTGCCCATGACCTGATCGAGGCCTTGGCCGACGCCAACGGCTTCGACTATGTGGGCTTCGTAGAAGGCGGCGACATCCCGTCGGAAAATGTCGACGTCATCGTCACCGACGGCTTTACCGGCAACATCGCCCTGAAGACCGGCGAAGGCACCGCTCGCTTCGTGCGCGACATGCTGGGCGAGGCGTTCCGCGCCACCCCCCTGTCGAAGATCGCCGCCCTGCTCGCCATGACCTCGCTCAAGCGCCTGTCCAAGCGCATCGACCCCCGCCGCGTGAATGGCGGTGTCTTCCTGGGCCTGAACGGCACCGTGGTCAAATCCCATGGCTCCGCCGATGAAACCGGCGTCGCCGCCGCCGTCGACCTGGCGTGGAACCTCTCGAAATCCGGCTTCAGCGACCGGCTGAAAGCCCGCCTGGCCTCCGTGACCGGCCCGGTCGAGGAACAAGCATGATCCGTAGCGTCATCACCGGCGTCGGCCATTACCTGCCCGACCGCGTCGTCCCGAATTCCTGGTTCGAAAGCTTCCTCGACACCTCGCACGAATGGATCGTCAGCCGCTCGGGCATCGAGCGGCGCCACTTCGCCGCCGAGGGCGAGATGACGTCGGACCTGGCCGTCGCCGCCGCCCGCGGCGCGCTGGCCGATGCGGGGCTGAACCCCGACGACATCGACGCCGTCATCGTCGCCACCTCGACCCCCGACCTGACCTTCCCGGCGACGGCCACCATCGTCCAGCAGAAGCTCGGCATGACCCAGGGCTTCGCCTTCGACATCCAGGCAGTCTGCGCGGGCTTCGTCTTCGCGCTGTCGAACGCCAACGGCATGATCGTCTCGGGCCAGGCCGAGCGGATCCTGGTGATCGGCGCCGAGACCTTCTCGCGCATCATGAATTGGGAGGACCGGGGCACCTGCGTCCTTTTTGGCGACGGTGCGGGCGCGGTCGTTGTGGAAAAGGCCGAGGGCGAGGGCACGTCGGAGGATCGGGGCATCCTGGCCACCGACCTGAACAGCGATGGCCGCCATCGCGACATCCTCAAGGTCTCGGGCGGCGTCTCGGCGTCGCAGACCGCGGGCCACCTGGAAATGGCGGGCAAGGAGGTGTTCCGCCATGCCGTCGAAAAGCTGACCACCTGCACCGAGGACGTGCTGGAAAAGGCCGGCGTCGCCAAGGAGGATATCGACCGGATCGTCCCCCATCAGGCCAATACCCGGATCATCGCCAAGACCGCCCAGAAGCTGGGACTGCCGATGGAAAAGGTCATCGTCACCGTCCAGGATCACGGCAACACCTCGGCGGCCTCGATTCCCATGGCGATGTCGGTGGGCAAGGCCGAAGGTCTCTTGAAACCGGGCGATCTGGTCGTCACCGAAGCCATCGGCGGCGGTCTCGCCTGGGGCGCCGTGGTCCTGCGCTGGTGAGATAGCTCAAGCCCCGGCAGGCCTATCAACCCCTGGTTGCGCCCGGCACGACACCGCATGAACATCTGCCCGCAACCCCTTGGGATTGACACCGTTCCCGAGGAACGAAACTGTGCGTCAACTGAACGCAGCCAAGGGAGAACGCAGCACATGGCCGGAAAGACCCTCACCCGCATGGATCTCAGCGAAGCCGTCTTTCGCGACGTGGGCTTGTCCCGCAACGAAAGCGCGGGCCTCGTGGCCTCGGTCCTGGATCATGTTTCCGACGCGCTGGTCGAAGGGGAGCAGGTGAAGATCTCCGGCTTCGGCACCTTCTCGACCCGGGACAAGTCGGCCCGCGTGGGCCGCAACCCCAAGACCGGCGAAGAGGCCCCGATTCCGCCCCGCCGCGTGCTCACTTTCCGGCCGTCGCATCTGATGAAGGACCGCGTGGCCGAAGGGAACCGGAGCTGACGGCTTGACCAAGAGCCCCACCAAATCGGAGGGTGCGTTCCGCACCATCCGGGAAGTCTCGGACTGGTTGGGCGTGCCCACCCATGTCCTGCGCTTCTGGGAATCCAAGTTCGAGCAGATCGCCCCCGTCAAGGGCGCGGGCGGGCGGCGCTATTACCGGCCCGACGACATGAAGCTGCTGGGCGGCATCAAGGTCATGCTGCACGACCAGGGCCTGACGATCCGTGCCGTCGGCCAGAAGATCGACGACGAGGGCACGGCGCCGGTCATGGACCTTTCGCCCGATTTGGACATGCCCGAGGGGACACCCCAGCGCACCCGCAAGGTCATTCGGGAAAAGCCCGTTTCCGATGACGCGCCGCCCGTCGAGCCGGTCGCCCCCGACTTGTCCCCCGCCGCTCCGGCGGACACACCCGACCCGGACGCGACCATCGAAAGCGGCGAAGTCGTGCCCTTCCAACGCCCGTCATCCGAGGCGCCGACGGAACCGGACGGGACCGCCGCGGACCCGACCGACGAGGCTCCGCCCCCCCCTGCGGCGCCCGCCCCACCACCGACCACTCCCCCGGCGATCACCCGTGCGGATCCCGAGCCGGAGGCGCCATCCCCCGCGCCGCGCCCGCCCGAGCCGGGCCCGGCCGCCCCTGCGAAGGACGCCCCCGACGCGGCCCCGCCGACCCGAGCCGCCCTGCAGGCCGTGCGATCCGCCGATCCGGCCCCCGATATCGACCGTCTGAAACTGCGCCGGCTGCATCGGCGCCTGAAGGCGCTGGCCGACGAGGTCCGCGAGGATCTCGCGCGGGGCACGCTCCGCTGACGGCCACCGACTTTCCCGCTTGCGCCTTGGGGCCGTCAGCCCTATGCACGCCGCCAGTCGGGCTATGGCGCAGCCTGGTAGCGCGTCCGTCTGGGGGACGGAAGGTCGCAGGTTCGAGTCCTGCTAGCCCGACCACACTTGCAACGCCTCTCCCCGATTGGGGCGGGGCGTTTCGCGTCTCTGGGGGCTGTGCATGACCTTTCCGACCGGCGTCCTCGCCAGCCAGCAGATCGAAGCCTTGATGGCCTCCGGCGCATTGCACTGCCCCGACCCCGTGCCGGGCCAGGTGCAGCCGGCCTCGCTGGACCTGCGCCTGGGCCATGTGGCCTACCGCGTCCGCGCATCCTTCCTGCCGGGCGCGGGCCGGGCCCTGACCGACCGCCTGCCCGAATTCGAGATGCACCGCATCGACCTGACCGACGGCGCCGTCTTGGAAAAGGGCGCCGTCTACCTCGTCCCCTTGCAGGAATCCCTGGCGCTGCCCGATGATCTCTCCGCCGTCGCCAACGCCAAATCCTCCACCGGTCGCCTGGACCTGCTGACCCGCACCGTCACCGATGGCGGCACGGAATTCGACCGTATCGCGCCGGGCTATACCGGCCCCCTCTACGCCGAAATCTGTCCCCGCAGCTTCTCCGTCCTCGTGCGCCCCGGCATGCGCCTCAACCAGATCCGGTTCCGCGCGGGCGATGCGGTGTTGGATGACGCTGCCCTGACCGCGCTCCACGCGGACACGCCGCTGGTCGACGGCACGCCGGTGATTGACGACGGCCTGGGCTTTTCGGTCGACCTGACCCCCGGCGACGGCGATCTGGTCGGCTGGCGCGCCAAGCCCCATACGGGCGTCATCGACCTGGATAAGCTCGGCCACTACACCCCCCGCGACTTCTGGGAGGCCGTCCGCACCCGCGATCGGCGCATCATCCTGGATCCCGGCGCGTTCTACATCCTGGTCTCGCGCGAGGCGGTGACCATCCCGCCGACCCATGCCGCCGAAATGGCGCCCTACCTCGCCATGGTCGGCGAATTCCGCGTCCACTACGCCGGCTTCTTCGATCCCGGCTTCGGCCACGGCACGCCCGCGCGCGGCGTGCTGGAGGTGCGATGCCATGAGGCGCCCTTTGTGCTGGAAGACGGCCAGATCGTGGGCCGCTTGATCTACGAGACCATGTCCGAGGTTCCCGCCCAGCTCTATGGCCAGGGGATCGCGTCCAACTACCAGGGCCAGGGCCTGAAACTGTCGAAGCACTTCGCCGCACCGTAGGATGGGGTTTCACCCCATCTCCGCCGGAGCGATGGGGTGAAACCCCATCCTACAGTCCCCACCCCACCGCCATGACGTCCGAGCCCTCGGGATCAGTCCCGGACGTGATCCTCCGTTTCCAATGTCTTGGTGACCCCTGCCTGCACGCCCCGCTCCAGATAGGTCGACAGCGCGATATAGGTGTTCGTCCCCCGCACGCCCGGCAGGTCGTAGACCCGGCTCAGTAGCCCTTCCAACGCATGGGGCGATGCCACCCGGACCTTCAGGATCACGCAGGTATCGCCGGTGGAGGAATGGATCTCCTCCACTTCCGGGAAGTCCGCCAAGGCCATCAACCCCTTGGTCTTGCCCCAGCCCACCGTGTCCACATGCACAAAGCCCAAAAGCGGCTTGCCCATGGCAGGGCCGTCCAGATCGGCCGTCGTGCCACGGATGGCGCCCGACGCGCGCAGCCGCCGAACCCGTTCATGCACGGCCGCCGCCGAGAGGCCGACTCGCTTGGACAGGTCCGCGTAGGAGATGGTCGCATCCGCCGCCAGCGCGCCGGATATCCTTCGGTCCATCGCATCCAGGGCCCGGCGCGCCGAGGGACCAGACCGAACGTTTTCCGTTTCTTCTCCTTCGGTCATCGAAACCTCTTCCCGAACAGCATTCGTACAAATAGCGCTTTCTCCGATCTAAGATCAAGGAACGCGCCATGACCCGTGACCTTAACCTCCTCATGGCCGCCGTGGGTATCGTCGGCGCGAATTCCCTGGTCCTCGCCCCCGTCTCCGCCCCCGTGGGCGCGGCGCTCGGACGGGATGCGGCCGCCGTCATGCAAGCTTCGGCGGGCTTCGGCGCGGCGACGGCGCTCTCCGCCCTCCTGCTCGCGCCCCTGATCGACCGGTTCGGTGCGGCACGCATGATCTCCCTTGCCCTGGGCCTGCTCGCGGCGGCCCTGGCTCTGTCGGGCGCGGCCATGACCTTCGCCATGCTCGCCACCGGCCAAGTCCTGGCCGGGATCGCCTCCGGCATCGCCCTGCCCGCCGCCTATGCCCTCGCCGCCGAGGTCGCGCCCAAGGGCCGCGAGGCCCAGGCGCTGGGCCGCGTCCTCACCGGCTGGACCCTGGCCATGGTGTTCGGCGTCACCCTCTCGGCCATTCTGGCCGACCTCATGAACTGGCGCGTCGTCTTCGCCGCCACGGCGACGGGCGCGGCGCTTCTGGCCCTGGTCTTGCGCACATTGCCCAACACGGCGGGCAAGACCGTCACCCTCCCCTGGATCGCCCTGCCCCTGCCGGGCGTCGCCCGCGCGCTAATGGTCCAGGCCGCGATGATGATCGCCTTCTACGGCACCTACAGCTTCCTCGGCGCGCATCTGGACCGGCTGGGCCTGAGCCCACTGATGGGCGCGCTCCCCG
>JBCCCB010000162.1:0-9262 GCA_039033775.1 Pseudomonadota bacterium | reverse complement strand
CTCGATACCTTCCTGGGCGATCCCGCCTATCTGGGCCAAGGCCACGCGGCGGGCTACCTGCGCCAACGCGCGACTGAACTTTGCAAAGGCGGGGCCCCTTGCGTCGTCGTGGACCCGGACCCGGAGAACACCCGCGCTGTGGCCACTTACGCCAAAGCCGGGTTCGCGGGCGACCGCATCGCCCCTTGCGAGGACGGCGATCCGGTGCGCATCATGCTCTTTCACCGATGAAAGGCCCGCCCACTTCTTCTTGTCAAAAATACTCACCACGCCCGGCCGCGCCCGAAAGACCGACATGACCCATTTTCTCGACATCCATACGACCGATCCCGCCGCACTGCGGCAGATGATCGACCGCGCCCGTGCCATGAAGGATGCCCGCGCCGGTCGCCCCAAGGGCACCCCCGACGACGAGCAGCCCCTCGCGGGCCGCATGGTCGCGCTGATCTTCGAAAAACCCTCGACCCGGACCCGCATCAGCTTCGATGTGGGCGTGCGCCAGATGGGCGGCGAGACCATGGTCCTGTCGGGCGGCGACATGCAGCTGGGCCATGGCGAGACCATCGCCGACACGGCCCGGGTGCTGAGCCGTTACGTCGACCTCATCATGATCCGCACCTTCGAGGAGGACACCCTGCAGGAAATGGCGGAGTATGCCGACGTGCCCGTCATCAACGGCCTCACGAACCGCACCCATCCCTGCCAGATCATGGCCGATGTCATGACCTATGAGGAACATCGCGGCCTGATCGAGGGAGCCAAGGTCACATGGTGCGGCGACGGCAACAATGTTTTCGCGAGCTTTGCACATGCGGCGGGGCAGTTCGGCTTCGACCTGACCTTCTCCGGCCCCGCACAACTGGACCCGGAAGACGAGGCCGTGGGCTTCGCCCGCAAGGCCGGCGCCTCGGTGGCCATCGAACGCGACCCAGTCGCGGCCGTCACGGGCGCCGACCTGGTCGTGGCCGATACCTGGATTTCCATGCATGACAGTCAGACGGCGCGCGAACGCCGCCACAACCTGTTGCGCCCCTACCAGGTCAACGAGGCGCTGATGTCCCACGCCAAGGACGAGGCCCTGTTCATGCATTGCCTGCCCGCCCACCGCGAGGAGGAGGTGACAAGCGCCGTCATGGATGGCCCGCAATCAGTGATCTTCGACGAGGCCGAGAACCGGCTGCACGCCCAGAAGGCGATCATGCGCTGGTGTCTGGGTGTCTGACCCACGAAGCTTTCGAGAAACCTCCGCCCAAGATCTTTCCAAAGACTTTGCGCGCCCTGCGGCGGCGATTGCGTTCATGGTCGGCGCCACGATCCTGATCGCCGCCACCACGCTGATCGCCAAAGCCCTGGGCACTGAGACCCTTGGCCCCGCTTTCTCACCGCTCCAGGTTACGTTCGGTCGCTACCTTTTCGGCGCGATCGCCATCTTTGCGGTCGCGGCCTGGCTGCGCCCGCGTTTCAATCCCGGCCATGCCAAACTTCACCTTGGCCGCATCATCTGCGGCTGGGGCGGCGTCACGCTCATGTTCGCCTCCGTCGCCACCATCCCCTTGGCCGAGGCAACGGCCATTACCTTCCTGAATCCCGTCATCGCCATGATCCTGGCTATCCCGCTGCTGGGCGAACGCGTCGGCCCGATCCGTTGGACAGCCGCCGCCATAGCGCTGGCGGGCGCTGCCCTGCTGCTCCGTCCCGGCATGGGCGCCATCGCGCCCGGCGCGCTGTTGGCCCTCGGCGCGGCGCTCCTTCTGGGGTGCGAGGTCCTCTTCATCAAGCGCCTCACGCGCGGCGAAAGCCTCCTGGCGGCGCTTGTCTGGGCCAACGGGCTTGGCCTGGTTATCTCGACCGCCGCCGCCCTGCCCGGCTGGCAGCCGCCAACCCCGGCGCAATGGGCCGGAATGGCCACCCTCGGACTGACCATGGCCGCCGCCCAAGGTTGCTTCGTCAACGCCATGGCCCGCGCCGACGCCAGCTTCGTGACCCCTTTCAGCTATCTGACCCTGGTTTTCGCGGGCCTCTACGATGCCGCCCTATTCGGCGTCATTCCAGATTTGATCGGCTGGGCAGGCGCCGGTCTTATCATCGTCGGCGCGGGCCTTCTGGCGTGGCGCGAAGGGCGGCTCAGGGCAAGGAGTCGAGCATCGCCAACACTGCCGACCGGGCCGTCGGTCCCCCCGCATTGACGACGACGAAGGCGGCGTCCGCATGAGTGATGCGCATCCCTGCGAACCAGAACATATTCGATCCGGTGTGCCGCAGGTCGTCCGGCTCCCCTCGCCAACCGATGGCGTAATCCCCGACGGGCCGGTGCAGCCGCTCCCAGAGACCCGGCGGCAGATAGCCTGGATCGCGCTTCGCATGGGCTTCCAGGAACCGCAGCATATCGCGGGCCGGCAGATGAATGGCGCCTGCGGGCCCCATGGCGGGTAGGTTGTCCGCCCACTGACCAAGCGCGATGGCCCTGCCATCGCGATGCCCCAGCGGCCCCGGATCCGGAGCGCCGAAATCCTGCATCCGTCATGGCGAGCGGCTGGAACACCTCGTGTTCGATGAGCGCCTCCCAAGGCTCGCCCGCCGCGGCCCCGAGCTTGGCCCCTGCGATTATGTAGCCTGCATCTGAACAGAGAAACTCTCCAAGCAGTCCGGCTGGCTGCGTTTCAACATGGCCGTCACACAGCGCCCGCGCCCAGGCCTGAGAAGCGTTCGCCACATGGACAGATTGGCCGCCATGCCCGACCGGTGTGTCAGAAACTCGGCCAGGCCGGTATCGGGCCATGGCTCCGGCGCGGACAGCAGCGCTCCGACTGCATCTTCCCAACGGACCCGTCCGTCGGCGACCATCCGGGCCGCAAGCATCGCGGTCATGGCCTGTCCAAGCGATCCTACATGCCAGGGATCATCCGGCAAGATCTCGGGACCGCAGTCGAACCGATGCCCCACCACGTCCACGGACACATTCCCATCGCGCCAGATCGCGACCACAGCGACCGGAATGGGGGGGGGCGATCAGCATCGCCGCCTCCTGCCCCTGGGTTCCAAAGGGGATAAGAAGGATCGCGCCGCGCGGATCATGATTTCAGCCGGTACCCCGTCCGGAACATCCACCACGCCACTGCGACGACGGCGGAGGTCGAAAAGGCGACCACGACAAAGCCCAGCCACGGCGAGCTATCGGACACACCCAGCACGGCCGACCGCAATCCGTCGATCAGGTAGAAAACCGGATTCGCGTGACTGAGCGCCTGCATCCAGGGCGGTAGGGCCTCAAGCGAATAGAACGTGCCCGACAGGAAGCTGAGCGGGGTGACGATGAAGTTGGTGATCGCGGCGATCTGGTCGAACTTGTTCGCGAAAACGCCCGCCACGATGGCCAGGGCGCCCAGGAACGCCCCGCCCATGGCAACCCAGATCAACGCCACGATCGGCTGTCGCACCCCGAGCCCGATGAAGGGAAACAGCACCAAAGCGATCGCCACCGCGACCAGCATTCCTCGCAATATGCCACCGGCCAGGTAGCCGATGATCAACTCGCCCGCCGACAGAGGCGGCATCAAGGTGTCGACGATGTTGCCCTGCACCTTCGAGATGACGATAGACGAGGAAACGTTAGCGAAGGAATTTTGGATCACCGTCATCATCAAGATGCCCGGCGCCAGGAAATGCACGAAGCTGACGCCCATCACGTCGCCCCGTCCCGGGCCAATGGCCAGCGTGAAGATCGCCAGGAATAGCCCCGCCGTCACCAAGGGGGCCAGCAGCGTCTGTGTCCAGACGGCCAGGAACCGGCGCACCTCGCGCTCGATCAGGGTCTGCATGCCGAGCCAGTTGACCCGGCCGAAGCGCCGCACGCCCTGTTGCACGTCTCCCATGGCGGCCATGCCCATCCTCCTTGTCGCAGTGCCCCCGCTTGTGACCGGGCAAGGCGGTGCATACAATAGGCCCTCGACCCGGAGCGTCAGCGCCCACAGAGCGCGCGTCCCGGGAACGAGCAGGGATAAGGAGACCCCGATGGCCTGGACGGACGAGCGTGTCGAGACGCTGAAGCGAATGTGGGGCGAAGGCGCCACGGCGTCGCAGATCGCCAAGGAATTGGGCGGCGTCACCCGCAACGCCGTCATCGGAAAGGTGCATCGTCTGGGTCTGTCGTCCCGCAGCCAGGGCGACGAAAAGCCGGCGGTCGAGCCACCGGCCGCCAAGGCGCCGAAGATGTCATCCAAGACGGCCGCCCCCACACCAACGCCGGAGCCGGCGGTCGAGGAGGAGGAAGACGACGACGAGCCGCGGACAATGGCCGCCGTTCCGCAGGGCACCAATGTAACGCCCTTGCGCAAACCGCTGATGGCGGGGCAGCCTCTACCGCCGCAGCCATCGGCAAACGAGATTTCGCCCGAAGCGCTTGCCAAAGTGAATGCCGTCGAGAAGACGGCGAAGAAGATTTCGCTGATGGAACTGACGGAACGCACCTGCAAATGGCCCATCGGCGATCCGGCAACATCGAAGTTCTGGTTTTGCGGCTTACCGGTCCAGGCGGGCAAACCCTATTGCGAAGCTCATGTTTCCGTTGCATTTCAACCCATGTCGTCCCGCCGCGACCGCCGGCGCTAAGGTCCGGTGATCGCTGTATTATTAGGACCCTCGCGGTCCTAACCCCCATCATGGGGTGAACATGATCGCTGAACGTGGCGCGCTGGCGGATTTATGCCCAGATCGACCGTTACCGCAGGATCTCGACAAAGCTCCAAACGATCACGAAAGATGCGTTGACGTTACGTATGTCAACAAGATGGTGCAGAACCGCTGTCTCTGGAAAGGGCACCGTCATGGCCGTCTCTTCTCCCCAGGACACCGTCATGCGCCCTGTCTCCCCGTCAGGTCGTATGCGAGCGCCGGACTCACTCGCCCTGTCCCATCCGGATCGACGGCGGTTCTGCACAAACCTCATTGCCGGAGCGGCTGCACTTTCGCTCCCCACTGGTGCCTTGGCCAACGGACCGGGGAGCAGAAGCCGAGCCCTCGGAGACATGAAGCTGACCGCATGGTCCGACGGCGGCTTCCAAGCGCCGATCTCCGCCTTCCCGAACGCGGGCAATCTGGGGCTCTTTCCGGATGGTGAACAGGTCGAACTCGGATCGACTGTCTGGTCGGTTCAGACACCGCGTCGGCATTTCCTTGTCGATGCCGGCGCCGGCGATACGATGCGCGCCACGCGGCCCGGCACGGGCCAGTTGTCGGAGCGGATGGCGGGCGACAGCGACTCCCCCGAACCCACGGCGATCACGGACATCGTCTTGACCCATCTGCACGCGGATCACATCGGCG
This sequence comes from Pseudomonadota bacterium, assembly GCA_039033775.1. Classification (GTDB taxonomy): domain Bacteria; phylum Pseudomonadota; class Alphaproteobacteria; order Rhodobacterales; family Rhodobacteraceae; genus Jannaschia. The sequence goes on along the minus strand of JBCCCB010000162.1, from coordinate 3,940 downwards.
GCCTGATGTCCGGCGGACACCCCCGTTTTCCAGGCGCGACCCTGCACGTCAGCGAAGTGGAATGGGCCTACTGGCGCGATCCGTCGCTGGTGTCCCGTCTGCCGCAGGTCCAATCGGACATGGCACACCTCACCACCAGACTCATCGGCGAGTTGGACTACGACATCGAGTTTCATTCCGGTTCCTCCGACTTAGGGGAAGGCATAACCTTGCATTCGGCACCCGGCCATACGCCCGGACATACGGTCGTGCGGCTCGAGTCAGGCGGCGATCGGGCTCTGATCACCGCGGACACGCTGATCTGCGGTCCCATGCAGTTGCGGTATCCGGGTATCTGCCACCAGTTGGACGTCGACATGCACCAAGCCGTCGAGACACGGATGCGCCTGCTCGATATGATTAGCGTCGATCAAATTCCATTCGCAGCGACGCATCTGAAGACCCTGACTTTGGGATACCTGGAGCGGGAAGGAACGGGGTACCATTTTCAACCTGCCTAACCCGGTACGCGTTGTTTCAGATTGTCGATCATTGGGGACGCTTGCCCCCTAGACACAAATCCAGGGAGGCCGAAGCTTGGCCACCGACCACACTGCCGCGAACCAAAGCTACGACCGTCTATACGGTGATCTCTATAATCGCTTCCCCCAACAGCAGCGGCTTGTCGGATCGTCCAAGTTCAGCATGGTCTTGGCCGATCAGACCAGCCATTCGACATCGGATCCCGCCATCGACGATGTTGTGCTTCGGCTGGTGACCAAAGGTTTGCAGAATTCCTCGGTCAATTGCGGCGACGGTCGGCGGATCCTGTCGGGACAACGGGGCAGCCTCTATGTAGCGCCGGACGATGCAGTCGCCGATTGGGAGGCGGAGGGCAATCATCAAGTTCTGCTACTGGCCCTGCCGCAAACCTATGTCGCCAATACGCTCAGCAGTTTCGGCCCGTCGGACCCGCTCGGTCCGCTTTATGGCACGGATCTCCATGATCCGGTGACGTCCGCCCTTATGTCTCAGATTTGGACGATTGGCGGCGAAGATGGGCCGGCGGCAGCCTTGATGGTCGATGGACTAATCACGGCGTTGATCGGCGCGCTTGCTGGCCTGGAGCAGAACGGCCGCAAGCCAGAGGACCCGCCGCTGGACGATCAGCGCCTCACACGGGTGCGGGAGGCTGTGGAAGCCAATCTCCACGAAGCGCTCTCGGTCGACACCTTGGCCGCGGTCGCCTGCCTGTCACCGGCCCATTTTTCCCGCCGGTTTTTGGCAGCGATGGGACAGACACCCCATGCCTATGTCTTGTCGCGACGGATCGAGACCGCCCGTCGATTGCTGATCGACACCGACAGAACATTGGTCGACATCGCCGCCGCCTGTGGCTTTTCCGGCCAGTCTCATTTCACCGCTCAGTTCCGGTCGATGACCGGCCTGCCCCCGGGGCGCTGGCGCAAGCAAACCCGAGAGACGGGTCGCTAAAGCGTTTCTCGAAAAGCCGGAGCCATCAGACTTTCGAAAAGTGCAACGACATCAGTGCTATGACGGTATGTTTTTCAGAAATGCTGATCTAGACCTTCCGAAGATCACTCTAGACATCGCTCCGTTTACGCCAAAGCCGCGCAGAAGGCAGCCATCCGGGAGGGGTCCTTGACCCCCGGAGCCGTTTCGACGCCACTCGACACATCGACCTGGCGAGCGCCTGTCAGCCTGACGGCCTCCGCAACGTTGTCGGGCGTCAGCCCCCCGGCCAGCATCCAAGGTCCGCTCCAAGACCGGTCAGCGATCAGGTGCCAGTCGAAGCCAACACCGTTACCGCCCGGCAGGTCGCAGCCTTTGGGTTGCTTGGCATCCACCAAGATCTGGTCCGCCACGCCATCATACAGATCCAGGGCAATCAGATCCGCGGCATCGCGCAGGCCCACGGCCTTCATGACCGGCAACCCCGTCCGCGCCTTCACCTCTGCCACCCGCGCCGGGCTTTCGCTGCCATGCAGCTGGATCATGTCCAACGGCACCTGGGCCGTGACGCGATCCAAGGCCGCATCGTCGGGATCCACCAGGAGCGCGACCTTCGCCAACCCGATGGGTGCGCCCGACGCCAGAACCCGCGCTTCATCCAACGAGACGTGTCGCGGCGATTTCGGGAAGAAAACCAAACCCATATAGGCCGCACCAGCGGCAGCCGCCGCGTCCACGTCACGAAGTGTTCGCAAACCGCAGATCTTGGCCCGCACCCCCGCCCGGGGGCGCATCACGCCAAGCATGTCAGCGCGGCTCGTCCAACAGGGCGAGCACCTCGTCCTGCTCCGGCACGACGCCTTTCGTCTTGGCCAATTCCTTTTCCAGTCGTTCCTTCTGGGCACGCTGGCGGCTGGCCTCGGCCCGGTGCTTATGTTCACGCAGCCATTCCCAGCAGAAGCCGATCAAAAGACCGACACCGATGGCCAGGAAAATCACCAGGAAGAGCGGCAAAGTGACATCGAAGCGCAGGCCCAGATAGGAGCCGAGTTCTTCGGGCAGCAGACGAAGCGTGACCGAGGCACGGTTCGCCAGCGCCAGGATCAGAAGCACGAGGGCCAGCAGACCCAGGAAGACGATGCGGAGAAAGCTCATATCTCGGACCTACCGTCGCGGCAGGCGCCTGTCCAGAAGGCTCAGGCCCTGTCGTTCAGTCGATCCCGGAGAAGCTTGCCCGCCTTGAAGAACGGAACATGCTTTTCCTCGACCTGAACGGCTTCTCCGGTGCGGGGATTGCGCCCCACCCGCGCGTCGCGCTGTTTGACCGAGAAGGCGCCAAAGCCGCGAAGCTCGACACGATCCCCGCCAGCCAGGGCTTCGGTAATGCTGTCGAAGATCGTGCTGACGATTTTCTCTACATCCCGTTGCGACAGATGCGGATTGTCGTCCGCGACCTTCTGGATCAGCTCTGAACGGATCATCTATGTCCCCCCGCATGACGCGTTGTTTTCATTGCCTTCTTGCAGTTCCCGTTAAAGTAGACCGGCCAATCGCGAAGAGAAACAGGAGACATGCCACAAGGGCACTTTTTTCTGCTGTTTCCACGACATAGGCCGCACAACCCCAGGGTATCCTGGACGCCTATATGTCAAATGACACTCATAAAACGCAAGACTATCTTGCAAAAAGGCCCCGCCAAATTTGGCGGGGCCTGCAATTAGGTCTGAAAAGGGGCCTAGCTCAGTCGTCGCCGCCCTTCAAAGCCGCGCCCAGGATGTCCCCAAGCGACGCGCCCGAATCGGATGAACCGAACTGTTCCACGGCCTCCTTCTCTTCGGCGATCTCGCGCGCCTTGATCGACAGGCCCAGACGACGGTCCTTCGCTTGCACGTTGGTTACGCGCACGTCGATCTTGTCGCCCACGCCAAAACGCTCGGGGCGCTGGTCGGCACGGTCGCGGGCCAGGTCGGAGCGGCGGATGAAGGACTTCATGCCCTCATACTCCACTTCGATCCCGCCATCCTCGATCTTGGTCACCTCGACGGTGATGATCGAGCCGCGCTTCACGCCGCCGATGGCTTCGGCATAGGGATCGCCGTCGGCGGCCTTAATGGAGAGCGAGATGCGCTCCTTCTCGGTGTCGACCTCGGACACCACCGCCTTGACGATGTCGCCCTTACGGTAGTCGCCGATGACGTCCTCGCCCCGGCCTTCCCAGGTCAGGTCGCTGAGATGCACCATGCCGTCGATATCGCCGGGCAGGCCCACGAACAGACCGAATTCGGTGATGTTCTTGACCTCGCCCTCGACCTGCGTGCCCTCGGGGTGGGTCTCCGCGAAGACCTCCCACGGGTTGCGCATGGTCTGCTTGAGACCCAGCGACACGCGCCGCTTGGCAGTGTCGATCTCCAACACCATGACCTCGACCTCTTGCGAGGTGGAGACGATCTTGCCCGGATGGACGTTCTTCTTGGTCCAGGACATCTCG
>JBCCCB010000161.1:0-9302 GCA_039033775.1 Pseudomonadota bacterium | reverse complement strand
CTTGGGCGACGGGGGGCTGGCCCCCCTAACCCCCCTCGAAGCGCCGCAGCCTCGGCCTGGTGTGTCTGCGTCTGCCGCGCTGACTTCTCTTTGATGCCTGGGTCCCGCCCCGATGCCCGACGCTCCACTCACCCCCGATAAACGCACGCTCGACGTCACGCAGACGTTCACCAAGAACTCGCCTGCGCCGTTTGTCGAATTGGGGATCACGTCGTGCTTTTCGTTCCTGCACGGCGCTTCGGACGCTGTGGATCTGGTCACCACGGCCTGGAAGATGGGCTACGACCGGATCGGCATCGCCGACCGCAATTCCATGGCCGGCGTCGTGCGGCTGCATGTAGAGGCGAAGGTCGCCAAGATGCAGCCGGTCATCGGGACGCGGCTGATCCTGACCTGCGGGGCGGAATTCCTAGCCTATCCCAGGGACCGGGAGGCCTACGGCAATCTTTGCGCCTTGATCTCCAAGGGGCGGATGACTGGCCCGAATGGCGAGTGGCAGGAAAAGGGGCGGTGCGACATCACGCTCACCGATCTGGCGGATCATCAGCATGGTGTGACCTTGATCGCTCTGCCGTCCGAGGACCTAGAGCCGTTCGAGGCCGATCTACCGCGTCTGACGAAGGTCTTGCCGCAGCTCACCCATCTCGCCGCCGCCCATGTCTACCGCGGCGACGACCATGCAAGGATCGAGCGGTTGGACCGTCTGGCCCGCAAACATGGCCTGCGGATCGTGGCGACCAACGATGTCCATTATCATACGCCCGAGCGGCGGCCCTTGCAGGATGTGATGACCTGCATCCGGGAGGGCGTGAAGCTGACCGAAGCCGGGTTTCACCTGGCCGCCAATGCCGAGCGCTACTTGAAATCTCCGCAGGAGATGGCGCGCCTGTTCCAGCGCTGGCCCCATGCGATCCGGGAAAGCGTGCTGATCGCCAAGCGGCTGAGGTTTTCCCTGGCGGAGCTAAAATACGAATACCCGGAAGACGACATCCCGGCAGGCCGTAGCCCCGATGATCACCTCCGCATCCTGACGGAGGAAGGCGCGGCGGAGCGCTACCCGGACGGCGTGCCGGGCAAGGTGCGAGACGCCATCGAGAAGGAATTGGCCTTCATCAAGGATCGCGACCTGGCGCGGTACTTCATCACCATCCAGGAGATCGTGGCCTTCGGACGCAGCCAGGACATCCTCTGCCAGGGGCGCGGGTCTGCGGCCAACTCGGCCGTCTGCTTCTGCCTCGGCATCACCTCGGTCGACCCCGCCTTGAACGAAGTCCTGTTCGAACGCTTCCTGTCGGCCGACCGCAACGAGCCGCCCGATATCGACGTGGATTTCGAGCATGAGCGGCGCGAGGAGGTCATCCAGCATATCTACACCCGCTACGGCCGGCAGCATGCGGGTCTTTGCGCCACCGTCATCCATTATCGCCCCCGCATGGCGATCCGCGAGGTGGGCAAGGTCATGGGCCTGACCGAGGACGTGACGACCGCGCTGGCAAAGACGACTTGGGGATCCTGGGGCGGGTCGGTGAAGGACATGCATCCCGAAGATACGGGCGTGAATATCAACGACCCGCATATCCGCCGGGTGCTGCGCCTGACCGACCAGTTGATCGGGATGCCCCGGCATCTGGGCCAGCATGTGGGCGGGTTCATCCTGACCCAGCAGAAGCTGACGCGGACCGTGCCCATCGGTAACGGCGCCATGCCGGATCGCACCTTCATCGAATGGGACAAGGATGACATCGAGGCGCTGGGCATCTTCAAGATGGATGTCCTAGCACTGGGGATGCTGACCTGCATCGCCAAGTCCTTCGAGTTGATGAAGGCGCATTACGGCGTCGACATGGACCTTGCCACGATCGAGGAGGGGGACGAGGCCACCTACGACATGCTGTGCCGCGGCGACTCGCTGGGTGTGTTCCAGGTGGAGAGTCGGGCGCAGATGGCGATGCTGCCCAAGCTGAAGCCCAGGAAGTTCTACGATCTTGTCATTCAGGTCGCCATCGTTCGGCCCGGGCCAATCCAGGGGGATATGGTCCACCCCTATCTCAAACGCAGGCGGGGGGACGAGGAACCGGAATATCCCTCCCCCGGCCCGGATTACGATCCGGATGAGTTGAAAGACATCCTGAAACGCACCCTGGGCGTCCCGATCTTCCAGGAGCAGGCCATGAAGATCGCCATCGTCGCGGCCGAGTTCTCGGGCTCGGAGGCGAACGGGCTGCGTCGGGCCATGGCCACCTTCCGATCGAAGGAGGACATTACCAACCACAAGGCCCGGATGATCGAGCGGATGATCGACCGGGGCTACGATCCGGCCTTCGCCGCCCGGTGCTTCAGCCAGATCGAGGGGTTCGGGGAATACGGCTTCCCGGAAAGCCACGCCGCCAGCTTCGCGCATCTGGTCTACGTGTCGAGCTACCTGAAATGCCACCATCCGGACGTCTTCGCCTGCGCGCTGCTGAACTCGCAACCCATGGGGTTCTATGCGCCGGCGCAGATCGTGGACATGGCGCGAAAATCGGGCGTGACCGTTTTGCCGGTCGATGTGAACTATTCCGATTGGGACAATCTGTTGGAGCCCATGGGGCCCGACACCTATGCACTGCGGCTGGGGTTCCGGCAGCTCTCGGGTCTTAAGGAGGAGGAGTTGAAACGCCTGACCGACCGGCGCGATCATCCCTACGAGAACGTCGAGGACCTGCGCCGCCGCACGCGGCTGTCGAAGCGGGCCGTCGAGACCCTGGCTTCGGCCGACGCTTTCCGGTCCTGCGGGCAGGATCGGCGGGCCGCTTTATGGGACGCCAAGGCGATCCGGCGGGGGCCGGAGCTGCCGCTGTTTTCCCATGCCGAGGCGCCGGAGACGGGGACGGAGCCCGTGCATTCCCTGCCCGAGATGCCGCTACGCGAACACGTGGTCGCTGACTACCAGACCGCGCGCCTGTCGTTGAAGGCGCATCCCGTCGCGTTCATGCGGCGGGCGATGGACGAGGGCGGCTATACGCGCTCGGACCGGTTGCGCTCGCTCCGGTTCAATCAGACATGCTCGGTGGCGGGCCTGGTGTTGGTGCGCCAGAAGCCCGGCAGCGCCAAGGGCGTCTGTTTCACCACGTTGGAAGATGAAGCGGGGGTGGTGAATGTGGTGATCTGGCCCGACCTCTTCGCCAAGTACCGCAAGCAGATCATGGGCGCGCGGCTGATGGCCGTGCATGGACATATCCAGTTCGACGATGCCGTCATCCACGTCGTCGCGCGCGAGATCGTGGACCGGACCGATGCCTTGGCGCGCTTGGCCGAAGATGAATTGGGGCCGGTTTTGGCCCGAGGGGACGAAGTTTCGAAACAGATTCGCGAACACACGCGGACTCATCCCCGAAACGTGCGCGTGATTCCCAAATCGCGGGACTTCCATTGAAGTCATCGTTTTCAGAACAGGCGGCAATACCCCGAGACCGTCCCGGATTGCCGGTCAGGGGCGCACAATGCTGCCACAATCTTGCCTCGCAATTGAGTCAACTAAGACGAAACCACGCGGGGAATGTGGCATGACACCTTTGGACTCTCTTATCATCATGGTCGCAGTGGGCGTTCTGCTGTGGATTGTTCGTTTTTCGATGCTCGCCTTCTGGCCTGAGCACGAAATCACTCGGTTTCTGGAGCGCAAGACCGACTGATCGGTCCGACGGACCTGCCTTCTTCGTTAAGAGCTGATTGGCCGGGGGGGCGCGTCAGCGGCCATACTTCGTCGCGACGCGGCTCGGGTCAGGGTGGCCCGCCGGACAAACGCGACGACGAAGAGAAGCGTCAGGATCAGCACGATCGTGGGGGCGGGCGCGCTGTCCAGAAAGAAACTGGCATAGACGCCCGCCAGCATCGCGAGCAGGCAGATTACGACCGACACGGCCAGCATCCAGCCGAAGCTGCGGACCAGCAGGAAGGCGATGGCACCCGGTGCGATCAGCAGGCCGACGGCCAAGATCAGGCCTGTGGCGGTCAGCGTGGCGACCACCGTCAGCGATAGGATGCTGAGCAGGCCGTAATGCAAGGCGTTGACCGGCAACCCGCTGGCGCGCGCTTGGGCCGGATCGAAGGCATGCAACAGAAGGTCTTTCCAGAAGATGACCAGGGCCACCGTGACACCCAGGCCGATCAGGCCGGTGGTCCACAAGTCCTGGTTCCCCACGCCCAGCATGTTGCCAAACAGGATGTGGTCCAGATGCTGGTTCGTATGGATCGACGTGTAGAGGATGATGCCCACGGCGAACATCCCCGAGAATACTACACCCATCACCGTATCCTGCTTCACCCGACTGTTTTCGCTGAGATATCCAGTCAGCAGCGCGCAGGTCATGCCTGCCGCGAAAGCGCCCAGGATCAAGGGCAGGCCGGTGATCCAGGCCAGGACCACGCCAGGCAGGATGGCGTGGCTGACCGCGTCGCCCATCAGAGCCCAGCCCTTCAGGACCAAGAAGCACGACAACAGCGCCGTGGGCACGGCGACCAGGGCGGAGATCAGAAAGGCCTTCTGCATGAAGGGGAATTGAAAGGGCAGCAGGAGGGTTTCGGCGCTCATTCCCCGGCCCCCCGCAGGAGGGGGGCAGGCGACTCGGGAGGCGCGACCGCCGACATGGCTTTGCGGTGCGCGGCCAGGCGTCCGTGCTTCGGGGCGAAGACGAAGGCCAGCAGGAAAATAAGGGTTTGAAGCGCAACGATGATCCCGCCGGTGGCGCCGTCCAGGAAGTAGCTGAGATAAGCGCCCACGAAGCTGGTGCAGGCCCCGATGGCGACCGAGGTGGCGAGCAGTCGGGGGAACCGGTCGCAGAGCAGATAGGCCGTGGCGCCCGGCGTCACGACCATGGCGATGACCAGGAACGCGCCGACGGTCTGCATGGCAGCCACGACGGCGGCGGACAGCAGGATGAAGAAGACGGCTTTCAGCAAGCCCGGCCGCAGACCGATGGAGCGAGCATGGTTCTCGTCGAAGAAAACCACCATCAGGTCTTTCCACTTGGCCAGCAGCACAGCCAGGGATACGGCGCCGATCAAAACCAATTGCAGCGTGTCGCCCGGCGTGATGGCCAGGATATTGCCCATGGTGATGGTCTGGATCGAGACGGAGACCGGGTTGATCGAGACCATGAAGAGCCCGAGGCCGAAGAAGGACGTGAAGATCAGGCCGATGATAACGTCGACCTTCAGGCCCGACCGTTCGGAGAGGAACAGCATGGCGCCCGCCGCCAGGCCGCCTGCCAGGAAGGCGCCCAGGGCGAAGGGCAGGCCGAGCATGTAGGCGCCCGCCACGCCGGGGACCACGGAATGGGCCAGGGCGTCGCCGATCAGGCTCCACCCTTTCAGCATCAGATAGGCCGACAGGAAGGCGCAGACCGCGCCAACCAGAGCCGAGACCCACATGGCATTGGTCATGTAGCCGTAGGTGAAGGGTTCCCAGAGGACGCTCATTCGCGGTCTGCCTGGGTCTTGGTGACGTCGCCATAATGGACCAGCGGGCGTTCGTCATCGGTGAAGATGCTGATTTCGCGAGCGTCTTCGTCATGGTCGTCGTGCAGGTCCTGCCCCCCCAGGGTGAACCGGCGGAGCACGCCGCCGAAGGTGCGCTCCAGGTTCTCGCGGGTGAAGGTGGTCTCGGTCGGGCCGTGGGCCAGGACGGTGCCCTTCACCAGGATCGTCCGGTCGCAGAATTCGGGCACCGAGCCGAGGTTGTGGGTCGAGACCAGCATGACCCGCCCCTCGTCGCGCAATTCCCGCAGAAGCGCCACGATCTGCGCCTCGGTCTGGACGTCGACGCCGGTGAACGGCTCGTCCAGCAAGATCACCCGACCTTCCTGGGCGAGCGCTCGGGCCAGGAACACCCGCTTGCGCTGGCCGCCCGACAGCTCGCCGATCTGGCGATGGCGGTAGTCGGACATGTTGACCCGATCCAAGGCCTCGGCCACCGCCGCGCGGTCGCGGGCGGCTGGGCGGCGCAGGAAGTTCATGTGGCCATACCGGCCCATCATGACGACATCTTCGACCAGGACGGGGAAAGCCCAATCGACCTCTTCGGACTGGGGAACATAAGCGACCAGATTTTCCCGCAGCGCGTCGCGGACACGGCGGCCCAGCAGGCGGATCTCACCCTGAGCCGTGGGCAGGAAACCCATGATGGCCTTGAAAAGCGTGGATTTTCCAGCCCCGTTCACGCCCACCAGGGCGGTGACCGTGCCGCGGGGGATTTCGAAACTGGCATCGTGCAGGGCGGTATGGCCGTTGCGGTAGGTGACCGTGACGCCAGTCGCCAGGATACCGCCGCCCGGCCCGTCGGCGGCGATCCGTCGGTCCATGTCAGGGGCGGTATCGAGCATATGGCGTCCTTGCCGGGATCCGGTCGATCCCTCGGAGATAGGGGCCTTGGGCGGCGCTGACAGCCGCCCAAGGCCGGTGGGTCAGTTCGTCACGGGCACCAGGCCTTCGGCCACCGTCTCGGAGGTGACGCGGAGCAGGTCCAGATAGGTGGGCACGGGGCCATCGGGCTCCGACAGGGAGTCCACATAGAGCACGCCGCCGAAGGCCGTGCCGGTCTCGCGGGCCACCTGTTCGGCGGGGGCGGTGCTGACGGTGCTCTCGCAGAAGACGACGGGGATGTCATTCTGGCGCACGCCGTCGATGACGGCGCGGACCTGCTGGGGCGTGCCCACCTGGTCGGCATTCATGGGCCAGAGATACAGTTCCTGCATGCCGAAATCGCGGGCCAGGTAAGAAAAGGCGCCTTCGCAGGTGACCAGCCACCGTTCATCGGCCGGTATTTGGGCCACGCGGTCGCGCAGTGGGCCGATCGTGTCTCGGATCTGCTGCTTGTAGGCTTCGGCATTGGTTGCGTAAGTTTCGGCGTTTTCCGGATCCTGTTCAGCGAAGGCGTCGACGATGTTGTCTATGTAGATCAACGCGTTATCCAAGCCCATCCAGGCATGGGGGTTGGTTTGGCCTTCATAGGCGCCCGAGGCAATCGGGATCGGGTCGATGCCGTCGGTCAGCGTGGCCGAGGGGATGTCGCCGAGATTGTCCAGGAATTGCTCGAACCAGAGTTCCAGGTTCAATCCGTTCCATAGGATCAGATCGGCATCGCTGGCGCGGACGATGTCCTGGGGCGTCGGCTCGTAGCCATGGATTTCGGCACCGGGCTTGGTGATCGAGACGACCTCGGCCGCGTCCCCGGCGACGTTCTGGGCGATGTCGGCGAGGACAGTGAAGGTGGTGACGACCTTCATCTGGTCGGCCGTGGCCGCATGGGCCAGCATGGCGGTCAGGGCGGTGGCGGCAAGCAACGTTTGGGCGGTTTTACGCATCGTCGTCTCCTGTTCGGTCCAGGGTTCGTGGAGTGATAGTGCAAATCATTCTCAAGAGCTAGGATGTTGCGAACGGTTTGCAAGAACGTGAATGCGGGACCGGTCGGAGACATTCACATGAAAAACGACGTCAGACCTGGGGCGGTCAAACGCCCGGTCACATCGCAGGTTGATCTTGAATCGCCGAAGGCTCCCACCGGAGGGTCGACATTTGCCGCATCGCTCCTATCGGGCGGGAAGCCCATTCACTCGTTCGAGGCAGTTACGTTCGCGTGGTCATCATAGCGTCTGTCCGAAGACCAACATCATTCCAAACGAGAAAACGCCGCGCGGCGACCTCCGAGGGCTTCCAAGACAAAATGAGCCTTAGAAATCCAAATTCTCCACCGACAGTGCATTGTCCTGGATGAATTCCCGCCGCGGTTCGACCACGTCGCCCATGAGCTTGGTGAACACGTCGTCGGCTTCGGTAACGTCGTCGACCTTCACCTGCAGCAGGGTGCGTGCCTCGGGGTCGAGCGTCGTCTCCCACAGCTGATCCGGGTTCATCTCGCCCAAGCCCTTGTAGCGCTGAAGCGAAAGACCCTTCTCGCCCTCGGCCATGATCGCCTCCAGCAAGTCCGTGGGGCCATGGATGATCTGCTCCCGATCCTTGCGGGTCAGCGTCGCGGGATCGCGGTAGGTGCCGTCGGTCGCGGCCGCCGCCTGGGCCAGCTTGCGCGCCTCGCCCGAGCGGAGGACGGCGCCGTCGAGGGTGCGCACCTCCTCGACCCCGCGTAGGACGCGGGCCAGGCGGATGCCGTGGTCTTGGGTGATGCGGCCGGTCCAGCCGCGCTCATATTCCTTGGCCACCTGGTCAAGGCGCACGGCCACGCGGTCGGCGACGCCTTGCAGGTCCGACAGGTTCTCGGCCTCGAACGCGCCGGCCAGGGCCGCCTGTTCCAGGATGTGACGCGGATAATGGGTCGGGAAGGCGTCCAGGATCCGTTTGAAGACGCGGGAGGCTTGGACGATGCGGTCCAGGTCGCGGCCCGCGATTTCCTCGCCAGAGGGCAGGCGCAGGACGGCGCCGTCGATACCTTGCTGGACCAAATAATCTTCCAGGGCGGTTTGGTCCTTCAGGTAGACCTCGGACTTGCCGCGCCCGACTTTGAAGAGCGGCGGCTGCGCGATGTAGAGGTGACCGCTTTCGATGATGTCGGGCATCTGGCGGTAGAAGAAGGTCAGCAAGAGCGTGCGGATATGCGCACCGTCCACGTCGGCATCGGTCATGATGACGATCTTGTGGTAGCGCAGCTTGTCCAGGTTGAACTCGTCGCGCCCGATGCCGGTGCCCATGGCGGTGATGAGGGTGCCGATTTCCGTGCTCGACAGCATTCGGTCGAAGCGGGCGCGCTCGACGTTGAGGATCTTGCCGCGGAGCGGCAGGACGGCCTGGTTCTGCCGCGCGCGACCCTGCTTGGCGGAGCCGCCGGCGCTATCGCCCTCGACCAAGAAGAGCTCGGCCTTGGAGGGGTCCTTTTCCTGGCAATCGGCCAGCTTGCCGGGCAGAGAGGCGACATCCATCGCCGTCTTCCGGCGGGTCAGTTCGCGGGCCTTGCGGGCGGCTTCGCGGGCCAGGGCGGCTTCGATGATCTTGCCGACGATCGACTTGGCCTGCTGGGGATTCTCCTCGAACCACTCGGCCAGCTTCTCGTTCACCAGGTTTTCGACAGCGGGGCGGACCTCGGACGAGACCAGCTTGTCCTTGGTCTGGCTGGAGAATTTCGGGTCGGGCACCTTCACCGACAGCACGCAGGTCAACCCCTCGCGGGCATCGTCGCCGGTGAAATTCACCTTCTCCTTCTTCGCGATCCCGGAGGATTGCGCATAGAGGTTGATCGTGCGCGTCAGAGCCCCCCTGAGCCCAGCGAGATGCGTGCCGCCGTCGCGCTGGGGAATGTTGTTGGTGAAGCAGAG
>JBCCCB010000160.1:0-9311 GCA_039033775.1 Pseudomonadota bacterium | reverse complement strand
CCCACCGCCCGCCCCCCCCCCCCCCCCCTCGGGACCCCCCCACGCCACCCGGTACAGTAACCTATTGGCATCCAAGCCACGTCTCACCCTATCGACAACCTCCATCCTCACCGCCCGCTCTTCACCGATCTGCTCCGCGCGCGCCACCGCACCTTCATCCAGCAGGCCCGTTGGGACCTGCCCCAGGCCGACGGGATGGAATTCGACCAATACGACACCCCGGCCAGCCGTTGGGTGGCGGTCCATGAATATGGACGCATTCTGGCGGGTGTTCGGCTGACGCCGACGACCCATCGCTGTGGGATCTATACCTACATGATCCGCGACGCTCAGCAGGGTCTGCTGGGATCGATCCCGCAGGATCTGATGTTCGACGAAGCGCCGGTGGCCGATCACGTCTGGGAAGGCAGCCGGGTCTTCGTCTGCGACGACGTGCCGGCGGCGATGCGTGTGCGCGTCCAGGCCCAACTGATGAGCCAGATGGTCAGCACCGGACGCGAACTCGGCGCGACGTCGATCCTGGCGATCGTGCCCACGAGTTCGGCCCGGTTGGCGCGGCGGCTCGATCTGGAATGGACGCCCGTCGGTCCTGTCCGCGACATCGACGGCGTGGATTGCGTCTGTGTCCGGTCCTCGATGGCTGCCAAGATGCACTGACCCCCCAGCTCGGGGGCTTGTTTGGCCGGGGGGTCGCGGGTTGGACCGCGGCCCTTTCCCGTTTATCTGATCCCTATGGCCGACCTCTTCGACATGACGCCCGCGCCGCCCGACGCGGACGACAAGACCCGACCCGGGCCGCTGGCCGACCGGCTGCGACCGGCCAGTCTGTCCGAGGTGGTGGGGCAGGGGCACCTGCTGGGCGAGGACGGCGCCCTGACCGTGATGCTGCGCGGCACGCTGCCCAGCCTGATCCTCTGGGGGCCGCCGGGCGTGGGCAAGACGACCATCGCGCGGCTGCTGGCCGATCGGGTGGGGCTGCATTTCATACAGATCAGCGCGATCTTCACCGGCGTGGCCGATCTGCGGAAGGTGTTCGACACAGCGCGGAACCGGCGGGCAAACGGCACGGGCACGCTGCTCTTTGTCGACGAGATCCATCGCTTCAACAAGGCGCAGCAGGACGGCTTCCTGCCGCATATGGAGGATGGGACGATCACCCTGGTGGGGGCGACGACCGAGAACCCGTCCTTCGAGTTGAACGCGGCGCTGATGAGCCGCGCGCAGGTCCTGACCTTGCAGCGCCTGTCCCTGAAGGATCTGGAGCTTCTGACCCAACGGGCCGAGTCCGAGCTGGACGCGAAGCTGCCGCTGGACGGCCCGGCGCGCGAAACGTTGCAGGAAATGGCCGATGGCGACGGGCGCGCGCTTCTAAACCTGATCGAGCAGGTCCATGGATGGGGCGCGTCCGGCAAGGTCGATGCGGCGACACTTGCCGCCCGGCTCCAGAAGCGGGCGGCGCAATACGACAAATCGGGCGACAGCCATTACAACCTGATTTCCGCCCTGCACAAATCGGTGCGCGGCAGCGACCCGGATGCTGCGCTTTACTGGTTGTCGCGGATGCTGAAGGGGGGCGAGGACCCCCGCTATCTCGCCCGGCGCATCACGCGGATGGCGGTCGAGGATGTGGGCCTGGCCGATCCGCAGGCGCAGGCCATCTGCCTGCAAGCCTGGGAGGTCTATGAGCGGCTCGGCTCGCCCGAGGGTGAGCAGGCGCTGGGGAATGCAGTGCTGTATCTGGCGCTCGCGCCGAAGTCGAATGCTGGCTACGCGGCCTACAAGGCGGCGATGAAGGGGGCTGGCGAGACCGGGTCCGAGCCGCCGCCGATGCACATTCTGAACGCGCCCACCAAGCTGATGAAGGAACAAGGCTATGGCCAGGGCTACGCCTATGACCATGATCAGACGGACGGGTTTTCGGGGCAGAACTACTTCCCGGACGGCATGAAGCGGCCTGTCTACTACGTGCCCGTCGACCGCGGGTTCGAGCGGGAGCTGGGGCGGCGCCTCGATTGGTTCGTGGAGCAGCGGGCCAAGCGGGGGAAAGGTTGACTTCCCCCCGTCCTGGGCGGACAGGACCGGCATGATGTCCCCCCTTCTCTCGGTCGCCTTGGGCGGTGCGCTCGGCGCTTCGGCCCGTTTCCTGATCGGCGTGCAACTGGCGCGGCCGGGCTTCCCGGTCGCCGTGTTGTCGGCGAATGTGCTGGGCTCTTTCCTGATGGGCGTGCTGGTCGTCTGGCTGGGCACGCGCGGCCTCAAGGGGTGGGAGCCGTTCCTCCTGACGGGGGTGCTCGGCGGATTCACCACCTTCTCGGCCTTTTCCCTGGAGACGGTGACGTTGATCGAACGCGGTCAAATGGGCCAGGCAGTTGGCTATGTGCTGGCCTCCGTAGGGTTGTCCGTGGGGGCGCTGGCCCTGGGCGTCTGGCTGATGCGAAGCGTCGCATGAGCGGGGTGCAGACCATCACCGTCGGCGCGGGCGAGGGCGAGCAGCGGCTGGACCGCTGGCTGCGCCGCCGCTTTCCACAGGTGACCCAGGGCGCGGTCGAGAAGATGTGCCGCAAGGGTGATCTGCGCGTCGATGGCGGGCGGGTGAAGGCGTCGACTCGGGTGCAGGAAGGCCAGGCCGTGCGCGTGCCGCCCCTGAAAGACGACCGCGCGCCCGCCGCACCAAGGCGCGAGAAGGTGGCGCAAGCGGATGCGGAGATGATCCGGGCCTGCGTGCTCTACCGCGACGAGCATATCCTGGCGCTGAACAAGCCGCCGGGCCTCGCGTCCCAGGGCGGCAGCGGGCAGAGCCGGCATGTGGACGGCCTGGGCGACGCGCTGCGCTTCGACGCCGACGAGCAACCGCGGCTGGTGCATCGCTTGGACAAGGATACGAGCGGGATCCTCCTGATGGCGCGGAACCGTCTGACCGCGGCCGCCCTATCGGAGGCGTTCCGGGGTCGAGAGACACGCAAGATCTATTGGGCGGCGGTGGCGGGCGTGCCCCATCCGCGGATGGGTACGGTGCGTTATGGTCTGGTAAAGGCCGGCGGCGGCGGCGATGGCGGCGAAAAAATGCGCGCGGTGCATCCCAACGAGGTGCCCGACGTGAAGGGTGCGAAGAACGCCACAACCGACTACGCCGTCCTGGAGAACCTCGGGACCCGCGCCGCCTGGCTGGCGCTGGTGCCGGTGACGGGCCGGACGCACCAGCTGCGCGCCCATATGGCCGAACTGGGCCATCCGATCGTGGGCGACGGGAAGTACGGCGGGTCGGGGCAGGAGAATCTGGGCGACGGTTGGGGCGCCCAATTGGGCGGCGAGATCAGCCGGAAGCTGCACCTGCATGCCCGTAGCCTGCAACTGACCCACCCGATCACGGGCGCGCGGCTGCATCTGACCGCGCCCCTGCCCGAACACATGGCGCAGACCTGGGACATGCTGGGATGGGAGGGGCTCGACGTGCCGGTCGATCCGTTCGAGACCGATGCCTGACATCCTGGCGATCTTCGATGTGGACGGGACCTTGGCCGACAGCCAGGGCGTGATCCACGCCACCATGGCCCGCGCCTTCGAGGGGGCCGGGCTGGCCGCGCCCGGTCGCGATGCCGTGCTGTCGTTGGTGGGTCTGTCCTTACCGCTGATGGTCGAGACGCTTCTCGGAGAGGAGACCGACCGACAGGGCGACATCGTGGCGGGCTATCGCAAGGCCTATCTCGCGGCCTTGGAGGACGGCTCGGAGTTGCCGCTCTTTCCCGGGGTCCAGGACGGGTTGCGCCGGTTGCAATCGGCCGGCGTGACGCTCGGCCTGGCGACGGGAAAGTCGCAGCGCGGGCTCGACCAACTGATCGCCGCCCAGGGCTGGGACGGTCTGTTTGCGACGGTTCAATGCGCCGATTTTCATCCCTCCAAGCCCGATCCGTCCATGGTGACGCGCGCCTTGCTGGAAACGGCGACCGACCCGATGGATGCCGTCGTCGTGGGCGACACCAGCTTCGACATGGAGATGGCGCGGCGGGCCGGTGTCCAGGCGATCGGCGTGGATTGGGGATATCATTCGGCGGCCCGGCTGACCGAGGCCGGGGCGCAGGCCGTGCTATCCAGTTTCGATGCCGTGGCCGATAGGATCGAAAGGATGGCGCGATGACCGAATGGAAAGCGCGCCGCTTTTGGGAAGACGCGACCGTGCAGCCCGTCGATGGCGGGTTCGCGGTCCGGTTGGACGGACGGTCGGTGCGGACGCCGCTCAAGACAGAATTGGCCGTGCCGACCCACGCCCTGGCCGACGGGATCGCGCGGGAATGGCGGGCGCAGGTCGAAACGGTCGATCCGATCTCGATGCCGTTGACGCGGGCGGCCAATGCGACCTTGGACAAGGTGATCCCGCAGCGGGCCGAGGTCGCGGCGGGCTTGGCGGAATATGGCGGGTCGGATCTGCTCTGCTACCGGGCCGACGGACCCCAGGGCCTGATCGACCGTCAGGCCGAGGCCTGGGACCCCCTGCTGGCTTGGGCCGCCGACCGGTTCGGCGTCCGGCTGGTGATCACGTCGGGCGTCATGCCCGCGATGCAGCCTGAAACCGGTCAGGCGATCCTGCGGGCCCATTTGGATGGCCTGAGCCCGTGGGACTTGACCGCGCTCAGCGAGTTCGTCTCGCTTTCGGGGAGCCTCGTGCTTGGGCTTGCGGTTCTCGAGGGGCGAGACGCCGAAGATATCTGGACCCGAAGCCGCGTGGACGAGACCTGGCAAGCCGAGCAGTGGGGCGAAGATGAAGAGGAGGCCGCCCGCGTGGCCGTCAAGCGCGCCGACTTCCTGCAGGCCCGCCGCTACCTGGACTTGCTTCGCGCCGCCTGACGCTTCTTGGCTTGCCGATGGGGCAGGCAGCATCCGGTTCACCTGCCGAAGAGAAGGGCGATTGCCTGATTTCACAGCATATCGGCTTGACCTTCCGAATGCCATCTGGCCTCTTTCTGGCCAGTGAGGGGGGAACTACATCCTCACATACAAGTATCCGATCCGATCAACGGACCGGTGCCGCGCGTTGGCTGTTCGACGGGCGGTTCATCAGGAAGAGGTTTTGACCCTATGAAAAAGACGATCCTTCTCGGTTCGCTCGCCGCCGCCGGCCTTGCCGCGGCCGGTGCATCGGCTGCGACGCTGGAAGACGTGCAAGCGCGCGGCACGCTCAACTGCGGTGTGACCACCGGTGTTCCCGGCTTCGCCGAGCCCGATGCCGACGGCGTCTGGCAGGGCTTTGACGTGGCCGTTTGCCGCGCCGTTGCCGCCGCCGTGCTGGGCGACCCCACCGCCGTCGAATTCGTGCCGACCACCGGCAAGACGCGCTTTACGTCGCTGGCCTCCGGCGAAATCGACATGTTGGCCCGGAACACCACCTGGACCTTCTCGCGCGACACCGACCTCAAGTTCGACTTCGTCGGCGTGAACTACTATGACGGCCAGGGCTTCATGGTTCCGTCCGATCTGGGCGTATCCTCGGCCACCGAACTGGACGGCGCCACGGTCTGCATCCAGACCGGCACCACGACCGAGCTGAACCTGGCGGACTTCTTCCGCGTCAATGGCATGTCCTACGAGCCCGTGCCGATCGAGACCGGCGCCGAGGCCGTCCAGCAGTTCTTGGCTGGCGCCTGCGACGTCTACACGACCGACCGGTCGGCCCTGGCCGCGCAGCGCGCGGGCTTCCCGAGCCCCGGTGACTACACCATCCTGCCCGAAGTGGTCTCGAAAGAGCCGCTGGGCCCGCTGGTCCGCCACGGCGACAGCGAATGGGCCGATATCGTCCGCTGGACGTTGAACGCGATGATCTCGGCCGAGGAACTGGGCGTGACCCAGGGCAACGTCGAAGACATGGCCGCCGCCCCCGGCGACAACCCGGAGATCAACCGTCTTCTGGGCACCGAGGGTGAACTGGGCGCCATGATCGGTCTCAGCAACGACTGGGCCAAGAACGCGATCGCCGCCGTGGGCAATTACGGCGAGGTGTTCGACACCAATATCGGCGAGTCGACCGCGATCGGCCTCGCCCGCGGGCTGAACGCCCAATACACCGATGGTGGCCTGATCTACTCGCCGCCGTTCCGGTAAGAGCCGACGGAGAAGGGCGCGGGGTGATCCCGCGCCCTTCTTCCATATAAACGATAATGACACTCCCGCCGGGCGGGAATTGGGGCAAAGACCCCGCGGAAGCCACGATCTTCCAGCGCCGGACGGGATGACGGGGATTGCCAGATGACGACGATAACCGACCCACCGAAGGTCGATGACAGCTTTCGTTTTGGCCAGCTGATCAACGACACCCGGTATCGCAGCTACACGTTCCAGGCCATCGCGCTGTTCGCCTTGTTCGTGGCGTTCTACTGGCTGATCAACAACGCGCTCAACAATCCGGTCTTGCAGGAAGCGGGGATCAGCTTCGGCTTTCTCCAGGCGCCGGCCGGTTACGACATCAACCAGCAGCCGATCCCCTACACATCCCAGGACACCCACCTTAGAGCGTCGATCATCGGGGCGATCAATACGCTGATCGTGGCCTTTCTGGCCTGCGCGACGGCGACGGTTCTGGGCGTGATCGCGGGCGTTCTGCGCCTGTCGAACAACTGGATCATCAACAAGCTGATGGCCGTCTACGTCGAGATGTTCCGCAACATCCCCGTGCTGATCTGGATCATCATCATCTTCACCGTGGCGGCGAACACCTTCCCCGCCATCGCCGATTTCCGCATCCCAAGGGATGGGTCAGAGCCCGAGCGGACGCTTCTGTTCGGCATGTTCGCGGCCACAAACCAGGGCGTCTTCATCCCCCGCCTGACCTTCGGCGGCGCGGGTTGGATCATCGCCGCAACCGTGCTGGCCTCCATCGCCGGGGTCTTCGGCTGGCGCGCCTATGCGCGCAACGAGCTCTATTCGAAGGGCCGGGAATTGCCCGTTCTCTGGCCGTCGCTCGTCATCTTGATCCTGCCCGTGGTCGTCGTGAACCTGCTGCTCGGCGGGCCCGTGGGAATGGAGAACCCCGAGATGGGCCGCTTCCGGTTCGAAGGCGGCTTTCTGCTGCGTCCATCGCTCATCGCGCTCTGGTTCGCACTGTCGGTCTATACCGGCGCCTTCATCGCCGAGAACGTGCGCGCCGGCATCCTAGCCGTGTCCAAGGGCCAGACCGAGGCCGCCGCCGCGTTGGGCCTGCGCCCCGGCCGGATCATGTCGCTGGTCGTCCTGCCACAGGCGCTGCGGGTCATCATTCCGCCGCTGATCTCGCAATACCTCAACATCACCAAGAACACGTCTCTGGCCATCGCCGTGGGCTACATGGATCTGACCGGCACGCTGGGCGGCATCACGTTGAACCAGACCGGCCGGGCGCTGGAATGCATCCTGCTGCTGATGCTGTTCTACCTGACCTTCAGCCTCGCGATTTCGGCGATCATGAATGTCTACAATAAGTCCGTTGCGTTGAAGGAACGTTAAGATGAGCGATGCACACGCACATTCCGTCGCCTTCGTGCGCACGTCCGAGATCCCGCCCGC
This sequence comes from Pseudomonadota bacterium, assembly GCA_039033775.1. Lineage (GTDB taxonomy): Bacteria > Pseudomonadota > Alphaproteobacteria > Rhodobacterales > Rhodobacteraceae > Jannaschia. Next base: position 1,781 of record JBCCCB010000160.1, on the reverse strand, counting down.
GCCGCCGCCCGCCGCCGAGACGGGGGCGGTCAAGTGGATGCGCGAGAACCTGTTCTCGGGGCCCTTCAACACGGTCATGACTCTGCTGGGCCTGTTCATCGTCTATTGGCTGCTGTCGGGCCTGATCCCCTGGATCGTGAACGGAACCTGGCAGGGCGCCGATATCCGCGAATGCCGTGAGATTCTGGGCGATAGCGGGGGCGGCTGCTTCGCGGTCCTGGGCGAGCGCTGGCAACAATTGCTGTACGGGTTCCAATATCCCGACTACCTGCGCTGGCGCCCGTCGCTGGCCTTCGTGCTGCTGTTCCTGGCAGTGCCGCCGGCCTTGTTCCCGATGTATCTGCCTCGGTGGACGATGGTCGCGACGGCCATCTATCCCTTCATCGCCTATTGGCTGATCTGGGGCGGGACCATCCTGGCGCCGATCTTCGCGGCTCTCGGGCTGGTCACCGGCTATGTCGTGTTCAAGACCTTCGAGAAGCGCGGCTTCGTCATGGCGCTCGCCGCCGGTGTGGTGTCCGCCTTCGTCGTCTGGCAGGTCGGCGGCGTCCTCGCCGAGGAATTCCAGAACACGCTGGCCATCGAAGCGGTGCCGTCGCGGCAGATGGGGGGGTTCATGCTGAACCTCATCCTGGGCGTGATCTGCGTGTCGCTGTCGATCCCCATCGGCATACTGCTGGCCCTTGGGCGGCAGTCGCGCCTGCCCATCGTGAAGGGCTTTTGCGTGGTCTTCATCGAGTTCGTTCGCGGTGTGCCGCTGATCACCCTGCTCTTCGTGGCGAATGTGGTCCTGGCCTATTTCTTGCCGCCGGAATCCAATCTCGACCTGATCCTGCGGGTGATCATCATGATCACGATGTTCTCGTCGGCCTATATCGCCGAGGTGATCCGCGGCGGTCTGGCGGCCTTGCCCAAGGGGCAGTACGAGGCCGCGGACTCGCTGGGGCTGGATTATCCCCAGGCCATGCGCCTCATCATCCTGCCCCAGGCGTTGAAGATCAGTATCCCGGGCATCGTGAACGTGGCCGTGGGCCTCTTCAAGGACACGACGCTGGTGTCGGTCATTTCGATGTTCGACCTGGTCGGCATGATCCGGGGGCCGATCCTGGCGTCGACCGATTGGGCGGGTGTCTATTGGGAATTGTGGGCCTTCGCCTGCGTCCTGTTCTTCACCGTCTGCTACGGCATCTCGCAATATTCCCAGTGGCTTGAGCGGCAGCTCACCACGGATCACCGATAGGAGGCTGGCATGGCCGCTTTGGACACAAACACCCCCGCCCAAATGCAGGTGAGCGACGAGGTCGCCATCGAAATCGACAACATGAACAAGTGGTACGGGTCGTTCCACGTCCTGCGGGATATCGACCTGAAGGTCTTCCGGGGCGAGCGGATCGTGATCTGCGGGCCGTCCGGTTCCGGAAAGTCGACGCTGATCCGCTGCATCAACGCGTGGGAGGAGCATCAGCAGGGCTCCATCGTCGTGGACGGCACGCCGCTGTCGTCGGATCTGAAGAACATCGACAAGATCCGGTCCGAGGTCGGGATGTGCTTCCAGCATTTAAATCTGTTCCCACATCTGACCGTGCTGGAGAATCTGACCTTGGCGCCGATCTGGGTGCGCAAGACGCCGAAGAAGGAAGCCGAAGAAACGGCGATGTACTTCCTTCAAAAGGTGAAGATTCCCGAGCAAGCGGACAAGTATCCGGGGCAGCTTTCGGGCGGTCAGCAGCAGCGGGTGGCGATTGCGCGCAGTCTGTGCATGCGGCCGCGGATCATGCTGT
>JBCCCB010000159.1:0-9420 GCA_039033775.1 Pseudomonadota bacterium | reverse complement strand
GCCATGTGTCGAAACCGATTCGAGTGTTCCGTAGGGAACCCGCACCACCAGTTCCGGTCCGCGGTCCCAAAGCGCGGACGAAGCCGGCGCCAACACTGTCTCTGTCGTGCCAATAATGGACGGCGCATCCACCGATCGGTTCAGGCTGTAGCCGAACCCTTCGTCTGACGAATGAAGGGCAACCGTCCCAGGCCAAGGCCGGGCGGAGATTGCTAGGTAGGGAGCGTGCGGAACTTCATCGCCAAGCAGAAGCGGTAGATCCATGAAGATCGCATCGACCGGCAATGGTGGGAGGGGACGGGCACGACCCGATCCGTCTTCGACGATATCACTCGGTTCAAAGACCTGCACCTCAGTTCGCGTGGCTTGAACAGATCGGCCATAAGCTTCTTCAAGTCTGTCGATACGCCAAGTCTCCGATTGACCATCAATCGTGATCAGGTCTCCAGGATGCACCGACCTGATCGACGGTGGCAGCGTGAGCTGAACGCTATCTCGACCCACCCGCGCCTCCGCCAAGAAGCGTTCGGCGAGGGCGGCACCCTCACCAGCCGTCAGCGCCAGCGGCAATTCACTCGACGACACAGGAATGGCATCCGTCCCAGGCTGGACGGCTTCACCGACCCTTGGGCGGAAGTCTCCCTCGGCATCGACATGCTCGACGAGCACGCGACCCGTCACTTCGGCTTCCGGCGCACGCTGGGTTTCTAGAACGCCGCCATCCACTCGAGCAAGGCCGTCGGATCGGACATCTAGGACAGAGGCTTTGGCCCGCATGCCAAAGCGAAGACGTCCATCTCTCTCACTGACGGTCAAACCGTAGGCCAGCACGAGGGGCTGCAATTCGGCACGTGCCGTCTGAACCCCGCTGGGCGCATAGCCGCGGACCACGCCGTGGACATCGGACACGTCCACGTCTCCGACCCCAGCTCGGGCGCAAATCTCCTCGATCACGGTCGCCAAAGGTTGAAGAGCGCTCCTGCCTGAAACCCAATGTCCCCTTCGATAATTTATGCCGTCCGACCAAAAGTCGATCAGGTCGGGAAAAGCAGGATACGGTCGCGAGTCCCAAGCCCACGCAAAGCTGTGGCCCAGGTCCAGCATGGGGCCGTCATATTCCGGCGATACCGGATTATGCTCTTCATCCGCATAATATGCCGTAAATGCCCGTATATATTGCATCTGGATCGTGTCGTCGCGACGCCCGTTGGAGTACCGAGGCAGACTCGACTCCGATGATTTCGGATCCAGAAACTTATTGGGCTGGTTCGTTCCCTTATCCACTGCCGCGCAGCCGTATTCGGTGAAGCGAATTGGCTTGGACATCGGAACCCAAGGGGTGGCCGTGTGCGATCGTTGACCACCGATCCTCTCATGGTGCAATTTGCTCCACCAGGATCGAATATCCTTGTAGCGAAAGACCCACGCTTCATCATCGACCCCATCCGTGATGGGAAGCCGTCGCTGCGCCGCTCGCGCCTCCGGCGTTGGATAGTACCAATCGAAGCCTTCTCCACCTTCTATATTCGACTGCAAGTAGTCGAGATCGTAGACCGCTCCATGTGACGCATCGGCGTGGTCTTCTCCGTCTCGCCAATCAGACAGCGGGACGTAATTATCAATCCCGACAAAATCGATGTCATCGTGGGCCCAAAGCGCGTCCAGTGGAAACTGGACATCTTCCGTTCCCGGGGCCGTATAGCTACCGTATTCCGACCAGTCGGCCGCATATCCGATCTTTGCCTCGGGTAGCAGCTTCCGAACTTCTTCGACCAGGTCGCGGAGTTGTTCCACGGCCGGGAAACGCCCGTCGCGGCCACGGATACGCGTCAGGGACCGCATCTCCGACCCGATGCAGAAGGCTTCGACCCCGCCAGCATAGGCACAAAGCTTGGCATAGTGCAGAATGAACCGACGAAACGACCACTCATCGGGTCCCGCAATGTCCAAGATCGGCTGGTCACCCGTATCCCGAAGGAAAAAGTCATCAGCCTTGGCCGTCCCGAAAAACGCTTCCGCTTCAGCCTCGGCCGTCTCCGTACCGTCCGGGCTTCCTGTCTGGTTCGGAGCAAGCGATGTCGTGATTCGCCCCCGCCATGGTAAGTTGGGCTGCTCGTCGCCGCCCCATGGATCGGGCAGGCCGTTCCCTGGCAACTGATCCATCAGGATGAAAGGGTAGAAAGTAACGTCCAAACCCCGCTCATTCATGGCCTGAATGGCTTGAACCACAGATTTATCGCTCGGCGTTCCGCCATAGATCGGCCGATCGTCTTGACGGGGGATGGCGAGCGCTTCGCTCCGGCGAAGACCCGACACGATCCACGGCTGTGGCTGACCGTCAAATTCGGTCTGCTCCACCTTCGGACGTACGCTGCAATGACCGCACCGCAGATCATCCCCGAACCAAGAGACCACCAGAGATGCCGCGCCCAGCCGGGGCAGTTCCTCGACCATATCAGCAAGGGCGACCGAGAAGTCCGCACGCGCCAGAGGGGTGTTGACGTTCGCGGAGTCTTTTGCGCCAGACCCGTAGTCATAATGTACCGACGTCGTCGCCAAGGCATATTCACCCGTTCCGGGAACCAGGGCGACACCCTCGATATGCGACGCGACGTCTGTGGGGCCGTCCGATCCATCGGCCGCGCGCACAACTTCAAACGACAGTTGCGGAACACGGTTTCCGAACGGACCCAGATCCAGATCTTCGAAAACCACGTAAGCCGTTCCGCGAAAGGCGTTCGCGCGATCCGGCCCGTCGATTGCCTCGATCAACGAGTCGGGAAGCTGATCCTCGGTGCCATGATACACGCGCATGTCCACGCTATCGGGCGAAATCTCTCGACCGTCGGCCCAAACACGTCCAACCCGCCGGATTACTCCTTCACAGAGCGCCATCGCAAACGAGGCAGTATAGCGAAAAGTAGTGGTCTTCGGAGCCTTCGGCGCGCCTTTTCCGCTTCCACCGCCCGATGTGTCGGTATGCTCCTTGAAGCGGGTTGCCCAGATGATCTGCCCGCCCAATCGAACACGGCCGATCGCCCGGGGCAGAGGAGCGCCTTCGGACGCTCCGCTGATCCGAAAGCGATCCATACGGCCGTGTTCAACCGCCTCCGCCCCCTTACCCAAAAGCGACTGATCGATTGCCCGTCCCAAGACGGACCCGGCCGCACGGCCAAGAACCGCACTGCTAAGCCCGAGAACAGAGCCACCGAGGCTGCCGCCGAGTGCCGCGCCCGCGGCGCCGAGTACGAGGGTGGCCATGTATCAGTCCTCCAGCAGGGGGGATGTCGGAAAATCGAAGCGCGCCGCGATCCGAGCCCTCCAGGGTCGCGAAAGCGATGTTTCCATAACTGCATGCCCTGAATATGCGTGAATGAAGGTCGGCGCCGGTCCGACCCGCCCAACGATGCCGAGATGCTTTGCGACGGCGCCCCTGCGCATCCGGAACAGGAGGACTTGTCCCGCCTCCAGTTCCCGGCTTGCCGGAACAAGCGCCAACCATCGACCAGCCGCCTGCCAAAGCGTTTCCTGGCGCTGCGGCTCCGACCAATCGGCCGTATAGGGCGGGATATCCTCCGGCTCGGTGCCGTAAAGCTCGCGCCAAACGCCACGGACCAGTCCTAGGCAATCCGTACCGGCACCCTTGACTGATGCCTGGTGGACGTAGGGTGTCCCGATCCACGCTCGGGCCGTATCAGCTGCTCCGGTCATGATCGGCCACCATCATTTCGCCCATCACGAACAGGATACGCCATCATCCAATCCTCACCCGGAATATCCGGAAAACCTCTGAAATTCAGGAAGTTGTTAAACTTGTTCCGACAGGTTTCAGCGGTCTTGTCGCACCCAGCCTCGATCCGGATCCGGTCGCCAGGTTGAAGCGGTGCCCGGAAACTGCTCCACAACTCGATCCTGCGCCCGTCGTCGCCCGTGCGGTCGATCTTGATACGCTCTTGTAATCCCTCAGCAGCGCCATCGAGAACGATGACCGTCCCGCGCTCGAACCATTTGGGCGAGAAGTCCCGAAGTTGAGGCACCGTCAGAACGCGGCCGTCCTCCACGGCCTCGACTTCCGCTTCCATGGCAAACAAGGCGCCCAGTTCCAATCCACATCGACGATCGCCCAGGATCGCATCACAGCGGGATTGAAACACACGACCCATCGGCGCATTCAACGCTTCGGCCAAGCTGCGCAGTTCAACGCCAAACGCACCATCACCCCAGGAAATCTCCCCGAACGTCCCGCGAAACAGCAGTTCCCGTGCGTCCGGCTCGGCCCAATTGACCAGCCAGATGTCGACGCCCGCGGCATCCCAGCGCCCGGCCCGAAGGTCGTCCTCCGTCAGGATATCCGACGAAAGCGCGCCGGACGCGCTCACATTGTCCACCGCGAGACCGTTCGATCGATCCAAGGCACCGGCGGTCAAACCGCTCGCGGCGGCGCAATGGATCCCGTCGATCTCCAACGGGCCATCATGATCCGTGAACCCCCGGATCACCCCGTCCTTACGCCGCAAGATCCAGGCGCGACACGTGGTCGAGGCACCCGTCGCGAGATGCTTTTCCAGCGCGTTCATATCCGGACCTCAAGAATCGGAATGTCTGGGATCTCACCCGCCTGAAATGTGGCCACCGACACCAGAACGGCGTCGGTGTCGAACCGCACCGGTACGTCGAACTCATATCCGGCCGTCACATCGACGCCGACATCGGGCGGTGCAGAAAAGGTCACGACGCCGCTGACAGTATCAACGTCCCAATGCGTCCCTTGCACCAATTCGTCACCGGAGATCCCGGCCCGGACCGTTCCTACGACCGGTTTCGCGATAGGCCGCAGATAGGACTGCGTTCCCGAACGATAGGTCTTCGACAAGGGAAAGGCGGTTCCGATCCCGTCCCCTCTGCCGATCACCTGGTCGTCGAAGGCCACGTTCTCCGATGACTTGCACGATTTGAAGTCGGCCCAATCCTTCCAGCGGAAACCATGCAGCCGCCCATGGCGCGCCTCGAAAAAGGCGATCACCTCCCCCAGGTCGTCCAACGACCGCATGCCGACGCCGGCATCGTAGCGCCGCCGGGACTGGGCCCAGGGTGTGTTCCGCTCCTCGTGCCCGTTGGCCAGGGTCACGACCTCCGTCAGACGCTCCGGACCACCGACCGAGCCCAGCGACAGCCGCGCCGGAAACCGAATTTCATGAAACGACATGGTGTGTCCCTCAACGATTACGTGCGCCGCGCGACAAGGCGCGGGACATTTCGGCGGCGATCTGGCTGCGCGACTTACGGAACCCGGCCACATCCGGGGTCGAGATGTTCATGGTCACCTGGACGGCCCCGCCCCCCTGCCCCTGCATCTCGACCCCCAGCCGCCCATCCGGCCCACGGGTCAAAGGCATGATGGCCTCCGGCCCCGCTTCGCCCATCAAACCGGTCGCGCCGCGCATCGGGAACGTCGTCGGACCCGACACGACCCCACCCTTCGCGAAGGGCATCACCCGGCCTTGAGCGAACGAGGCACCATCGGCAAGGGGCAACGCCGCGTTCAACCCGTTGGCCAACGCCCCGCCCAGCGCCGTCGTCACCGGCTTGACCGCCGTATTGAAGGCCGCGTTCACCATCGACCGGGCCAAGCCCTCTAACGCGTCCGACAGCTTCAGGCCATCGAAGACGACCCCGTCGAAGGCCCGCTTCAGCGACCCTCCGAAACTGCGCGACAGACCCTGAACCTCTCGCTGGGTATAAAGCATCTGCCCTTCCAGAGAGCTCATTTCGGCCGTGAAGCGCGAAATCACCGCCGCACTTCCGCCCAATCGCTCTTCAAGCGCCTCCAGGGCGTCTTCCGTTCCGTCATCCATCGCCAGTCTCCGTCACATCCGGGAACCGGGCGGCCAGGGCATCCAAGCCCGCCCGATCCATTGGCAATCGTCCGCCCTCCTGCCCCAGCAGAAAGGCCAGTTCGGCAGGCGTCAGCGCCCAGAATGCGGCCGGGCTCAGGCCCAGGCCGCGCATTCCCGCCGCCATCAAGGCGGGCCAGTCGAAGCTCTCGCTCATGCGCGCACCGGCAGCGCGAAGGCCCGGCCCAGCAGCAGCGCCGCCACCCGCGTCGCCTCCACCGGTCCGCCCTCGATCTCAGCGGCGGCCAGGTCCCGCGCCCCACCGACCCAGCCACCACCCCGCAGACCCGCGACCAGCAGCGCGATCACATCCCGCGCCCGGAACCCCCCGGTCTCGAAGCGGTCGACCAGCGCCACCAGACTGTCCGCCTCCATCGACGCTTCCAGCTCGGCCAAGGCGCTCAAGGTCAGCTTGCAGACCCGCCGCTCGCCATCGACGACCAGCGCCACCTCTCCGGCCCAGGGGTTCCCGCCCGACATCAAAGCGCCGTGAAGATCAGCTCGCCGGCTGAGGCCAGCGCGATCTCGTAGGTCGCCTCGCCGTCATGGCTACCGCCATATTCCAGTGAGGTGATTTGGAACGGCCCTTCCACGATCCCGAAATCCGGGATGATGACCTGGAACTTCGGTACTTCCCCATCGAAGAACAGCTGCCGCGCCCGTGCATCCGTATCCGCATCCCGGAAGATGCCCGATCCGCTGACCTGCGCCGTCTTCACGCCGCCGCCGCTCAACAATTCGCGCCAGCCACCCGCACTCTCGGTCGACGTCACGTCGACCGAGCCCGCATTGAACGTCAGCCGCGTAGCCCGCAGACCCGCCAAGGTCACGAATACGCCCGTCCCGTCCACATCGACCTTCAACAGAAGGTCCTTCCCGCTTTGCACCGCCATCGTCACTCTCCTCAGATTTGATCGTCCAGACGGGCGCGGAACCACAGGTCGATCCTGCGTGTCCCCTCGCCCTCGTCCCGGCGCGCCCGCGCCTTCAGGAAGCGCATCGAAACCATGCGCCCCCGCGTCATCGGCAGCGCCTCGGCCAGCAGGTCCGACACCCGCGCCGCCACGTTCTTCGCCGCCAGAAACCCGTCCCGGGCGGTCACCACGCTGACCCGCAGGTCATGCACGGCGCCCTGCCCGGTCGCGTCGCCGCGCCCGCGGACCTCCTCGGGGCCCAAGGCCACGAACAGGTCCGGCGCCGCCTGCGGCACCGCATCGAACACCGCACCACCGATCAGCGTGTCCAAGGCCGGGTCCCCGGCCAGGCGGGAATAGACCGCCATCTGCAAGCTCTCGCCCAGGGCATAGGTCATGCGCTCACCTCCTCAGAGACGAGCAGCGCCAGAGTCCGGCCCGTCGCATCGCTCTCATGAACCGCCGACACCTGATAGCTGCGCGCCCCGTCCCGCAGCCGATCCCCGACCACGGGCCGCATCACATGCCCCTCGGGCACCGCATGGGTCGTGACCCGCAGCTTCAGCCGCGGCGTCTCGCCGAACTCCGTGTTCCGCAAATCGCCCGAGCGCATCCGAACCTCGGCCCAGATCGCGCCGATCTCGACCCACATCCGGGCGAACCCACCGGCCCCGTCCGGCACCCGCTCCGACCGTTCCAGCATCAGGCGCCGGGTAAACACCCGGCTCATATCCGCCGCCCCAGGCGCAGGGTCCGAAACGGCGCGATCGTCCGCTCGATCAACGGCTCCAACGTCCCGTCGCCGCTCTCTCCGCGCTCCGCGATCAACAGAACCACCTGGGCCAAATCGGCCGGAACATCCGCCCAAGCCCCATGCCCCGCCTCGACAACCACGTTGACCGCGCAGCCAACCCGCAGAGGCGCCGGCAGCTCGATCCGCTCCTCCACCAGCCGCGCGCCCGAGACGGCCTCGAAACCCGCGCCACGATCCACCTCGACCGACACCAGCGCCTCGACTGGCCGCGCCGGCAGCGCGATCGACGATCCGCCATCCGCCGTGCCGCCCAGCGTCACCTGGCGCCGCAACAGCACGCGGCCCAACCGGCGCTCCGTCGCCGCCAGCGCGCTTTGCAGCTGCGATTCCAGCCGCAGCGCCATGTCCGGCACTGTCACCCAGCCGTCGGGCATCCGCATCCGCGCGGCCAGCCCGGCCATCGGCAGGTCGGCCGCCGTCACGGCCGCGCTCGAAAGAACCCTCAACGCCATCGCGACGCCTCCGAATTGATGGGAAAATCAGGAAAGCGGGGCCGATGCGCCATGCGTGCGGACCAAAGCCGAAAGACACACCGCCCCCGCCACCCCCGCGCCACCCTCGGGCGACCACAGGGGCTTTGAAGTTCAGTCGATCAGGATTCCCCGACCTTCAGCAGCTTGATCGCCGCGAAGTCAGTCACGTCGCCACCCACGCGCTTGGTCGCATAGAACAGGACATGCGGCTTGGCGCTGAACGGGTCGCGCAGGACGCGCAGGTCCGGACGCTCGGCGATGGTGTAGCCCGCGCCGAAATCGCCGAAGGCGATGGCGACCTGGTCGGCGGCGATGTCGGGCATGTCCTCGGCGATCAGCACCGGGTAACCCATCAGCTGCGACGGCTGACCGGCGGTCAGGCTATCGGTCCACAGGAAGCGGCCGTCGGCATCCTTCATCTTCCGAACGGCCCCGGCCGTCTTGGAATTCATGACGAAGGTCGCGTTGGCGCGGTACTTGGCGCCCAGGGCATAGACCAGTTCGATGATCGCGTCCGCGGGCTTGGCGGCGTCGAAATCCTCTTCGGCACCGGTGGCCACATAGCCCAAGCTGCCCCAGGTGAAGGTCGAATTGGCGACGGTCGCATAGCTCAGGAAGCCCTTCGGCTTGTCCACGCCGTCGCCCGCGACAAAGGCGGCGGCTTCCGAGGTGGCGAACTTGTCGGCGATCCGACCGGCCAGCCAGCCCTCGATATCGAAGGCCGCATCGTCCAGCAGACGCTGGCTCGCCTTCGGCATGGCCGACAACTCGTGCAGCGGGATCGAGATGCGGTCGAACTGAGGCGACTCCGTCTCGGTCACCATGCCCGTCTCGCTGGCCCAACCGGCGCCCAACTCGGTATGATCGACCAGGACGTCGAACGACGTGGCCTCGACATTCACCACATTGGCGATGGCCCGGATCGACGCGGCGCCGGTCAGGACCGACTTCACCGTCTCGGCGGTCTGCGGGTCGACCAGATAGCCGCCCTCGGCCGACACGGCCGTATTCATGGACTTGCCGTCCAATTCCAGGGCGCGCAGCCCGTCATCGTCGCCCGACCGCAGATAGGCATCCATGGCCTTCTGATGGGGGGCTTCCACCGGCTGCGCGGCGGACAGAGGGGGGCGGGAAACGGAACGGTTCATCATCTGACGCTCTTCCTGTTGCTTCATCTTCAGTTCAATCTCTTCGCGGAAGCCCTTGAAGTCGTTGACCAGTCCGGTCAGCGCCTCGGTGACTTCGCCGACGCCGTCATGGCTCATCGGGTCTCTCCTCTCGGGATGATTGCGGCCGCTCGATCGCGCGCCAGGTCCAGACGCGCG
>JBCCCB010000158.1:0-9484 GCA_039033775.1 Pseudomonadota bacterium | reverse complement strand
GCGGATTTGGCCAATTGGATGGCGCGAATATCGCCCTGGGTGACGAGAATGCGCCGACCGTCCCCTTCCCAGAGCAGATAGCCATGCACCCGCCCCATCGCTTCGCAGCGCGCCGTGCCGGTCTGCGCTGCCGAGCCGATCAATCCGCCCGCATCGACGATACCCGCCATCCGCATCTCGGCCACCGCCTCGATGATGCCCGACCCGCAGATGCCCATGACGCTGTCGCCAACGGCCGTGGCGAAGCCAGGCTCATCCGACCAATGTTCGCAGCCGATGACGCGGAACCTCGGTTCTTTCGTCGCCGGGTCGATCTGCACGCGTTCGATGGCCCCCGGCGCCGCGCGCTGGCCCGCGCTGATCTGCGCACCCTCGAAGGCGGGGCCCGTCGGCGACGAACAGGCGAGCAGCCTGTCGCGGTTGCCCAGGATGATTTCGGCATTGGTGCCCACGTCGACGATCAATGTCAGGGCGTCGGCCCTGTCCGGCGCCTCCGACAGGGCCACGGCGGCGGCATCGGCGCCCACATGGCCGGCGATACAGGGCAGGATGTAGGCCCGAGCGCCCGGGCTGGCCGATGTCAGGCCGATCTGGGCCGCGTCCAGATGCAGCGCGTCTGACGTTGCCAGGGCGAAGGGGGCCTGGCCCAATTCGACTGGGTCGATGCCCAGCAAGAGGTGATGCATCACCGGATTGCAGACGATCACCGCTTCGACGATGTCGGCCACCGCAACGTCCGCGTCCTTGGCCAATTGGATGGCCAGGCTGTCCAGGGTGTCGCGCACGGCGTCGGTCATTTCCCGGTCGCCGCCGGGATTCATCATGCCGTAGCTGACCCGGCTCATCAGATCCTCGCCGAACCGGATCTGGGGGTTCATGACGCCGCCCGAGGCCCGGACCTCACCGGTGGCCAAATCGCACAAATGGGCCGCCAGCGTGGTCGAGCCGAGGTCGATGGCCAGGCCCAGCGGCGCGTCGGTCCGCAATCCGGGCCAGATCGCCACCACACGCTGGTCTTCGTGGTTGACGGCCAAGGTGACCGTCCATCCGCCTTTGCGAAGAACGGGTTGCAACTGCCGCAGCACCGGCAGCGGCACCGTCAGATTATGCAGGTCCCACTGCACCGCCAGGGCTGCGCGCAGACGCTCCAAATCGCCCGAAGGCGAATCCATGTTCGGCTCGTCCACGGTGACGAAATGCAGCCGTGTCGCGGGGTTCATGGTGATCGGGCGGTCGCTGGCCGCCTTGCGAACGACCTGCTTGTGGACCTGGCTTTCGGGCGGTACGTCGATCACGGCATCGGCCTGGATCGTGGCCTGACAGCCCAGGCGGCGGCCGGGCTTCAACCCCCGCTTTTCGTCGTAGCGCCGTTCGACTGCGTTCACTTCCGACAGGGCGCCGGCATCGGCATGCACGCCCAGCTTCGGGAAGTCGCCGATAGCGGGCTGGATCTGGCAGCGCGAACAGATGCCCCGTCCGCCGCAGACGGAATCCAGGTCGACCCCCAATTGCCGCGCGGCCGTTAGGACGGGTGTGCCGGATGCGAAGGTTCCACGCTTGCCAGACGGCATGAAGATGACCTGATGGTCAGTCATGGCGTGCGCCCCGGTCGACGATCGGCCGAAGGGGCGAATCCGCTAGACCAGAATGCGGATGGGCGCTCGCGCGCAGACGATCAGCACCTGGTCGCCCACCTGCACCATACGGAAGCCCCGTTCGCGCACCTCGCGCTCCAGCGTCAAGCGGCCCACGCGCTCTTCGACCTCGGCCGCGCTGCGGCAGATCACCCGGCCGCTTTTGGCGGCCTTGCCGGCCAAGAGACGCCGCATCCAATCGCGGTCCGGCGCACCGATATGTCCGACATAGCTCATGAATCTGGTGTAGCGGCATCACGTTAAGGGAGTCCTTATGCCCGGCGGCGTCCGCCACGCCGTCCGCCCGACCGCGCCCCGGCCGCCTGGGCCGCACGCGCGGCGTCGGGGAAGGGCGTGCCGTCTTTCATGGCGTCCATCACCCGGGCAAATCCGATCCAACGACCGCCATTGGGATCGTGGTTCATCAGCATATTGGCCGCGTTCACGGCTTCCATCTCGACCGCGCGGATGGGGTTCATGATGGCGCTGGTCATGCCCGCGCCGATGGCCATGGGCAGGAAGGCGGCGTTCACCCCATGCCGGTTCGGCAGCCCGAAGCTGATATTCGAGGCGCCGCAGGTCGTGTTCACCCCCAACTCGTCGCGCAGACGGCGGACCAGGGCGAAGACCTGTTGGCCGGCGGTGGCCATGGCGCCGATGGGCATGACCAGGGGATCGACGACGATATCATGGGCGGGGATGCCGAAATCGGCCGCCCGCTCGACGATCTTCCTGGCCACCGCGAAGCGAACGTCCGGGTCCTCGGAGATGCCCGTGTCGTCGTTCGAGATCGCGACGACCGGCACGTTGTACTTCTTGACCAGCGGCAGCACGACCTCCAGCCGCTCCTCTTCGCCGGTGACGGAATTGAGCAGGGGCCGCCCCTCGGCCTTCTCCAATCCCGTCTCAAGCGCGCCAGGGACCGAGCTGTCGATGCAAAGCGGCACATCCACTAGCGCCTGTACCCGCTCGATCAGCTGGCCCATCAGTTTCGGCTCGACGAAATTGTTGTCCGCATAGCGCGGATCCTCGGCCATCTTGTTGGTGAAGACGGCGCCGGAATTGACGTCCAGCACCATCGCCCCGCAGGCGACCTGTTCCAGCGCGTCCTTGTCGACGGTGGTGAAGTCGTCCATCTCCAACTCGGCTGCCAATTTCTTGCGGCCGGTCGGATTGATCCGCTCGCCGATGACGCAGAACGGCTCGTCGAAGCCGATCACGACCGTCTTCGTCTTAGATTCCAGAACCGTGCGGGTCATTCTTCATCCTTCGTATGGGCGGCGAGCCAGGTCGCAGCGGTTTGGATTCCACCCAGCGGAAAGACATGGACCGAAGCGATATTGAAGTCTGGATGGACTGCCTTGTGGTGGGCGAGGCCCGTCAGAAAGTCCGTCGGTTCATAGGGCAGCAGAAGCTTCGTGACGTCCATGGCGCGCTTTTGTAGGATGCGCAGGGACGGCCCGACGCCGCAGGCAATGGCGAATTTGATCAGCGTCTGAAGCTTGGCGGGACCGGCGACGCCGATATGCACCGGAAGGTCAATGCCCGCCGCCTTGATCCCATTCGCCCAGTCGATCACCGGTCCAGCCTCAAAGCAGAACTGCGTGGCGATGGCCATTTTGGCGTCGGTTCTTTCGGAGAACTTCTGTTTCCAGACAAGTGCTTCCGATACGTTCTTCACGCTTCCATCGGGGTCGATGTCACGGTTGCCTTCGGGATGGCCGGCGACGTGCAGCCGGTCGAACCCGTCGAATGCGCCGGATTCCAGCAATTGCATTGACGTCTCGAATGGCCCCACCGGGTCGGGCACGCCCCCTGCCAGCAGGAGGGCCTGGCGGATATCGGCCTCGCCCCGATAGCGCGTGATCCAGTCGACCAAGGTGGCGCGATCACGGATGATGCGGGCGGGAAAGTGGGGCATCGGCTCCATGCCCTCGGCCCGCAGTCGCGCGGCGGTGGCGGCCATGTCCCCGATGGGGGTGCCGTCGATATGGGCGATGTAGACGCGGGTCCCCCGGGGCAGAAGCGTGCTGAAATCCTCGATCTTCTCGGCCGTGCGCGGCATCACCTCGAACGAGAAGCCAGCCAGGAACGCGGCCAGATCGGTATCGTGGAGAGCGGGGGCTTCGGTGCGTCGAAATCCGAGAATAGCCATCAGACGGCCGCCTCGCGCCCGCCGGCCAGGGCCACGGCCTTCAGCCGGTCTGCTGTCCATTCGGCTTCCAACGCGGCGGCCCGCGCTTCGGCGGCGGCACGGTCCTCGCCTGCTACCTCTCCCTCTGCCACTTTGTGCCAATTGGCCAGATAGGCATCGGTTTCGGACGCGCCGGACCGCATGGCGGCCCGGTCGATGGCCTGTTCGAACCGTTCCGGCAATTGAACCTTCGCCGCGCGCCGACCGGCACCGACGATGACCTGGGCGGGAATGTCCCGCCAATAGACGACCGTGATCTGTGGCATGGGCCCTCCCTGGATCGGCCCGACCTTAGAAGGCCGGGGCGACCGCACGGTGCCGAATTTCGACGCGCGCCGCCCCGATGGCGACACCGAGCATGACGTAGCGCAGCCTTGTCCGGGTTGGGAGAGCGCGGTGTCGTCGAATCCCTCAAGTTCTTGTTGAATCCGCATTGCCCGAGCGCGGTTTCGCGGGCTACGGTTCGGGTAACCAAATTTGCGGAGGCGGATATGCCACCGGAAGACCCGGCGCCCGAGCGGAGCGCTGCGGCGACTCCGACAGGGTTGCCACGCGGTCCCGCTCCTCTCCGTCGGCCCAACACCGATGCTCGCCCAGATCCGGCGGAGCTGTATGCCGCGCTCGATCTGGGCACGAATTCCTGCCGCATGCTCATCGCGCAGCCGAAGGGTGCGCAGTTGCATGTGGTCGACAGTTTTTCGAAATCGGTTCAACTCGGGAACGGGTTGGAACAATCGGGTCGGCTTAGCCGCGCGTCCATGGCGCGCACCATCGGCGCCTTGAAGATCTGCCGCCGAAAGTTGGAAACCCATGACGTGCGCCGGATGCGCTTGGTTGCCACCGAGGCCTGCCGCCGGGCCACCAATTCCGACGAGTTCATCCACCTGGTCGAACGCGAGACAGAGCTGCCGCTGGAGATCATCCAGCCGGAGGAGGAGGCCCGCTTGGCGGTCGTGTCCTGCGCGCCGCTGGTGTCATCCAAGACTGAGCAGCTTCTGGTCGTCGATATCGGCGGTGGGTCGACCGAACTGGTCTGGATCGACCTGACCCGCGTGCCCCGGCACGACCGGGCCCGGGCCATCATGCGCCTGCATGCAGGGTTCGCCGGCGAGACGGGCGACCCGTTCCCCCGTGCCAAGGTCGTGGACTGGATCAGCATCCCCCTGGGCGTCGCGACCCTGAAGGACCAGTTCCGTGACGTGACCGACGACGCGGCGCGCTTCGCGCTGATGTCCTGGCATTTCGAGGAATGCCTGGCCGAGTTCTCGCCCTACGCCGACGCGGCCGGCGACAGCGATCCGGGCTTCCAGATCATCGGCACGTCGGGCACGGTGACCACGGTCGCCGCCACCCATTTGAACCTGCGCCGCTATGACCGAAACAAGGTCGACGGGTTACGCATGACCACCCAGCAGATCGACCGGGTGATCCGCGGCTACCTGGCCATGGGCCCGGATGGCCGCCGCAGCGATCCGCGGATCGGGCGCGACCGCCACTCGCTGATCATGTCGGGCGCCGCGATCCTGCAAGCGCTGCTGCGCGTCTGGCCGACCGACCGCCTGTCGGTCGCCGACCGAGGGCTGCGTGAAGGCCTGCTCTATGCGCAGATGTCGGCGGATGGCGTTCTGGACGACGGTCCGTTTTGAGCGACGTTTTATCTTTGAACGAGGCCAGGCGGGCTTTTGCAAAAGCCCGCCGCGCTGCTTAACTGTCAGTCATGACGAAACCGCCCAAGAACACGTCCGGCCGAGGCCGGCGCGACCTGACCGTCAAGGTCAAGACCGCGCGTGGCCGCAAGCTGTCCTCGAAGCTATGGTTGGAACGGCAGTTGAACGACCCCTATGTCCAGCGCGCGCGGGCCGAGGGGTATCGGGGCCGGGCCGCGTTCAAGATTATGGATCTGGACGACAAATGTGGGTTCCTGAAACCGGGCGCTCGCGTTGTCGATCTGGGTTGTGCGCCGGGCGGCTGGCTGCAAGTTGCGGTGCCGCGCATCAATGCCGACGGGTCGAAGTCGACGAAGCCCCGGGGACGGATCATTGGGCTCGACCTGCAAGAGGTCGAGCCTCTGCCGGGCGCTGAAATCCATGTGCTGGACTTCATGGCGGATGGGGCCGACGATCAGGTGAAGGCCTGGCTCGGGGGCGAGGCCGACGTTGTCATGTCGGACATGGCCGCCGCGTCGTCGGGGCACAAGCAGACCGACCATCTGCGGATCATCGCCTTATGCGAAGCCGCGGCGGAACTGGCGTTCGAAATTCTGGCCCCCGGGGGCACTTTCGTCGCAAAAGTTCTAGCCGGCGGGGCCGAGGGCGATCTTCAGAAGTGTCTGAAGTCGAATTTCGACAAGGTCGCGAATGTGAAGCCAGGGGCCAGCCGGTCCGATTCATCGGAAAAATTCGTGGTAGCCCAGGGCTTCCGAGGGGGCAGGGTCGAGCCGTAACGCCGGTCCCCCACTGCCGTGGACGGCCGCCGGTCGTGCCGAAGCCGCGCTATCGGCGGAAGAACTGCCCTTCGCCCGCCGCTCTGGGACGGTGCACATGGGCCGATTGGACGATCCCGAAGGCGAACATCAGCACCAACATCGCCGAGCCCCCGTAACTGACCAGCGGCAACGGCACGCCCACGACCGGCGCGAGCCCCATGACCATGGACATGTTGACGGCGAAGAAAAGGAAGAACGCCACCGCGATCCCCAACGTCACCAGCGCGGCATAGCGATCCTTCTGCCGCAGGGCCGAGATCACGCAGAACGCGATGATCAACAGGTAGAGCGCCAGCAGCGACAGGCCTCCGATCAGGCCGAATTCCTCGGCCAGGGTGGTGAAGATGAAGTCCGTGTGCTTTTCGGGCAAGAAGTTCAGCCGCGCCTGGGTGCCCTGCATGAACCCCTTTCCCGTCCACCCCCCCGATCCCAGGGCGATCTTGGATTGGGTAATGTGGTATCCGGCGCCCAGCGGATCGCTTTCGGGGTCGAGGAATGTGTCGATCCGCCGGTACTGGTAGTCTTTGATCAGTTGCCAATCCGTGCCGCGCGACTGGATCACTGCGGTCACCAGCCCCACGCCCCCGGCCACGACGCTGGCGAAATAGGCCCAATGCACGCCGGCCAGGAACATCACCGCCCCGCCGCCGGTCAGCAGCAGGATCGAAGTGCCCAGATCGGGCTGCTGGATCACCAGGAAGACCGGCAACAGCGTGATCAGGACCGGCACCAGCACCCATTGCGGGCGCGATACTTTCGAGGCCGGCAGCCAGTCGTAATAGGCCGCCAGCATCATCACCAGCGTGACCTTCATGAGTTCCGACGGTTGCAGGCGCATGAAGCCCAGGTCGATCCAGCGTTGTGCGCCGCCGCCGGTGACCCCGATGAACTCCACCGCCAGCAGCAGCACGATGGTCAGCGCATAGGCCAGCGCGGACACGTTCCGCCAGAACCAGATCGGCACCATGCCCACGACCAGCATCACCGCCAGCCCCAGGGCGAAGCGTTCCATCTGCGGTTCGGCCCAACGCCAATTGCCGCCCGCGACCGAGTACAGCACCAGAAACCCTATGCAACACACCGCCGACACCAGCAGGACCAGCGCCCAATTCAGCGCCAGCACCTTCTGCAAGCCCTGGGGCGTGCGGGCAACATTGTATTCGAGATAGCTCACGCCTGGGTCACTCCGGTGCCGCCGGTCAGGTCGCGGCGAAAGTCCAGAGACGAAAAGTACTGTTCCATTTCATCACGCTGGCTGGCGGGATAGGCCTCCAGCGGCGGTATACCGCCATGGAGCGCATAGAGCATGATATCCCGCGCTACCGGCGCCGCGGCCTTGGAGCCGCCGCCGCCATGTTCGACCACGACCGAGACCGCGTATTTCGGG
The DNA here is from genome assembly GCA_039033775.1 of Pseudomonadota bacterium. GTDB lineage: Bacteria > Pseudomonadota > Alphaproteobacteria > Rhodobacterales > Rhodobacteraceae > Jannaschia. The sequence goes on along the minus strand of JBCCCB010000158.1, from coordinate 1,784 downwards.
TCGTCATAGGGCGCATAGCCGACGAACAGGGCGTGGTCCCGGCGGCGCCAGGGCAGGTCCTCATTGCGGAAGACGCCGCGGGCCCGTTCCTCGCGCGTGATGTTGCGGACCTGGCTGGTGCCGGTCTTGCCGGCCCATTTCATGCCCGCCAAGTCGAACTGAGAGCGGCCGGCCGTCCCGCCGCGCGCGTTCACCACCTGGTACATGGCGTCCCGCGTCTTATCGAGCCATGAGCGCGGCAGTTCCAGCGGTCCCTTGACGCCCGAGGGCTGCATGACTCCATCGACGGACCGGACCAGGCGCGGTTCGATTTCCAGGCCCGAGGCAAGGCGCGACGTCATCACCGCAAGTTGTAGGGGGGAAGTCAGGACGAAGCCCTGGCCGATGGACACATTGATCGTGTCGCCCACGGTCCAGGACTCGCCGCGGCGCGCTTCCTTCCACTCCCGCGTCGGGATCAGCCCGTCCGAAACCGACGTCATCTCGATATCGAAGGCCTTGCCCAATCCCAACTTGTGGGACATGGCGCTGATCCGGTCGATGCCGACGCGGCGGGACAGTTCATAATAGTAGACGTCACAGCTTTCCCGCAGCGACTTGGCCAGGTCGACCCAGCCATGCCCGCCCCGCTTCCAGCAATGGAAGCGCCGATTCGAGACAGTTAGATGACCGCCGCAGAAGATCGTCTCGTTCTCGTTGATCTCGCCGGCTTCCAGACCCGCCAGAAGCGTGACCATCTTGTAAGTCGAACCCGGCGGGTAGAGACCCTGGACGATCTTGTTGTGCAGCGGCCGGTGGTCGTTATCGCGCAGGACGGCATAGTCCGGCACGCTGATGCCGGACACGAATAGGTTCGGATCGTAAGATGGGCTGGACACGGCGGCTAGCAGGTCGCCGTTGCGCACGTCCATGATGACGGCCGCCGCGCTTTCGCTGCCCAGGCGGGCTTGCGTGAAATTCTGGAGCCCCGCGTCGATGGTCAGTTGGACATCGGAACCCGACGTATAGGGCGTCCGGCTCAGTTCCCGCATGATGCGGCCGGCGGCGTTCTGTTCCACCCGGCGGATGCCGGCCTTGCCGCGCAGCACGTTTTCAAGCCGCCGCTCAGCCCCGATCTTCCCGATCTGGAACTGCGGCGTCATCAGAAGCGGGTCGGGATCGGGTTCGCGCTCGATATCGGCTTCGGATACGCGGCCCACATATCCCACGACATGGGAATAATCCGCGCCGAACGGATAAGAACGGCTCAACCCCACCTCCGGCGTGATGCCAGGCAGCGACGGGACGTTCACCGCAATGGTCGACAACTCGTCCCAGGACAGCCGGTCGGCGAGCGTTACCGATTGGTGCGGTCGCCGGTCCATTTCGCGCAGGGCGCGCTGGAGCTTGGCCTCGTCCAGCCGGACCAGGGCGCGCAGATCGGCGATAACGCGGTCCACGTCGTCGGCATCTTCCCGGATCATCGAGACCCGATAAATCTGTTCGTTTCCCGCCAGCATCCGCCCGTTGCGGTCGTAGATCACGCCGCGCGCGGGCGGGATCAGGCGGATCTTGATCCGGTTCTCATCGGCCAGAAGCTGGAACTTGTCGGCCTGGTCCACCTGCAAATGCTGCATCCGGGCGGACAGCACGCCCCCCATGGCCAGGATCAGCCCGCCGGTCACGGCGGCCCCCCGGGGGTTACCGGGGGGCCGACCGGGCAGGGGGTGAAAGTTGGGGTTGAGGTCTAGAGGTTCACGAAGGGGGGGCGGCGGCGGCGCCCCCCCTGTGCCAAAACACCCGGG
>JBCCCB010000157.1:0-9486 GCA_039033775.1 Pseudomonadota bacterium | reverse complement strand
GGCGATCAGATAGAAGCATTTGCGCAAGAAGCGGGTCGGTCAAGAGGCTCGATTTCACTAAGCATCTCCAAAACCTCAACACATGGACATGGAAATGCTTCTCGACGGAAAGACAATTATCATTACAGGCGCAAGCAGCGGTATCGGAGCCGCAGCTGCCAAGATTTTTGCAGCCGAGGGTGCGAAACTTGTTCTCGGAGCGCGCCGAGCTGAATTGCTTGAGCAAATCACAGAAGGCATAGCTGCCAACGATGGCGAGGCGACGTTTCTGGCAGGGGACGTCGAAGACGGCGCCTACGCCGATGAGTTGGTAAAACTCGCGGAGTCGCGCTTCGGAGGCCTCGACGGAGCTTTCAATAATGCCGGCGTGACCGGCGACATGGGACCAATCACAGACATGACAGAAAGTAATTGGCACAAGGTTATGGGGGTCAACCTCAATAGCGGGTTCTTTGCGGCCAAGTACCAGATCCCTGCAATGCGCAAACGGGGCGGCGGTTCAATTGTCTTCACCTCCTCATTCGTCGGACACACGATCGGTTTGCCCGGCATGGGGGCCTATGCAGCGGCGAAAGCGGGCCTTATCGGCATGACCCAGGTGCTCGCGGCAGAGCACGGCCCTGAGAATATCCGAGTAAACACACTCCTACCGGGAGGCACGATGACGCCAATGGCCGGAGATGATGCCGAGTTCCATGAGGTCGTGCGCGGCTTTCACGCGCTGAAGCGTATGGCGGGGCCGTCCGAAATCGCCAACGCCGCCTTGTTCTTGTTGTCAGATCATGCGTCTTTCGTGACCGGAAGCGCCATGATCGCCGATGGCGGAAACTCCATCAACAAGCTGTAGAAGCGCGAACCGGACACTGGCTGAGAAAAAATCAGTGTCCGCTTCGTCCGCAAAACAGCCATAAACTGCCGCACCAAACGCACCCGCTCACCGCCCCCGCGCCACGGACGCCAAGACAAACCGGATCATCTCCGGCATATCGTCCGGGCCCACGCCCGATACGCGCTGTTCGATCCCCAGAAGCACAATCCCGTGGATTGCGGAGAACAATGCGCGGGTGCGTAGGCGGATTTCCTCGGGGGGGAGGTCGGGGAAGATATCGGTCAGGGGCGCGTCGATGATCTCGTAGAGCCCGTCCAGCGTCCGGATATACCAATCGGGCGCTTCGGGGCTCTGCATGGTCAGTTGCGTGTCGAACAGCGCCCGCCAGAGGCGGGGGTTCCGGGTCGCGAAATCCAGATAGGCGTCGGCCATGGTGATCAGCCGCGCGGTCGGGTCGGTGTCGCCCGCGCGGGCCACGGCTTCGGTCACATGGGTGCCCAACGCCAGGAAGGTCTGGCCGTTCACCGCGACCAGCAGGTCGTGCATGTCGCCGAAGACATTGTAGATCGATCCGACCGAGCAATCCGACGCGCGGGCCAGATCGCGGGCCTTCAGGGCGTCGGTCCCCTGGGTCTCGATCCGCACGCGGGCGAGGGCGATCAGGCGGTCGCGCAGATCGGCGCGGCGGTCGGCGGTGGACATGGCGATCTCCCGATGAACGCTGTTCAGAAGGTAGCGGTCTCCGCGTGGGCTTGCAACCGGTCCGGGCCGGTGGGCATGAAGCCCCATGCGGACGGGCTTCCCCCCTGCGATGCCGGGCCAGGTGGTGGGCCTGTTGGGCGGGTCCTTCGATCCGGCCCATGGCGGCCATGTCCACATCACCCGCGAGGCCCTGAAGCGGTTCGGGCTGGACCGGGTCTGGTGGCTGGTCTCGCCCGGCAATCCGCTGAAGGCGCGGGGGCCTGCGGCGCTGGAGCGCCGCCTGGCCCGCGCGCGCGAGGTGATGCGGCATCCGCGGGTCGTCGTCACGGATATCGAGGCGCGGCTGGGCACGCGGTTCACGGCCGAAACCTTGGGAGAGTTGCGCGCGCGATATCCCGGCGTGCGGTTCGTCTGGTTGATCGGCGCGGACAACCTGGCGCAATTTCACCGCTGGCAGGATTGGCGCGGGATCATGGCGACCGTGCCGGTCGGCGTCCTGGCCCGCCCGGGCGAGCGGATCGCGGCGCGCACATCCGTCGCCGCGCAGGTCTTCCGGCGCTTCAAGCTGTCGGCCGAGGCGGCGCATCTGCTAGGTCGGACGGCCGCGCCCGCCTGGGCGTTCGTGAACGTCCCGATGCATGGCGCATCGTCGACGGCGATCCGCGATGGGGGGGGCTGGACGGCCTGAGTCGAAGGGAGCAGTCACGCCCGGTGGGGCCGCACGGCCAGGGTCGCGAAGCCCGCGCAGACCAGAAGGCCCAGGCCGAGCAGGGCCAGGGGATCGGGGAATGTGCCGAATATCACGACGCCGTAGACCGTCGCCGCGATCAGTTGGAAATAGACGAAGGGGGCCAGGGTTGTCGCGCCCTCGCGCCGGAAAGCCAGGATCAGCAGCAGGTTGCCGCTGGCCGACGCCAAACCGGACACCAGGGTCAGGCCGGTGACGGGCAGCGTGAATGCCGGCACGGTCAGCAGGCCCATGGGCGCGAGCATCAGCGTCCCCAACAGGGTCTGTGACAGCATCAGTTGGCGCGGCGGCGCCACCGTGGCCAGCCATTTGGACGCCGTCAGGAACGCACCATAGCAGAGGCCGGCGCAGACCGCGAAGCCCAAGCCTGGCGTCATGCCGAAGCCCGGCTTGACCACCAGCAGCACGCCACAGAAGCCGACGCCCAAGAGAGCCGTCTGCACGGGCCGCACCCTTTCGCCTAGCAGCCAGACCGACAGGGCATAGCTGAAGATCGGGCCGACGAAGAACGCCCCGAAGACGGTGGCGATGTCTTCCGTCGTCAGGGCCGTCAGGATGAAGGCGATCCCGGCCGCGATCAGACCGGCCCGCAACCAGACCCGCCAATCGCGATAAAGCCGCCAGTCGATCCGGAACCCCAAGATCACCAGGACCATCCCCGCGCCCACCGCAAAGCGCGAGAAGGCCACGAAGAAGGCCGTCGCGCCGTGGTCGCGGGTCAGCAGCTTGCCGGCCGAATCCCCCAAGGGGATCAGCGACATCGCCACAAACATCAGCGCCACCGATCCGAGGGTCCTGCGGTCCATGGTCGCCCCTAACATCCCCGCGATTGACCGCCCAGGGCCTTCACAAGCCGCCCCGCCTCGGCCATTTGTGGCCACGGGTACGGAGGTTTTTGAATGAAGCGTCGTTTGTTCTTGTCCGGAGTCGCAGCCACGGCCGCCTTGCCCGCCTGCGCCGGCGCGCCCGAGACATCGGCGCGCCCGGTCGTGCGGCCCGAGGATATCGTGACCCGCGCGGCGTCGGCCGCATCCCGGCAGCGGGTGGCCGCGGCGCAGCTGGGCGGGCATGTGGGCTTCCTGGTGGCCGATGCCCGCACCGGCGAGCCGTTGGAAAGCCTGAACCCCCTGCGTCCCCAGCCCCCGGCCTCGGTCGCCAAGGCGATCACCGCGCTTTATGCGTTGGAGACCCTGGGCCCCGGCCATCGTTTCGAGACGCGGCTGGTGGCCACCGGGCCGATCGATGGCGGTCGGCTGAACGGCGATCTGGTGCTGGTGGGCGGCGGCGATCCGGCGCTAGACAGCGACGGGCTGCATTCCCTGGCCAGCCAGGCGCGCGAGGCCGGGATTACCGAAGTGACCGGCAGCCTGCTGGTCTATGACGGCGCGCTGCCCCGGATCGAACGGATCGACCGGAGCCAGCCGGACCATGTGGGCTACAACCCGGCGGTCAGCGGGTTGAACCTGAACTTCAACCGCGTGCATTTTCAGTGGCGCCGGTCGGGGTCGTCCTATTCCACCACTCTGGATGGCCGGACCGAGCGGTTCCGGCCCGACGTGACCACGTCGACCATCCGCATCGCGGACCGGTCGGTGCCGGTCTACACCTATGAACGGACGGGCGATCTGGACAGTTGGACCGTGGCCCGGCGGCAATTGGGCGACAGTGGCGCGCGCTGGCTGCCGGTGCGGAACCCGGCGCTTTATGGTGGGGATGTGTTGCGCACGATGCTGCGCGCCAACGGTATCGTGGCGTCGGCGCCGCGCCGTATCCGCACGATGCCCCAGGGGCGCGTGGTCGCACGCGACCAAGGCGCGACGCTGGACCGCGTGTCGCGGTCCATGCTGCGCTGGTCGACGAACCTGACGGCCGAGGCGCTGGGGCTGTCGTCCACCGTCGCACGCGGGATCAAGCCGGGGAGCTTGGACGAATCCGGCGACCTGATGTCCCGCTGGCTGGCCGCGCGCGCCGATGCGCGGCGCACCGATTTCGACGACCATTCCGGGTTGAACGGGACGACCCGGATTTCGGCCTCGGACATGGTGAAAGCCTTGACGGCGCCCAGGGTCGAGGCGCAGCTGCGTCCGGTCCTTCGGGAATTGTCGGTGGGCGACGGGTCGCCCATCCGGGTCTACGCCAAGACCGGCACGCTGAACTTCGTGTCCGGCCTGGCCGGGTATTTCCCCAGCCGGTCGGGACGGATGCTGGCCTTCGCGACCTTCTGCGCCGACGTGGACCGGCGCGACGGTCTGTCCGTGGGTCAGCGGGAACGGCCCGAAGGCGGTCGGTCCTGGAGCCGTCGGGCCCGGTCCCTGCAATTTGATCTGATCGAGCGGTGGGCCGCGGCCTACGCGTGAGGCCCGCGATTGTCCTGGTCGCGCCGGAGATCCCCGGCAATACGGGAACGATCGGGCGGACCTGCGTCGCGCTCGACATCGACCTTTGTCTGGTGAAGCCCTATGGATTCGAGTTGTCCGACCGGACGGTGCGGCGCGCGGGTTTGGATTACTGGACCCATGTGAGGCTGTTCGAATACGAGGATTGGGCCGATTTCCTGAACCGTCGGGGGCCGCGGCCCGAAGCGGTGTGGTTGTGGGAAGATGATGGAGCGGTCTCGGCCTATGACGTCACCTTCCCGGCGGATGCGCATCTGGTCTTCGGCTGCGAGACCAAGGGGTTGCCGCCCGCGATCCGAGCCGACAACAGAGACCGGACCGTGCGCTTGCCCATGCGATCCTCCCATATCCGGTCGCTGAACCTCGCCAACGCGGCGACGGCGGCGGCCTATGTGGCGTTTCGAGACATTCTGTGACGGGAGTGTTCTGCCTTGGTTCGGTGCGGATCGTCGACAGGCCGGGTGCAAGCCGGTCCGCGACCTTGCCGAGGCACCTCCCGCAGAGGGAGTGGCGGCGTCGAACTGGGCCCGATCGAGAGCAAAGCCTGAACGTCCGCAGAGGACCCGTGGCCTAGATGCCAGGGGCGAACCGGCCCCCCTCCGAGTGCGTTGCTTCAGCCCCCCAAGCCCTCGTTATCCCAAGCTGAACCTCTCGGCTTTCAGCCTGCTCTGGACGGCAAGGTCTGGCCGGGTAATGTGCCCCCATGGATCGCGACGAGCTCTCCGATGAAATCGCCGGCCTGCGCCGGAACGTGGCTGCGCTGGACGTCCATCGGTGGTTGCCGTTGCACAATTCGATGCCGCGGCTGATCGCGTTTCAAGTGGCGCGCAGGACCCCGTTTGGATTGGGCGGCGTCTTGGGGGCGACGGTGGCCTTGTCGATCGTCATCTGGTCGCGGAGCCGGATCAGCTTCGTCCCGATCATTGGCGATTGGGTGACGGAGATCGTCGACATCGTCCAGCCGCAGCTCGGCGGACCGGACCGGCAATGACCGATCTGCCCATCGAGGACGTCCAATCCTATCCCCGCCCGCCGGATCTGCAGACTGTGCCGCAGCGGGTGCAGGTCTGGCTGGGCGGCCAGGAGATCGTGTCGACCACCGACGCCCTGCGCGTGCTGGAGACCCATCACGCGCCGACCTACTACATTCCGCGCGCGGCGATCCGGGCCGAGATCACGGCGGCCAGCGGCGCGTCTTTTTGCGAATGGAAGGGGGCGGCGCGGTATTGGACCCTGGCCGCGGGCGGCAGCGTGGCGCCGCGCTGCGCTTGGGATTACCCGACGCCGACGGATCGTTTCGCCGGATTGAAGGACCACTTGGCGATCTATGCCCACGCCATGGACGATGTCCGCGTCGGTGGGGTCGCTGTCGACCCTCAGCCCGGCAATTTCTACGGCGGTTGGGTGACGCCGAATTTGCGGGGCCGGGTGAAGGGCGCACCGGGGACGGAATGGTGGTGAACGGCGTCTGAGCCCAGGCTGGTGAATGTCGCCGACCGGCAGACGAGCCGCCAGGATGGTATGATCGGCGGGGCTGTCGCGGGACGGTCGTCAGAATGTCCGGGCGAAACCGATCCGCAGGTCGGTCGGGCCGTCGAAGCGGATCGTGGCGCCGAAGCGGAGATCTCCGAGTCTTGGAACGCCGATCTGATAGGTCGGCAGGAAGGCCGCCGAGGTGGTGTCCTCGCGTTCGGCGAAGAGCCCAAGTTCCACGGTCTGCCGCGTCGTGACGCGGAAGCCCGTGACGATCCCGGCGCCGAAGCGGGCGGTTTCGGTGTCCGACACTTCGACCTTGGCGTCGAGATTGGTCCAGCCATGTCCGAGCGGTGTCGTCAGCGGCCGTCCGACGGACAGGCCGAGGCGCAGGCGGCCATCGGTGTCGTCATCGTCCCAATCGGCGCCCAGGCCGACCTCGGCGGCGAATTTCCATTGGGGCAGTCGGGTCGTGCCGACCCGCAAGGGAACCCGCAGGAAGGCGATGGCTCGGCCATCGGTGGCGTCCTCCTCCTCGTCGTCACCGATGAAGAGCGCTCCGCCGCCCCGGGCCACATGCCCGCCGATATCGATCCCGAAGGTCAGGTCGCGCGGGGCGCCGTATTCGGCGTAGATGCCGGTCCAGCCGTCCAGGTCCACCTCCTGCGAGAGGGAGAGATAGATCTCTCCGGCCGCGCGGGGCCAGGCCCCGGCTTGGACGAGGCCGGGTATCAGGAGGAGCGAGACGAGCAGCGCGCGCATCTCGGCAGGGTGCGAGCGGCTTGGTTAAGGGGCAGTTAACTCGGGCCGCTGGGGGCGGTCTCGACCCGGGGGCGGGCCCGCTTTCGACGCAGACGTACCGATGATGGTCAGGCCCTTTGCAGGCGACCGAACGGGTCCGGCGCGCCCAGCAATTGGCTGCTCAAGGCGGCGGCCCAAGCTGCCATCAGCGCACAGAGATAGGTGCCCGTCAGAAGCGGCGCCAATACGTCCCAACCGGACACGGCCAGGATCTTGCTGGCGCCCAGCGACAGCGCCAGCAACCAACTGGCGGTGGAAATGGCGGCCACGGCCCCGAGTGTGAGTTTCAAGGAAATGGGGAAGTGCAGCGGCACCGACCCGACCTGGTCGCGCATCAGCGACAGGGCGAGCTTGCCGATGAGAACGGCGTTCAGCGACAGCAGGGTGACGGTGATGAGCTTGGCGAAGAGCTTGGGGGAGAAGGCCTCCAGCACGAAACCGGTGCGGAGCCCGATCAGGGCGATGCCGGTGATCCAGACCAGGGCCATGGTGCCCAGGACGAAGTGGTGGAGGTCATCGAAACAGGTCAGTTGATCGCCCGTGACGGGCTTATGGACCCCGTTGAACAGGCGCCAATCGGCATAGAACGCGGCGCCCATGGCGAGCACCACGGTGAAAAGATGCGCGATGCGGAGCCGGTCGGAGGTGAGCAGCGGGTCCACGGGCGGAAGATGCTGCCCACATGGGGCGATACTGGAGCATGGGTGGGACCGAAACTGCGTGGGATCGTTCGCGTTCGGGGGACATTGGTGGGCCGTCGGGTATGTAATCTGCCCGCCATGTCTCCGGCCTTCGGGCATGGTGGGTAGATTGCCGACCCTGCGCTTGCTAGGCGTCCAATATGATATTTATGCTGGCAAGGATGATGGCTAGGATAAATGCAAAGAACCGTCCGGGGCCATCCTCAAAATGAAATCCCCCGCGGCGCGAGTTCCTCACAACTGCCCCTAGGGTAAAAATTGGAATAATTGATATCATGGCAAGAGAGATAAGCAAAACTTGAAATAATAGTACAATCGATAGAGAGGGTAGTGCGACAAACAACAGGGCGGCGCTTGCTGTAGCTGCAACAATTGGAAAGTCTAGTCTGCCTAACGCGATCTGTTCTGAGGCGTAGCTGAATCCTTCAATCGCTCCCCCACGAGGGTTTGTTCCGGTAAGGAATATTAGATATATGGCTGCCATCGTCAAAAAAAAACAGGAAAATAGACTGCAGTCAGTTTCAGTAATAGCTTCGGCGCAAAGCTTAGATTTTTCGTTCTCGGGGCTGAATCAATCTTGAGGAACAGCCATACGGAATAGAAAATGAAAGCCGAAGATGAGCCGATGATTAAAATCCAGCTAAAAAAATTTATCCATCCGAACGCTTCTAATAATTCACCTGCGCTTTTCAAGGCGAACGGAGATGATGGTAAGATGGCAATATAAGTTAATATGATAAATAGGGTTGCTGCAGAAAGCAGGGCTATTTTTTATACTGGGTGAGTGGCCCCTTATAAAGGGCGTGTAGCTTGCTCGGCTTGTGGCGACGAATAACTCATCTACCGAATGTAGAAATGCCTTTCGCTTTCCCCTGAGGCCGGCAACCTCTGCTGACCATAACAGTACATTCGCCATAGCTTTTTTTGCGGCCGGGTTCGTACTGTCGAGAAGAGCGAGGAATGCAACAACTAGTGCTCCTACAACGTAGAAGTATGAAGGCACTACTTTCCCTTCCTCTTCCGCTTCACATTCCCCCCACGCTGCCCCGGTCGCCCAGCCGTGCTTCGCCCCTCGGCCTTCCGCGCGTCCTCGACGGCCTGCTCCACCGCTGACTGACGCGCCAGGGGGTCGTCGGAGACCACCAGGTCCACCTGTTCCAGCCGTTTGACCTCGTCGCGCAAGCGCGCCGCTTCCTCGAATTCCAGGTTCTCCGCGGCCTTGCGCATCTGGTCGCGGAGGCCGTCCAGGTGGGCCTGCAAATTTGCACCATGCATGGGCTTGTCGATCTTCGCCGTCACGCGGTTCATGTCGACATCGCCCTTGTAAAGGCCGGCCAGCACGTCCTCGACGTTCTTGCGGACGGTCGCGGGGGTGATCCCGTGCGCCTCGTTATAGGCGATCTGCTTGGCGCGGCGGCGGTTGGTTTCGCCCAGAGCGCGTTCCATCGAGCCAGTGATGCGGTCGGCATACATGATGACGCGGCCGTCGGCGTTGCGCGCCGCCCGTCCGATGGTCTGCACGAGCGAGGTCTCGGAGCGCAGGAAGCCCTCCTTATCGGCGTCCAGGATGGCGACGAGGCCGCATTCGGGGATGTCGAGGCCTTCACGCAGCAGGTTGATGCCGATCAACACGTCGAAGGCGCCCAGGCGCAGGTCGCGGAGGATTTCGATGCGTTCCAGCGTGTCGATGTCGGAATGCATGTAGCGGACCTTGATGCCCTGTTCGTGCAGGTATTCGGTCAGGTCCTCGGCCATGCGCTTGGTTAGCGTCTTGACGAGCGTGCGGTAGCCGTCGGCGGAGACCTTCCGGATCTCGTCCAGGAGGTCGTCGACCTG
>JBCCCB010000156.1:0-9535 GCA_039033775.1 Pseudomonadota bacterium | reverse complement strand
GCCTTTCTTGCCCGGAAGAAGCGGCCCGATGATCGCCCACTGCCTGTCCGTCAGAACCCGCCTGCTCATGATCGCCTCCCGTTTGCGATCTTGAATCAGACAAGCAGACGCCCGTGAATCCTCAAATGCAGACGCCGCCTAAGGATCGTCGCGCCCTGCGAAGGGCGCGGCGAATCTAGGCGGCCAGGTGCCGGCGTTCCGACAGATGGACGGGATGACGATGGGCTCGCCCGGGGCGATCGGGACGGTTCCGGCGAACATCCCATCGCGACGGATTTCGGAACGCGGAGGGTCACACCGTACCGCCGGACGAAAACCCCTTGCCGCCAAAGCGCCGCCGCCCGTTCAGGGCGCCCCCGTCAGCCCCCGTAGCGGGCCACCAGCGCCGCGTTCACCGCGGGCGTCACGAAGGCCGAGACGTCGCCGCCGAGACGCGCGATCTCCTTGACCAGCTTCGACGCGATGGCCTGGTGTTCGGCCTCGGCCATCAGGAAGACCGTCTCGATGCTGTCGTCCAGCACCCGGTTCATCCCGACCATCTGGTACTCGTATTCGAAATCCGCGACCGCCCGCAGGCCGCGCACGATCACCGAGGCGCCGACGTCCCGCGCACAGTCGATCAGCAGGTTGTCGAACGGATGGACCACGATCTCGCAGCCATTCCTGGCCGTCCAATGGGCCGCCTCCGCCTCGACCATGGCCACCCGCTCGTCCAACTCGAATAGGGGGCCCTTGTCGCGGTTGATCGCCACGCCGACCACCAGCCGGTCGACCAGCCCGCAGGCCCGTTTGATGATGTCGCCATGGCCCAACGTGATCGGATCGAAGGTGCCGGGATAGAGGCCTGTGCGCATCGCGGGGTCGCTCTCGTGGGTCGAAGTCCCCTTGCGTGACATGCCGGCCATTCGCGGGTCAAGCCGTCGCCGGGCCGCTTTTGCCGCGCCAGGTCAGGCTCTGGCGGTTCAGCGCGCGCAGATCGGCATCGCCCGCCAGCACCGCCTCGCCCAGGGCGACGGCGTCGCGCAGCACGGCGTCGGGCGCGTGGGCATAGGCGGGGCGTCCGGGGATCGCGTCGTACCAGACGCCACCCGTGGCATGGTCCAGCAGGATGCGCTGGAAGCAATGGTTCAGGCGCACCGGCCAGCCCGGCCCGGCCGCGCCCGGCAAGTCTCGGTTCGTCAGATCCAGCCAGCGGCGTTCCAAGTCTGCGCGGTCCATGGCCTCCGACATAGCGCCCCTTGCCCCGGGGCCAGGGGTGCGGCCATATCCCGGTCCATGTCGCCCGAACTCACCCTTCTGATCGTGAATGCGGTCTTCCTCGGCTTCGCCTATCTCTGGGTTTATCCCGGCCTGCCGTCGAAGCGGCTGGGCATCCTGGCCCGCTACGACCTGGCCATCGGCGGGGCGGCCCTGCTGGTGGCGGGACTTCTCTTCGCCGGCCGGGACCTGCCGTTCCGGCTGATCTTCGTGGATATGCCCTGGTGGCTCTACTCGGTGCTGACCTTCAGCCTGCTGGAACTGCCCGCCTGGGAATGGTTCCGCAGGCGCCACGGGATCGACTACGACGACTTCTGAGGCCCGGGGTCAGCCGTGCCCGGCGATCATCGCCTCCATGGCGTCGCGCTCGACCTTCACTTCGCTCAGCCGGGCCTTGACCACGTCGCCCAAGCTGATCACCCCGACCAGCGCGCCGTCGCGCATCACGGGCATGTGGCGAAACCGGCCATCGGTCATCACTTGCAGGATATCGGCGGCCCGATCCTCGCAGACGCAGGTCTTGACGTCCTTCGTCATCAGGTCCGACACCTTCTTCGACAGGATCGTCCCGCCCTCTTCGGCCATGACGCGGACGACGTCGCGCTCCGACAGGATCCCCGCGGGGACCTTGCCATCCGACGACACCACCAGCGCGCCGATCTTGCGCGCCGCCAATTCGGCGACGGCATCGGCGATGGTCTTCTCGGGCTGGATCGTATGGACGCCCTGGACGGGCTTGGTGGAGAGCACTTTCGCGACGGTCATTGGGTTCCTCCTCCGAAGACTCGCAGCGTCCGCCTTCGGACCCCTCCAAGTCAAGCGTCGCGTCCGGTCAGGCGGGCTCAGGCGATCCCGCGCACGGCCTTCAGGCAGCTGGCCTCGATGGTCGCGCGGAAGGCGCGGATCACGGCGCGGCGGCCTTCGGCATCGGGTTCGATGGGCTGGGCATAGGCCTCGGCCACCAGGGCGCGGAACACGTTGTCGGTGCCTTCGCCGCGCGACACCAGCTCCAGCATCGCCTGTTCGGGCACGGCTTGCTGGCGGTTTTCCATTACGGTGACGGCCACATCGGCGATGGATTGGCACATCAGGCCCGGTTGCGTCTGGGCTGCGCCCAGCGTCGGGACCAGCGAGAACGCACCGATCAGGGCGGCGCAGCGAAGCGTTTCGGGCATCATGGTTGGCAGACCTTTCAGCAGACGAGTCGCAGCCAAGCACGGCCCGCCCCCAAAAAGCCAGAATTTCGCCCGGTTTCCGCCCGGACCAATCCGTTTCCACCTGCGCAACCCCGGTCATCTGCCCCCTGTTACCCGCCCAAGCCCCCGGCTATGGTCGCGCGCGAAACCAGGGGAGGCTTTCATGGACCAGATCGGACATTGGATCGACGGCGGCATGGTGAACGGCGCGGCGCGTCACGCGGACGTCTTCAACCCGGCCACGGGCGAGGTGCAGGCCCAGGTCGCCCTGGCCGGGGCGGCCGATATCGACCGCGCGGTGCAGATCGCCGCCGCAGCCCAACCCGCCTGGGCCGCCACCAACCCCCAGCGCCGCGCCCGCGTGCTGATGAAGTTCGTGGACCTGCTGAACCGTGACATGGACAAGCTGGCCGAGGCGCTGAGCCGCGAGCATGGCAAGACCCTGCCCGACGCCGCCGGCGACGTGGTCCGGGGCCTGGAAGTGGTCGAGTTCTGCATCGGCGCCCCCCACCACCTGAAGGGCGAATTCACCGACTCGGCCGGCCCCGGCATCGACATGTATTCCATGCGCCAGCCCCTGGGCGTCACCGCCGGGATCACCCCGTTCAACTTCCCCGCCATGATCCCCATGTGGATGTTCGCCCCCGCCATCGCCTGCGGCAACGCGTTCATCCTGAAGCCGTCCGAGCGTGACCCCTCCGTCCCCCTGATGCTGGCCGAATTGCTTGAGGAAGCGGGCCTGCCCAAGGGCATCCTGCAAGTCGTCAACGGCGACAAAGAGGCCGTGGACGCCATCCTAGACCACCCGGTCATCCAATCCGTGGGCTTCGTCGGCTCGACCCCCATCGCCGCATATATCTACGAACGCGCCAGCGCCAACGGCAAGCGCGCCCAATGCTTCGGCGGCGCCAAGAACCACATGATCATCATGCCCGACGCGGATCTCGACCAAGCCGCCGACGCCCTGGTCGGCGCGGGCTATGGGGCTGCGGGCGAACGCTGCATGGCGATCTCGGTCGCCGTCCCCGTGGGCGAAGAAACCGCCGATAAGCTGATCGAAAAGCTGGTCCCGCGGGTCGAGGCCCTGAAGGTCGGCCCCTACACCTCCGGCAATGACGTGGATTACGGGCCCGTCGTCACCGCCCAGGCCAAGGCCAATATCGAACGCCTGGTCCAATCCGGGATCGACCAGGGCGCGGAACTGGTCGTCGACGGCCGCAACTTCAACCTACAAGGCTACGAGGACGGCTTCTTCGTCGGCGCCCACCTGTTCGACCGGGTGACCAAGGACATGGAGATCTACCAGAAGGAAATCTTCGGCCCCGTCCTGTCGACGGTCCGCGCCAAGTCCTACGAAGAGGCGCTGGGCCTCGCCATGGACCACGAATATGGCAATGGCACCGCGATCTTCACCCGCGACGGCGACACGGCCCGCGACTTCGCCAAGCGCGTGAACGTGGGCATGGTCGGCGTCAACGTCCCGATCCCGGTGCCGCTCGCCTACCACACCTTCGGTGGCTGGAAGAAGAGCATGTTCGGCGACCTCAACCAGCACGGCCCCGACGCCTTCCGCTTCTACACCCGCACCAAGACCATCACCGCCCGCTGGCCCTCGGGCATCAAGGAAGGCGGCGAATTCTCGATTCCCGTCATGGAATAGCGCCGCTGCCCCCGCGCGGATCGGCACCATACCGGTTTCGACCGCGCGTCCCGGGCAGAAGCAGCAGGACGCCCAGCCAAATCCATCCCAGGACTGGCACCATCAGCAGGACGACCCCGGCACCGCTCCGCCCCGTATCGTGAAGACGATGTATCGCGACGATGGGCCAGCCCAGGGCCGCGAGACCGGTCACGATGAAGAGCGTCAGGATCGCGACATCTGCGGGACCGCCTTGGGATGTCTGAACCGTCCGGGTAAACACGTCGGGATCGACCCGCCGGCCGACAAGGTCGCACGCCGCCATCAGCACGGCGACCAAGGCCGTGTAGCCCAAGATCGCCCGCCGCCCCGTTCGCCCCGACCGAACGACAAAGCCCGAATGGGCATCGAAAATAGGATCGTCGGAACCGTCCGGCATCGGCGGCTACTGCCCCATCCGCGCCTGCCGCAGCGCCTTGTACCCCTCGGCGGTGCGGATCTGGTCGATCGGGCTGCGCGCCACCTCCGGGATCGGGCTGGCCAATTCCGCGCTGGGACGGAACGCATCGCGCTTTGTCCCCTTGGGCGGCAGGCCGAAATCGTTGCGATATCCCTCGCTGGGCATCACCATCATGATCAGCAGGATGAAGGGTCCGACGATCGGGATCAGGCTGATCCAATACCACCATCCGCTGCGCCCGATATCGTGCAGCCGCCGCACCAGGACCGACACTTGCGCCACCAGCAGATACAGCATCAGCAGCCCCAGGATCTTGAGCCGCGTCATCAGCGTCGCGGCCACCCCGTCGGTCATGATCGCGCCCAGCGTCTCGTCGTCGGCCCCGGCCATCAATGCCTCCAGCGCCGGGCCGAAGATCGGCCAGATGGTCCAGAAATAGGCGGCCAGCCAGGCCAGCGTCACGAATAGGGTGAACCACCAATATTCGCTGCGCGGCGCGCGGCCCGCAAAGGTCAGAGGATGCGTCAGACAGCGGATCGTCGCGTCGATGGGTCCCATTGGCCCGCTCCATGCCGGAATGGCCGTAGTCTGGCGCCCCGGTTTGGCAGCCCCTGGCCGGGATCATGGCGATATTTCGGCAACGCTCCGCCGATCCGTTCGCATCTGGCGAAATTGTGAATGGCGTTTCCCTTTCGGAACCGACCGCCCCGACGTTAGTTGAGCCTCAAATATCAAAAAACCGACAGGACACGACGCATATGCAACGACCATCGCGCCGCATCTTCCTCGCCGGAGCCGCCTCAACGCTCGCCACCCCCGCCCTCGCCCAGGCGACGGACGAATTCGGCTATCCGCTCGACAACTCGCCCGAGGCCACGCGCCGCAACGTGTCCAGCTTCGAGATGATCGACTGGCGCGATCACTTCTCGGACCTGGGCAAGGCCACGATCATCTGCGACACGACCAGCCGCGCGCTGCATTATTGGGACGCGACCGGCAGCGATTACCGGCTGTACCCGACCTCGGTCCCCATGACGGACGAGCTGACCCGCCGCGGCTACACCGAAATCGTGCGCAAGAAGGTCGGCCCGACATGGACGCCCACCGCCAACATGCGTGCCCGCGACCCCAGCCTGCCCACCTTCATGGAAGCCGGCCCCGGCAACCCGCTGGGCACCCACGCCATGTATCTCAGCTGGCCCGCCTATCTGATCCACGGCACCCACGACACCCGCAAGATCGGCCGCCGGTCGTCTTCGGGCTGCATCGGGCTCTACAATGAGAAGATCGAAGAGCTGTTCAACATCACTCCCATCGGCACCCAAGTCCGCGTGATCTGACCCGCGCCGCCAATCGCCGCCGGCCAGGGTTGTGGACAACCCTGGCCAATTCCGACGACGGATTTGACGCTTGCTCCCGCCGGACGTCCTGTCATCTTCCCCGGCAGGAGGATCGGCATGAAACAACCCGCCTTCACCATGGGTATCGAGGAGGAATACCTCCTCGTCGATGCCGGGACCGGCGCTCTGACCGAGGCGCCCCAGGCCCTGATGGACGCCGCCAGCGACCAACTGGGTGACCAGGTCTCTCCCGAATTTCTGAAATGCCAGATCGAGGTCGGCACCGGCATCTGCGCCGACATCTCCGAGGCCCGGGCCGACCTGTCGACCCTGCGCCGCACCGTGAAGGCCCTGGCGAACGAACACGGTCTCGCCCCCATCGCCGCCTCCTGCCACCCGTTCTCGGATTGGCGCGACCAGCACACCACCGACAAGGACCGTTACCGCACCCTGGCCCGCGACCTGCGCGCCGTGGCCGATCGGATGCTGATCTGCGGCATGCATGTCCATATCGGCATCGAGGACGAAGCCGCCCGCATCGACCTGATGCGCCAATTCACCTACTTCCTGCCGCACCTGCTGGCCCTGTCGGGCTCCTCCCCCTTCTGGCAGGGCGAGGAGACGGGGCTCGACAGCTACCGCCTGACAGTCTTCGACAACCTGCCCCGCACCGGCCTGCCGCCCAACCTCACCAATTGGGACGATTGGTCCCGCTCGGTCCAGATCCTGACCGATCTGGCTGTCATCGAGGACGCCACCAAGATTTGGTGGGACCTGCGCCCGTCCCACAAATTCCCGACGCTCGAAACCCGGATCTGCGACATCTGCCCCCGCATGGAAGACACGCTCAGCCTGGCGGCGCTGATCCAATGCACCCTGCGCATGCTCTGGCGGCTGTCCCAGCAGAACCAGCGCTGGCGCGTCTACGACCGCTTCCTGATCGACGAAAACCGCTGGCGCGCCCAGCGCTATGGCGTCCGCGAGGGATTGATCGATTACGGCCGCAAGGCCATCGTTCCCTTCCCCGATCTGATGGACGAATGGCTGGATCTGGTCGCCGATGACGCCGAGGCCCTGTCCTGCACCGCCGAACTGGCCCGCCTGCGCGCCATGGCCCGGCAGACCGCCGCCGACCGCCAGCGCGCCACCCACGAGGAGGCGACCGCGCAAGGCGCGGGACGCGACGAGGCCCTGCGCGCCGTGGTCCATCACCTGGTGGGCGAGTTCGCCGCCGACCTTTGACAGCCCGGCGCGGGCCGGGCTAATTGAACGAGCGTTCGATTACGGGCACGGGAGGGCCTGCCGAATGGATTTCGCACTCTCCGAGGAAAGCACCGCCATCTTCGACATGGCCCGCGATGTCGGCCAGGCCGAGATCGCGGGCCATGCCCGCACCTGGGAAGCCGAGGGCACGATCCCCAAGGACCTCTGGCCCAAACTGGCCGAGCTCGGCTTCGGCGGCCTTTATGTCTCGGAAGACAGCGGCGGGTCCGGCCTCTCCCGGCTCGACGCCACGCTGGTCTTCGAAGCGCTGAGCATGGCCTGCCCCTCGGTCGCCGCCTTCCTGTCGATCCACAACATGTGCGCGAAGATGATCGACGGCTTCGGCTCCGACGACCTCAAGGCCCGCTACCTGCCCCGCGCGCTGACCTGCGAAACCTTCTTCTCCTACTGCCTGACCGAGCCCGGCAGCGGCTCCGACGCCGCCGCGCTCAAGACCAAGGCAATCAAGACCAATGAAGATTACCGCCTGACGGGCACCAAGGCCTTCATCTCCGGCGGCGGCTATTCCGACGCCTATATCGTCATGGCCCGCACCGGCGACGCGGGCCCCAAGGGCATCTCCGCCCTGGTGGTCGACGACGGCGCCGACGGCCTCTCCTTCGGCGGCCTGGAAGACAAGATGGGCTGGCGCTCCCAACCGACCCGCCAAGTCCAATTCGACGACTGCCCCACGCCGCTGGCCAACCTCCTGGGCGAGGAAGGCCGCGGCTTCCGCTACGCCATGGCCGGCCTCGACGGCGGCCGCCTCAACATCGCCGCCTGCAGCTTGGGCGCCGCGCAGCAGGCCCTGGACCAGACCGTGGATTACGTCCGCGACCGCAAGGCCTTCGGCCAAAGCCTCTCGGACTTCCAAAACACCCAATTCCGCCTGGCCGAGATGGAAATCGACCTGCAAGCCGCCCGCACCTTCCTGCGCCAGGCCGCCTGGAAGCTGGACCAGGGCGCGCCCGACGCCACCAAGTTCTGCGCCATGGCCAAGAAACTGGTCACCGAGACCGGCAGCCGCGTGGTGGACGGCTGCCTGCAACTCCACGGCGGCTATGGCTACCTGGGCGATTACGGCATCGAGAAACTCTCCCGCGACCTGCGCGTGCACCAGATCCTGGAAGGCACGAACGAGATCATGCGCCTGATCGTGGCGCGGGACATGCTGGCGGCATGAAGACTTGGGTTCGAATCGACTGCGTCGATCCGACCGACCGGGGGGGCGTCCACCGGGCGCCACCGGTTCGAGCCCGATGGACAACGCCCCCCGGACCCCCCGGCGTATTTCGAGCCAGGGGGAGAGCGGATGTCGGCGCTTCGACCATCCAAGCACCTCTCCTTCAGGCTGGGCGCGCGGCGCGGCCTCGGCTGTCGCGGCGGGAGAGATAGGTCATGCCCTTAAACAAACTCCATGTCCCCCGGACCCTCCCGGCCGAGACCTGCCGCGCCCTCAGCACCCTGCTCCATGACAGTCTGGTCGAGACATGCGGCGTAAACCCGGACGACGATTTCAGCCTCGTGGCGCGCTACGACCCGGAAGACATGCTCTTCCACCCGACCTTCTTGGGGACTCGAGACCCGGCCGCCACGATCGTCATAGAAATCGCCCTTCTGGGCGGGCGGACGGATCAGCAGAAGGAAGCGCTCTACAAGGATGTGCGTCGGCGATTGAAGGAGATCGAGTTCGATCCGGCAAACTCGATCATCTTCCTGATCGAGAATGACGCGATAGACTGGTCCTTCAGCCAGGCAGGCTCCGTGAAATCCGTTCTCGGCCTGTGACGGTCCTGCTCTGACACCGGCGGACACGCGACCGCCCACAAATGAGGACCACGTCCCTGCAAACCGACATCCACATCCGAAAAGAGGGCCGCGCGGGGCGCATCACCCTGGACCGCCCCGACGCGTTGAACGCCCTCACCTGGGACATGTGCCTGGAAATCGAGAAAGCGTTGGATCTCTGGCACCTAGACGACGACGTTCATCTCCTCCTCATCGACGGCGCCCCCGGCCGCGCCTTCTGCGCCGGTGGCGACATCGCCGAGATGCACGCGGCCGGAACGCGCGGCGACTACGCCTATGGCCAGCGCTTCTGGGCCGACGAATACCGGATGAACGCCAAGCTCTTCCGCTTCCCCAAACCCGTCGTCACCTTCCTGCACGGCTTCACCATGGGCGGCGGCGTGGGCGTGGGCTGCCATGCCAGCCACCGGATCACCGACGACACCAGCCGCATCGCCATGCCCGAATGCGCCATCGGCCTGGTGCCTGATGTTGGCGGTACCCTGATCCTGGCCCGCGCCCCCGGTCGCCTTGGCGAATACCTCGGCACCACCGGCCACCGCATGGGCCCGGGCGACGCCATCCATGCGGG
>JBCCCB010000155.1:0-9632 GCA_039033775.1 Pseudomonadota bacterium | reverse complement strand
CGCCGCCGTGGTGATGTTGATGAACCTGCTGGTGGACCTGCTCTACGTGGCGGTCGACCCGCGGATCCGGCTGTCATGACGGCGCTGATGCGCTTCGGCTCGGCCAAGGGGCTGGTCGGGCTGGCGCTGATCGCCCTGGTCGCGGTGATCGCGGCCCTGGGGCCGCTGCTGATCCCGCCGGATTTCGCAACGGCCATGGACATGCGCGCCCGGCTGTCGCCGCCGACGTTGAGCCATCCCATGGGGACCGATCAATTGGGGCGCGACCTGATGTGGCGGGTGCTGCTGGGGGCGCAGACCTCGATCGCCATCGCGGCGCTGGCAGTGGCGATCAGCGTGGCCATCGGCCTGCCGCTGGGTATCGTCTCGGGCTATTTCGGCGGGCTGACCGACAATGTGCTGATGCGCCTGGTGGACACGCTGCTGGCCTTTCCGGCGCTGCTGCTGGCCTTGACGATCAGCGCGGTGCTGGGCCCGAACATGCAGAACACGATCCTGGCCATCGGCATCGCCTTTACGCCCTTCCTGGCGCGCATCATCCGGGGTGAGGCGCTGCGCGTCGCGCAGATGCCCTATGTGGAGGCGGCGAAGGCGGCCGGGTCGACCCATCTTCAGATCATCGTGCGGCACATCCTGCCCGGCATCGTGCCCGCCCTGATCGTACAGGCCACGATCAGCCTGGCCTTCGCCATCCTGGCCGAGGCGGCCCTGTCCTTCCTGGGCCTGGGCACGCAGCCGCCCCGGGCTTCTTGGGGCCTGATGATCCAGGCGTCGCGCGATTACCTGGACGTCGCGCCCTGGACGGCCATCGTGCCCGGCGCCGCCGTCGCCCTGACGGTGCTGGGGCTGAACCTGTTCGGCGACGTGTTGCGGGACGTGCTGGACCCGAGGACGCGGTGACCGCGCCGGTGATCGACATTCGCGGCCTGCGCGTGGTCTTCGACGGCGAGGCGGGGCCGGTGATCGCCGTGGACGATGTCAGCTTCGCGGTCGCGCCGGGCGAGACGGTCTGCGTGGTGGGCGAAAGCGGGTCGGGGAAGTCGGTGACGTCGCTGGCGGTGCTGCGCCTGGTGGAATTCGGCGGCGGGCGGATCGAGGCCGGACAGATCGGCTTCGCGCGGCCGGGGGGCGGGGTCTTGGCCATCGAAACCGCCGACGACGCCACCCTGCGGGACATCCGCGGCAACGAGATCGGGATGATCTTCCAGGAGCCGATGACCTCCCTCAACCCGGTCATGACCGTCGAGCGGCAGATGACCGACGGGCTGCGCCTGCATCTGGGCCTGTCCCAGGCCGAGGCACGGGCGCGGGCGGTCGAGCTGTTGGGTCAGGTCCGTATCCCCGAACCGGAGCGGCGGCTGCGCCAGTACCCGCACGAGTTGTCGGGCGGGATGCGGCAGCGGATCGTGATCGCCATGGCCCTGGGCTGCCGCCCGCGTCTGCTGATCTGCGACGAGCCGACGACGGCCCTGGACGTGACGATCCAGGCCGAGATCCTGGCGCTGATCGACGAGTTGAAGCGCGATTACGGCACGGCGGTCCTGTTCATCACCCACGACATGGCCGTGGTCGCGCAGATGGCGGACCGGGTCGTGGTCATGCTGTCCGGCCGGGTGGTCGAGACGGGGCCGGTGGCCCAGCTGTTCGAGGCGCCCGAGGCGGATTATACCGCGCGCCTGCTCGCCTCGGTCCCGCGCCTGGGCGAGATGCGCGGCAAGCCCGCGCCCGCGCCGATGCCGATCCCCGGCGCGGTGGCCAAGCCGGTGGTGCCGCCGCCTGAGGACGGCCCGCTGCTGGAGGTGCGCCACCTGACGACGCGCTTTCCGGTGCGCGGCGGGGTGCTGCGCCGGGTCAAGGCGCAGGTCCATGCGGTCGAGGATGTCAGCTTCACCCTGCCGCGCGCGCGGACCCTGTCGCTGGTGGGTGAATCGGGCTGCGGCAAGTCCAGCTGCGCGCGGTCCATCCTGCGCTTGGTCGAGGCGACGGGCGGCGAAGTGGTGTTGAACGGGCGGGATGTCCTGTCGTTGGGCGACCGGGATCTGCGGCGCGCGCGGCGCGACATGCAGATGGTGTTCCAGGACCCGTTTTCGTCGCTGAACCCGTCGCGCCGCCTGCGCGACCAGGTGGCCGAACCGCTGGTCAATTATGGCGAGGGGCGGGGGGCCGCGCTGACCGACCGGGTGGCCGCGCTGTTCGACCGCGTGCGCCTGCCCCGCGATTTCCTGCGCCGCTATCCGCACGAGCTGTCGGGCGGCCAACGCCAGCGGGTGGCCATCGCCCGGGCGCTGGCGTTGAACCCCGGCCTGATCGTCGCCGACGAGGCGGTGTCGGCGCTGGACGTGTCGGTCCAGGCCGAGGTGCTGAACCTGATGATGGAATTGCAGGCCGAATTGGGCCTGTCCTACCTGTTCATCAGCCACGACATGGCCGTGGTCGAGCGGGTCAGCCACATGGTCGGCGTGATGTATCTGGGCCGGATCGTCGAGATCGGTCCCCGCGCCGCCGTGATCGAAGATCCGCGCCACGCCTATACGCGGACCCTGATGCAGGCCGTGCCGCTGGCCGATCCGACACGGCGCAACGCGCTGGCGCCGGGCCGGGCGCGGGCGCTGCCGTCGCCGATCTTCCCCATCGGGCACGCCCCGGCGCCGTCGGTCTACGACGAGGTCGCGCCGGGGCATCTGGTCTTGCGCGAGGGCTGACTGGGCGGGTTGTGGCCGATCTGGTTCATATGACGTTGGGTCAACGCGCGAAACTCCGCGCGCGGGGTGGCATTCCGAGACTGTGATTGGACCGAGTCACCGGCGCGGCGGCCCCCTGGGATCGGGACCGTCAAACCGTCCCGGACGCCCCGATGCCGGACCGTGCAGACGGCGTCCCATCACGACCGATTGCCGGAGACTTCCATGAACGACCTCGACCGCTACGCCGCGATGCGGCTGCTGCTTCCCGTCCCGCCACTGGCCAATGCCCAGACGGGGACGCCGGACCCCGACACGATCCACGGGACAGGCGCCGCCGGCGTGATTGCGGGTCTGGCCGGCGATGACAGTTTGTGCGGCGGGTCGGGGAACGACACGCTGGACGGCGGCGCGGGGAATGACCGGCTTCGCGGCGGCTTCGGCGAGGACGTGCTGCTGGGCGGCGACGGCGACGACCGTCTGATCGCCGGGCGCGGTGACGACCTGCTGTCGGGCGGGGCCGGGGCGGACCGGCTCTATGGCGGGGCGGGCGACGATTTCCTGTCCGGCGGGGCAGGGGACGACCTGCTGGTCGGCGGCGGCGGCGCCGACATCTTCGCCATCGGCCCGGGGGGCGGGCGCGACGTGATCCGCGACTTCGCCTCGGGCGAGGACCTGATCGCGTTCGAGGGCGTGACGGCGGACTTCGACGACCTGACCATCGTGGCCGATGGCGGCGGCGCCATCGTGAGCTTGGGCGCGGTGGCCGTCCGCCTGCGCGACGTGACGCCCGACCAGCTGACCGCGGCGGATGTCCTGTTTCCCGACGCCGCGCCCGCCGATCCGGATGCTATCGTGCTGCCCGACGGCGCGTCGGTGATCGACGTGGCCGATTTCGGCATCCTGCCCGATGACGGCGTGGACGACACGGCGGCGTTGCAGGCGCTGCTGAATTCGACGGAAAGGGCGACGTATTTCTTCGCCGACGGGGTCTACGATTTCTCGGACACGGTCGTCATCCCGGACGGGCGCGGCACCGACGTGCCCAGTTTCGTCACGCTCCAGGGGGAAAGCGAGGCCGGCACGGTCTTCAAGCTGGCCGACGGGCTGGACCACCAGGGGCCGATCATCGGGTCCGAGGGGAATGTGGCGCAGGCGTTCAACAACCGCGTGCGCGACCTGACCTTCGACATCGGCACCGGGAACACCCAGGCCACGGGCCTGCAATTCGCCGGCAACAACCAATCGACCGTCAAGGACGTGACCATCCGGTCGGGCGAGGGCGGCGCCGTGGGTCTGGACTTGGTCAACCAGTCCGAGCTGGGCCCCGCCCTGATCGAGGACGTCACCGTCGAGGGGTTCGAGACCGGCATCACCATGGCGTTCCAGGGCAACAGCGTCACGCTGGAAGACATCACCCTGCGCGATCAGGCGGTCGGGATATCCAGCACCGGGTCCCATGTCGCCTTCCTGCGCGGCGTCGATTACGAAGGGCCGGGCACGGCCATCGACAATATCAGCGTGTCGCGCATGGTGGTGCTGGACAGCGAATTCCGCGCCTCGGACCCGTCGGTCGACGGGCAGGTCGGGGTCTTCTCGCGCTGGTCGCTTTATGCCGAGGAGCTGCGGGGCGAGGGGCTGGATTTGCTGATCGACACCAGCACCGACGCCTTCCTAGGCAATTGGGACATCCAGGCCGACGAGATCGACCAATATCTGCAATTCGGCGGGCACGAGCGGTATCGCGGCGGGCCCTTCAAACTGTTCGAGGAGAATTCGGAGATCGCCCCGGGCCTGGAGGTGCGCGAGACGCCCGAGACGGTGTGGAATGCCGATGTCGGGACCTGGGTCGATGTGCGCGATTTCGGCGCGGTAAACGGGCAGGATGCCTCCGCCGCGTTCCAGGCGGCCATCGATTCCGGGGCGAGCACGGTCTACGTGCCCGACGGCCTCTGGACGTTGGAAACCGAAGTGGTGATCCGCGGCGCGGTCGAGCAGGTGCTGGCCTCGGGCGAGGCCCGGCTGACCGACGGCGCCCAATTGCGGATCGCGGACGGCACATCGGACCAGGTGGTCATCGAGGGGCTGAACAACGAAGGCGCGTTCAAGGATTACGACATCGCCCATGACAGCGGCCGGACCCTCGTGCTGCGCGATATCACGGGCTTCAACTACGAGGCCGTGGCGGACGGGGATCAGGGCGACGTCTTCCTGGCCAATGTGGTCGGCGGGCAGACGATCTTCCGCGATCAGGATGTGTGGGCGCGGCAGCTGAACCTGGAAGGCGACAGCGTCGCGAAGGGACACGAGGCCAAGCTGGTCAATGATGGGGCCGATGTCTGGATCCTGGGCCTGAAGACCGAGGGTCAGGGGACGACGGTGAAGACCGTGAATGACGGCCAGACGGAGCTTTTGGGCGCCTATCACAACGGCGGGTTCGACGCCGATATCCCGCGTTTCATCACCGAGGATGCCCATCTTTGGGCGACGATCGTCGAGGGCTCGACCTCGTCCCAGGATTTCGATTTGGTGCGCGAGACGCGGGACGGCGTCACGCGCGAGGCCAATCTGAAGGTCGAGGGGCGGCGGCCCGATGTCTATTCGGCGGTCGATCCGGCCGTCTTGGCGGATCGGGTCATCGTCGTGGACAATGATGCCGCCGCCTTGACCGGGGCCTGGCAGGATGCGGGGCCGGCCTTTCCGGGGAACTTCCTGGGGTCGAACTTCCTGTTCGCCGAGGGCGGCAGCGACGCCGCCGTGACCTACGGGGCCGAGGCGCAGGTGGCGGGGGATTACGTGCTGTCGCTGCGTCTGATCGACGACCGGGGCGGGCAGCTGCATAGCGGGCACAGCCAGTCGGTGGATGTGGAATTCGGCGCGGGCGGCGATGTCTTCGTGTTTGACGATGTGGACATGCGCGATGTGGTCGACCCGTGGATCGATCTGGGCATTGTGTCGGTGGCCGAGGGTGAGGAGATGTTCGTCCGCTTCGACGCCGACGGCGTGGATGGCAAGATCATCGCCGACGCCGTCCGGTTCGAGCGGGTGCCGGAGGAAGACGCCGTCTTGGCCTAGGGCCCTTGCCCTAACATGTTACGAAATTCTCTTGATCGGTGGTATCTGGTAACATATCTTTGCCGGATCGCCGGTCGGAGGATGGTAGATCAGCATGGACGCGTTCATCTGCGACGGGGTCAGGACGCCCATCGGCCGCTATGGCGGGGCGCTGTCATCCGTGCGGGCCGACGATCTGGCGGCATTGCCCATCGCCGCGTTGATGGCGCGGAACGGGTCGGTGGATTGGGCCTCGGTCGACGAGGTGATCTTGGGCGATGCCAACCAGGCCGGGGAAGACAATCGCAACGTGGCGCGGATGGCGGCCCTGCTGGCGGGGCTGCCCGACTGCGTGCCGGGGACGACGGTCAACCGGTTATGTGCGTCGGGGATGGATGCGGTCGGCTTCGCGGCGCGGGGGATCAAGGCCGGGGATTACGACCTGACCATCGCCGGCGGGGTCGAGAGCATGAGCCGCGCGCCCTTCGTCATGGGCAAAGCCGAAGCGGCCTTCGCGCGGCAGGCCGAGGTCTACGACACGACCATCGGTTGGCGGTTCGTGAACCAGAGCCTAAAGGCCCGGTTCGGGACCGATTCCATGCCCGAGACGGCGGACAATGTGGCGCAAGATTACCAGATCAGCCGTGCCGACCAGGATGCCTTCGCGGCCCGCAGTCAGGCGCGATGGGCGGCCGCCGATGCGGCCGGGACCTTCGCGGATGAGATCGTGCCGGTGGAGGTGCCCCAGCGGAAGGGCGATCCGGTCGTCGTGGATCGGGACGAACATCCCAGGCCAGGGACCGATATGGACAAGCTGGCCAAGCTGCGCGGGATCAACGGGCCGGATCTGAGCGTTACGGCGGGCAATGCCAGCGGCGTCAATGACGGGGCGGCGGCGCTGTTGATCGCTTCGGACGCGGCGGCCAAGGCCAATGGCTTGACGCCCATGGCGCGGGTGGTCGGCATGGCCTCGGCCGGGGTGGCGCCGCGGGTGATGGGGATCGGCCCCGTGCCCGCCAGCCGCAAGGTGCTGGACCGCGCGGGGCTGAGCATCGAGCAGATGGATGTGATAGAGTTGAACGAGGCCTTCGCAGCCCAGGCGCTGGCGACCCTGCGGGAACTGGGCGTGGCCGATGACGACAGCCGCGTGAACCCCAATGGCGGGGCCATCGCCCTGGGCCATCCGCTGGGCATGACGGGCGCGCGGCTGGTCCTGAGCGCGGCGCATCACTTGCGGCGCACGGGCGGGCGATACGCGCTGTGCACCATGTGCGTGGGCGTGGGGCAGGGGGCCGCTTTGGTCCTGGAACGGGTTTAGGAGGACGGCAGATGTATGCGCAGATGATCAAGTCCGAGGCGACGCGGGACGACCCCGAACGGCTCGCCGCGTTCCAGGCCCGCATCGACGCGGGCGAGACGATCGAGCCGAAGGATTGGATGCCCGAGGGTTATCGCAAGACCCTGATCCGCCAGATCGGGCAGCATGCCCATTCCGAAATCGTGGGGCAATTGCCGGAGGGGAATTGGATCACCCGCGCGCCAACGCTGGAGCGCAAGGCCATCCTGCTGGCCAAGGTGCAGGACGAGGCGGGGCATGGCCTGTACCTCTATTGTGCCGCCGAGACTTTGGGCGTCAGCCGGGACGAGCTGACAGAGATGCTGCTGGACGGGCGGATGAAATATTCGTCGATCTTCAATTATCCGACCCTGACCTGGGCGGATATGGGCGCGGTCGGCTGGCTGGTGGATGGGGCGGCGATCATGAACCAGGTGCCGTTGCAGCGGACGTCCTATGGTCCGTATGCCCGCGCCATGGTCCGGATCTGCAAGGAGGAGAGCTTCCACCAGCGGCAGGGTTTCGACATCATGAGGACGATGGCCGAGGGCACCGACGCCCAGCGGCGCATGGCGCAGAATGCGCTGGATCGGTTCTGGTATCCCTCCCTGATGATGTTCGGGCCGTCGGACAAGGATTCGGTCCATTCGGCGCAGAGCATGGCCTGGCGCATCAAGATGAACACCAATGACGAGCTGCGCCAGAAATTCGTCGATCAGGCCGTGCCGCAGGCCGACTATCTGGGCCTGACCGTGCCCGACCCGGATCTGCGCTGGAACGCGGAGACCGGGCATTACGACTTCACCGAGCCCGATTGGTCCGAGTTCTTCGAGGTCATCCAGGGCAACGGGCCGTGCAACACCGAACGGCTGGAGGCGCGCAACAAGGCCTGGGATGACGGCGCCTGGGTGCGCGACGGGCTGATGGCCCATGCCGAGAAGCGGGCGGCGAAGGTGGCGGCGGAATGAGCGGCATCCGCGCCATGCCGGTTCTGCCGGTGAAGGACGTGGTCGCGGCGGCCGAGTTTTACGCGGGGCTGGGCTTCGACAAAGGCCAGTATTGGGGCGATCCGCCTGCCTTCTGCATCATGGGGTTGGGCACGGTCACGCTGGCCCTGCAGGGCGCGGAGGATGGAAAGCCCGGGCCAGAGAACGATCTGTGGTCGGCCTATATCTACGTGGACGATGTCGCCTCGCTGCATGACCGGTTCGAGGCAGCGGGGGCGACAATCAGCGATTTGCGCCGCGACACGCCCTATGGCTGCGATGATTTTGATCTGACCGACCCGGACGGGCACACCATCGCGTTCGGGCAAGACAGGCATCCGGGCCCGCTTGGCCCCGGTCTTTAGGAGGACGCGATGTCGAAGGAATGGCCCCTTTGGGAAGTGTTCATCCGCGGCCAGCACGGGATGAGCCATCGGCATGTGGGCAGCCTGCATGCGCCCGACGCCGAGATGGCGGTGAAGAACGCGCGCGACGTCTATACCCGGCGCAACGAGGGGGTGAGCATCTGGGTCGTGGAGGCGGCGAAGATCACGGCGTCCGACCCGGCGGAGAAGGGGGCCCTGTACGAGCCGGCGGAGGATAAGGTGTACCGCCATCCGACCTTCTTCGACATCCCCAAGGATGTGGGGCCCATGTGATGGCTTTGGTCGAATTTCTCTGCCGCATGGGCGATAACACCCTGGTGCTGGGCCACCGGGTCTCGGAATGGTGCGGGCAGGCGCCGGTGTTGGAGGAGGATATCGCGCTGGCCAACGTCGCGCTGGACCTGATCGGGCAGACGCAGATGTGGCTGGGGCTGGCGGCCGAGGTCGAGGGGCTGGGGCGCAGTGCCGACGATCTGGCCATGCTGCGCGACGTCTGGGATTTCCGCAACGTGCTGCTGGTCGAGCAGCCGAACGGGGATTTCGGGCAGACGCTGATCCGGCAATTCCTGTTCGACCAGTGGCATGTGGCGATGTTGGGCGCCTTGGCCGGGTCCGGCGATCCCCGCGTGGCCGAGATCGCGGCCAAGGCGGTGAAGGAGGTGCGGTACCACGCCGAACGCTCCGCCGATTTGGTCGAGCGGCTGGGCGACGGGACGGGTGAGAGTCATCGACGGATGCAGGCGGCGTTGGATCGGCTGTGGCCGTATGTCGGCGAGCTGTTCGCGGATGATGCCGTGGATGAAGCCATGGCCGAGGCGCAGGTGGCGCCCCTGCCGTCCAGCCTGCGGGACCGCGTGATGGCCGAGGTCGAGGCCGTGCTGGCGCGGGCGACGTTGACCGTGCCCGACGGCGCCTTCGCCCAGGGCGGCGGCAAGACCGGTGCGCGGCATTCGGAGCATCTGGGCCACATGCTGACCAACATGCAATGGCTGCAACGGGCCTATCCGGGGGCGCGTTGGTGAAGCCGCCCCTGGCCGATATCTGGGCCTGGCTGGACGAGGTCCCGGATCCGGAGATCCCGGTGATCTCGGTCGTGGATCTGGGCATCGTGCGCGGGCTCGACTGGGACGATGGGACGTTGGAGGTGGCGGTGACGCCGACCTATTCCGGGTGCCCGGCAACGTCGGTG
>JBCCCB010000154.1:0-9680 GCA_039033775.1 Pseudomonadota bacterium | reverse complement strand
GTGGGCGGGGGGCGACCCGCCGGAGTATTGCCGGAGGTACCCTATCGGCGCCGTGCCTCCGCCATTTTCACCTAGAAGGGATTCCTCCCCCACCTGCGCGGCGCCGGTTTGGAGGCGCGGCTGCCCGACGGCGTGCTGCTGCCGCACTTTTCGTTGGTGAATCATCTGGTTCGGGTGAGGGATGGTCAGACGCCCCTGGACATGGCGCGGGCCTTTCAGGTGCCCAAGACCACGATGTCGCACATGGTGTCGGTGGTCGCGAAGCGCGGTTGGGTGGACCTGCGCGCCAACCCCGAGGACGGACGGTCTAAGCGGGTCTGGCTAACCGAGGCAGGGCGTGCGTTTCGGGAAGAGGCGATCGCGGCCATCGGTCCGGAATTGGCCGAGATCGGCGCGGTGCTGAAACCCCAGGCGCAGGAGAACATGCTGCGCCATTTGAAGACCTTGCGGGAGTTTCTGGACGCTCAGCGCGACGGCGAAAACGGGTCCGACGGATAACCGACGCCAATCAGGCAAAGCCCGTCTGGCGGGGCGACGGGGCCGCAGGCGGCGCGGTCGCGGGCTTCGAGGGCGTCGCGGACGCGGGTCGGGGGCCAGGCGCCAGCGCCGACGCGTTCCAGCGTACCGGCGATGGAACGGACCTGGTTGTGCAGGAAGCTGCGCGCCCGAAGATGCAGGCGCAGGTCCAGCCCGCCCGAATAGGGACGGGCCTCGATGGCAATCTCGTCCAGGGTCTTGATCGGCGACTTGGCTTGGCAGATCGAGGCGCGAAAGGTGGTAAAATCGTGCCGTCCGACCAGATACATGGCGGCTTCGCGCATGGGCTCCGGGTCGAGCGGGCCGGGGACCCGCCAAGCTTGACCCGCGTCCAGGGTCAGGGGCGCGCGGCGGGCGATGATGCGGAACGTGTAGCGGCGCTCGATGGCCGAAAAGCGGGCGTGCCAATCGTCGGGGACCTGTGCGCAGGCGGTGATGGCGACCGGGGCGGGTTTCAGATGCCAGTTGACGGCCTCGGACAGGCGGAACGGGTCCCAGTTCTTCGTCAGATCGGCTTGGGCCACTTGGCCGCGGGCATGGACGCCCGCATCAGTCCGCCCCGCGGCGGCGATGGAGGGCATGCCCGGATCGAGGGTGCGGAGGGCTTTTTCCAATGTCTGCTGGACCGAAGGCGGGCCGTCCTGGCGTTGCCAGCCCGAGAAGGGACGGCCGTCATATTCGAGGCGGAAGGCATAGCGGGGCATGGGCGGCGCATAGCGGGCACCGGACAGCGGGACCAGCCCTTCGTCGGCGAAGGCCGCCCCGGCCCAGGTCCTTCCGGGCCGAGGACGCTTGGCGCATTGAGGCCCGTCCCGCGTCAAGCCGGATTGGTCGCGTCCGGTGCCCAGTTCAGGGAATTTCGGCCTGTCGATCGACGCCCGATCCGGATCGTGCCGGCATCGGATAGACGTCGGGCTTGGACTCGAGCGTTCTTGGAGCCATCCGTCCTGTCAGGTTTTCGACCATGGGGGCGTGACATCCGGCGGGCGGGCGCTCTATGCCCGCGCGGGACGGAGGGATGCGCATGGTGATCGGACGGCTGGCGGATGCGGTGACGCGGGGCGTGGGCGATATGGCCCAAGGCGTGACCGAGGTGTTCGAGCCGAGCCTGCGTCTGGGTGTCACCGGGCTGAGCCGTGCGGGAAAGACCGTCTTCATCACGTCGCTGGTGGCCAATCTGATCGACCGGGGCCGGATGCCCGCATTGGCGGCGGCGGATCGGATCGAGGCGGCCTTCCTGGAGCCGCAGCCGGACGACACAGTGCCTCGGTTCGACTATGAACGGCATCTGGCCGCGTTGACGGCGCGCGATCCCCATTGGCCGGACAGCACCCGGGCGGTGTCGCAATTGCGCCTGTCGATGAAGGTCCGGTCAGGGGGGCTGCTGTCGGGGTTTCGCGGCAGCCGGGTGATGCATCTGGATATCGTGGATTACCCGGGCGAATGGCTGCTGGACTTGGGATTGATGGAGAAGTCCTACGGTGACTGGGCCGCGCGCGCGCTGACGCGCTTGGCATCCTGGGACCGGACGGCCTTTGGCGCCCGGCTGGAGACCGTCGACGGCGCGGGCAAGCTGTCGGAGGCGTTGGCGCAGGATCTCGCGGGACTTTATACCGAAGAATTGCGCGCGGCGCGGGCGGCGGGGGGCTACGACCTGACCCCTGGACGGTTCCTGCTGCCGGGGGAGCTTGAGGGCTCGCCCGTGCTGACATTCGCCCCATTGCCGCCGGGCGAGGCGCCGCGCGGCAGCCTGCGGCGCGAGATGGAGCGGCGGTTCGAGGCCTATAAGCGGCAGGTGGTGCAGCCGTTCTTCCGGGATCATTTCGCACGGCTCGACCGGCAGATCGTGCTGCTGGATGTGTTGGGGGCCGTGCGCCGCGGACCGCGCGCCGTCGAGGAGATGCGGGCGGCCATGGCGGACCTGCTGACGGCGTTCAAGCCTGGCGCCATCGGGTGGTTGATGCAGCTTCTGGGGGCGCGGCGGGTGGACCGGATCCTGTTCGCGGCGACCAAGGCGGACCATTTGCACCACACGCAGCATGGCCGGCTGACGGCCTTGCTGGAGGCCATGGTGCGCGAGGCCCGGTCGCGGGCTGATTTCGCCGGCGCGCGGACCGAGGCCATGTCCATGGCCGCCTTGCGGGCCACGGTGGAAGAGACGCGCGACCACGGCGGGCGT
Organism: Pseudomonadota bacterium; assembly: GCA_039033775.1. Taxonomy (GTDB): domain Bacteria; phylum Pseudomonadota; class Alphaproteobacteria; order Rhodobacterales; family Rhodobacteraceae; genus Jannaschia. The sequence continues at coordinate 6,964 of JBCCCB010000154.1, read as the reverse complement.
AAGCTGGATGTGGTCCGAGGACACCTTTTGGAGGATGGCGCGCGCGGCCGGTCGGCCGCGTTGTATCCGGGGGACTTGCCCGAGGATCCGTCGCACCTGCTCAATCCGGCGGCACGGGGGGCCAAGGTCTGGCTGGACGGCGACTACGATCTGATGGACTTCGCGCCCGCACCGCTGACGCTGAAACGCGGCGAGGGACCGCCGCATATCCGGTTGGACCGGGCGGCCCAGTTCCTGCTAGGGGACCGGCTCTAACCGGCCGGCTCTAACCGGCCGGGTCGAAGCGGACGTTGTCGAGCCCGATGACCTCCTGGTTGCCATAGGCCTGTTCGATGCGGATTTCCGAGGTTTGCACGTCGGATAGGATCGTCTGCATCTCGTCGGCGGTTGCCAGGCGGGTGCCGCTGCTATCGCGGATTTGCCACCCCGCGTCGGCGGTCACGTTGGCCGAGAAGGAGTTCCAGCCGCCATCGGCCGAGGGCGAGAACGGGTCCTGCAATTCCATCGTGGTGCCGTCGTTGGCGGTGACGCGCAGGATCGGCCAATTGGCGTGGTTGTCGGCGATGGTCCCGCGCTGGTCGTACTGGCTCTGGTTGAAGCTGGCCATCTGCATGTCGAAGCTGATCGTCCCGCCCATCAGTTCGGATTGGTCGCCGACATAGGGTGTGCTCATCCCCAGATAGGCGGCGCCGCCACGGCCGCCATCGGTGAAGCGCAGGAAGCCCGGTTGACCGTCGGATCCGGCTTCACCGCTCCATTCGATGGCCGCCGAGGCCGCGTTGCCGGTGAAGGCCCAGCCCTCGATGCTGTCGGCGAAGTCGGTGACGATGCCGGGCGCCAGGAAGCTGGTCTGGATGATGTCGCCCCGCAGGATGCGGTCGATCTCGGCGGTGGTGGATTGGACGCCACCGCGCACGGTGGCCGTGGCCGTCAGGCCAAGGCCGACCATCGCGGCCGATAGGACGACCCAATCGACGGTCACGGCGCCGCATTCGGATGTCAGAAAGCTGGAAGGTTTCATCGGGTAGGCTCGCGCATGAGGGCTGGATTCTTACGGAAATCTGCCGTCAAGACTCGGCGAAATATGGGCAAATCTTCGAAATTGCTTGGCAATTCCGGCGCCATTGCATCCGTGGGCGAGCAACATAGGTTGCGTCTGAACGTGCGAGGGAATCCCCATGGCCGCCGATCCAAGCCCCCGCCGGGGCGCGATCCTGTTCGATGACGATGGACCCGGTCCGGCGCCCGATCCCGCCGCCGCGCCGCCCGTGCCCGACGATTTAGTGCCCCCGGCGGCTCAAGGACGCGCCATGCAGACGGTCGCGCTGTTGGCGGCCCCCAAGGGCCGGTCGTTGGCGGGATGGCTGCTGGGGACGTTCGCGGCCCTGGTCGGCTTCGCCGTGTCCGTGGCGCTGTGGGAATTCGTCGCCCGCTTGATCGCCGAACGGCCGCTGCTCGGATGGGTCGCCTTGGGGCTGACCGGGGCCTTCGTCATCGCCTGCCTGGCCGTGGCCATGCGGGAATTGGTGGCGCTGTCGCGGCTGTCACGCATCGACGACCTGCGCCGGGCGGCGGAAACGGTCACCGACTTGACCAGCGCGCGGGCTTTGGTGGACCGGGTCGTCGCCTTTTATGCGGGCCGCCCCGATACGCGCTGGGGGCGCGAGGAATTGGCCGCCCGGAACGGCGATGTCTTCGATCCGCCGGACCTGGTCGCCCTCGCCGAACGGCAGATCCTGGCCCCGTTGGATGCGGCCGCCACGCGCGAGGTCGAAGCGGCCGCGCGGCAGGTCGCCTTGGTGACGGCCGTGGTGCCGCTGGCCCTGGCCGATGTGGCGGCGGCGCTGACGTCGAATTTGCGGATGATCCGCCGTATCGCGCTGATCTATGGCGGTCGCGGCGGAACGCTTGGATCATGGCGGCTGGCCCGGACGGTTCTGACCCATCTCGCGGCCACCGGGGCCGTGGCCGTCGGGGATGATGTGATCCAGTCCATCGCGGGCGGCGGGGTCTTGGCCAAGATCAGCCGTCGCTTCGGCGAAGGGATCGTGAACGGGGCCTTGACCGCCCGGGTCGGTTTGGCGGCGATGGAAGTCTGCCGGCCCCTGCCGTTCGTGCATCAAAAGCCGCCGCGAACCACGGCCGTCATCCAGCGCGCGTTGACAGGCCTCTTCGGCCAGAAGGAGTAGACCATTGGAAAGCCTAGCCGCCGACCTGCGCACCATGGTGCGCACGCCGCTGACCGATGCCCATGTCCAAGCGATCCGCGGCATCGGGCGCGAGATCGATGTGCCTGCGGGAACCGTGTTCCAGGAATTGGCCGCGCCTGCGGACCGGTTTCTCTATCTGCTGGAAGGCGAGGCCGAGGCCGTCGATCCGGTGACGAACGGCCGCTATGGCGATGGCGCGACGCTGGGGCCGGGTCAGTTCGTGGGCGATATCAGCTTTCTGACCGGCGCCCGCTCGATGCTGGCCATGCGCGCGGTTCGGGATTGTCGGTTCCTGGTGGCGGATCGGGGACCGATGTTGGACCTGATGGGGCAGGTGCCCGAGATGTCGGACATCATCGTCACGGTCTATTCCGCCCGCCGCCGGCGCCTGATCGAATCGAACGATGCCAGCCTGACGCTGATCGGCATGGATCGCGATCGCAATATCCGCAGCATCGCCGCCTTCGCCGGGCGCAACCGCATTCCGTTCCGGACGCTGGACCTGGATGACGGAGAGGCGGATGAAATCGCCAAGACCTGCTCGATCCTGCCGAAGGAGCCGGCGGTTCTGTTCGGAAAGGACCAAGTCGTTCAGGACCCGACGCCCCGGAAGGTCGCCCAGCTGTTTGGTCTGGACTTGGATCTGGACGACGAGGCCGTGCACGATGTGCTGATCGTGGGTGGGGGCCCCAGCGGAATTGCCGCGGCGGTCTATGCCGGGGCCGAAGGATTGTCGGCGCTGGTGGTGGAAGACGCGACGATTGGCGGGCAGGCGGGGACGTCGTCGCGGATCGAGAATTACATGGGGTTTCCAACCGGCATCTCGGGCGCCGATCTGTGCTGGCGCGGCGAGGTCCAGGCCATGAAGTTCGGCACGCGGTTCGCCGTTCCGCGGCGGGCCGCATCGCTGGAACGATTGCAGGATGGCAGCTTCTGCGTGACGCTGGACGATGGGGTCAGGACTCGGGCGCGGGCGGTAATCATCGCCACGGGGGTCCAATACCGGCGTCTGCCGTTGGACCGGTTGCAAGAGTTCGAGAGCGCGGGGGTCTACTATGCCGCGACCGAAGTCGAGGCCCGGTTCTGCAAGGGGACCGATGCGGTGGTCATCGGCGGCGGCAACTCGGCCGGGCAGGCGGCGATGTATCTGTCGCGCCATGCGCATTGCGTTCATCTTCTCGTCCGGGGCGACAGCCTGGCGGCCAGCATGTCGGATTATCTGTCCTCGCGTCTGGAGGCTGACCCGTCGATTCGCGTTCGGTACCGGACCCAGGTCGCCGCGCTGGAAGGCGAAGACACGCTGACCGGCCTGCGGCTGGCGGGCGACGGTGTGGCGCCGGGCGAGGACCGGGTCGACACCCGCGCGCTGTTCGTCATGGTGGGCGCGGCGCCGAACACCGCGTGGCTGGATGGCCAGGTCGCGGTCGACGACAAGGGGTTCGTCTTGACCGGCGAGGCTATCGGATCAGACAGCCCCTATGCCACGTCCTTGGAAGGGGTGTTCGCGGTGGGAGACGTGCGCGCGGGATCGGTCAAGCGGGTGGCGAGCGCGGTGGGCGAGGGCTCGGTCGTGATTTCCCGCGTCTGGGAGCAGGTTGCCAGACTGCGCGAGGAATGATGCGTCGGGCTGGTCGCCGACGGTTCGTGGCGTCCGATGGTTGGGATGGGCCTTCGGCCCGGGGGCGGCGCCTTCGGCGCAGGTGACGCCCCTCCGGGGCGAGGTCGTCGGCATCAACCGTCCAGGCTGACGCGCGTCTTCCGGCGATAGGGCAGACAGATCGGGAGCAGGACGATCATCGTGGTCCCGAGGAAGGCGAGGGCAAGGGATAAGGACATGGGGTAAGGTCTCCTTCAGCTTCCCCAACTTGGCTCCAATTTGTAAAATTTCCCTTAAGGCCCGCGAGGATCGGCGGCACCATGTTGCCCCGCACCAAGGCGGGCAGGATCCGCCGCGCGGGCCAGGCGCGAGAGACCGGGACCAGGACATGGTCGCGGATCATCGGCAGGACGCGGCTGTCGGACTGGTATTGCGGCGTGAAGGCGCGGGACATGGCCTGATAGGCCGCCACGTGCAGCCGGCGGGCGTTGCGCATGCGGCGGCCCGCTTCGTGGATCGGGCCGTCGGCCATGGCGCGGATCAGCGCCCAGGCGTCCAGCAGCGCCATGTTGGCGCCCTGGCCCAGTTGCGGGCTTGCCCGGTGCCAGGCATCGCCGATATGGATCAGGCCATCGGCATCGGGATTGGCCAGCGTGCCATGGGAATAGCGGGCCATGGTCATGTCGGCATGGCCTTCGATGCCGGCGAGAAAGGGGCCGATGTCCGGCCAAAGCTTCCGGGCCTCCGCCTTCCAGACATCGAGTGGCGTGGCATGCCAAGCTGCGCAAGCACCCCGTGGCAGCGACCAGAAGACGGCCGCCAGATCGGGGCCGCCTGGCTCCCGCTGGCCGATTGGCAGGACGCCGATCATGCGGTCGGCCCGGCGGTAGCATTGCCGCAACTCGTCGGTCGGCAAGGGCGTTTCGGCGGGCCAGGGCACGTTGCCCCAGATGGCGCCGTAGGGCAGGGCGCGGGCCTTGAGCGGCGAGAGCGGCGAGGCCGCGCCCGCCGCGTCGATCAGCAGATCGAACGGGTCGGTAGAGCGGCCCCGCAAGCAGAGCCGCTGGCCATCGCGGCCGGTGACGGGGGCGTCCAATTCGAACCTCACCCCGGCCGCCTGGGCGGCCTTGAGAAGTGCTGTGTGCAAGGCTGCGCGGTGGATGGCCAGGCCCTCGCGACCCTGGCCATCGGGGTCGTAGGTGACGTCCAGGACGATCCGGCCCGATGACGCCTCGTGCCCCGACATCCGGGTGATCCGGCGACCCTGGGCGCGTGCCGTGCCCCCCGCGCCCAGGGCGTCCAGCACGGCTTGACCCACAGGCTGGATCACGAGGCCCGAGCCGACCGGCCCCGGTGCCTCGAACTGGTCGTGGATGGTCACCGCGTGACCTGCCTGAGCCAGCCCGGCGGCCACCGCCAGTCCGCCAATGCCTGCGCCCGCGATGCCGATCCGTGCCATATCCGTCCTGCCTTGCCGTCCCCGTCCGCGCCTGCCTATAAGGCGCGCGATGACGGGACGAGCGGTCATATCGACGCGAATTATCCCCCCGGCGCCCTGATCCCAAGGGGCGGCCGGGCCAAGGCGCTGGGCCCCCGCGCCGACCGATTTTTGCACTCCGATCCGAAGGACGCCTCCGATGAGCGCCGAAGCCCCCGACTATAAATCGACCCTGAACCTGCCGAAGACCGATTTCCCCATGCGGGCCGGCCTGCCCAAACGCGAGCCCGGTTGGCTGGATCGGTGGGCGAAGATCGGGATCTACGACCGTTTGCGGGAGAAGGCGGCCCTCGCCCGGACGGGCGAACAAGAGGCACGCGCGCCCTTCACGCTCCATGACGGGCCGCCTTATGCGAATGGCCACCTGCATATCGGCCACGCGCTGAACAAGACGTTGAAGGACATGGTCGTCCGCTCGCGCCAGATGATGGGGCATGACGCCCGCTACGTGCCCGGCTGGGATTGCCACGGACTGCCCATCGAATGGAAGATCGAGGAGGCCTACCGGCAGAAGGGCCGCGACAAGGATGCGGTCGATGTGGTCGAGTTCCGCCGGGAATGCCGCGATTTCGCGACCAAATGGGTCGACATCCAGCGCGAGGAGTTCAAGCGGCTGGGCATCACCGGCAATTGGGCGGACCCATATCTGACGATGGCGCATCACGCCGAAGCGGTGATCGCGGCGGAGTTCCAGACGTTCCTGATGAACGGGCTGGTTTATCAGGGCTCCAATCCGGTGATGTGGTCTCCGGTGGAGAAGACCGCGATGGCCGAGGCCGAGGTGTAGTACCACGACCGCCAGGTGGACGCGGTTTGGGTGCCGTTCCCAGTTGCATCGGTTGCGGGATGGAAGCCGGATGAACTGGGTGATGTAACCGATCCGGACCCAGAGGTTTCGCAGACAGCCGATCTCTTGCAGGCCAAGGTCCTGATCTGGACCACCACCCCCTGGACCCTCCCGTCCAACCGCGCGATCTGCTTCGGCCCCGACATCGCCTACGGTCTCTACGAGGTCACCGGCACGCCCGACGAATGCTGGGCCAAGGTCGGCGACCGCTACCTGATCGCCGACGCCCTGGCGGCGGAGGTGATGTCGGCCGCCCGCCTAGACGACACGCAGTGGAAGCCTGTGCGCAGCGTGACTGCGGATGAGCTGTCCGCTCTCGTCTGCGCCCATCCCCTCCGCGGTGCCGACGGCGCAAATGGCGAATGGGACTACGAGGTCCCGCTGATCCCAGGTCATCACGTCACAGACGATGCAGGTACGGGCTTCGTGCACAGCGCGCCGAGCCATGGCGACGACGACTATCAGGCCGTCCTGGCGCATCGCGACCGGTTCGACGGCGATCCCATGACCTACAACGTCGAGCCCGACGGGACCCTGCGCGCCGACCTGCCGTTCTTCGGCGGCGAGGCCATCATCAAGCCCAACGGCAAGCCCGGCGGGGCCAACAGCGCGGTCATCAAAAAGCTTCAACCCGCGACCAAAGACAATCCAGACGGCGTCGGCGCGCTGCTGGCCCGCAAGCGGATCACCATCTCCGACGCCCATTCCTGGCGCTCCAAGGCGCCCGTCATCCGCCTGAACCGGCCCCAATGGTTCGCCGCCATCGACAAGCCGGTGGGCGACGGCCAGGACACCCATGGCGAGACCGTGCG
>JBCCCB010000153.1:0-9686 GCA_039033775.1 Pseudomonadota bacterium | reverse complement strand
CTACCTGGAGGTCGAATACGACCTGTCGAACGTGATGTTCCTGACCACGTCCAACTCCTACAACATGCCGGGCCCGCTTCTGGACCGGATGGAGATCATCCCGCTGGCCGGTTACACCGAGGACGAGAAGGTCGAGATCGCCAAGCGGCACCTGCTGCCCAAGCAGATCAAGAACCACGGCCTGCGTAAGGGCGAGTTTGAACTGACGGACGAGGCGCTGACCGCCATGGTCCGCGTCTATACCCGCGAGGCCGGCGTTCGGAACCTGGAGCGGGAGATCGCCAAGGTGGCGCGGAAGGCCGTGACCAAGATCGTCGGCAAGCGTGAAACCGGAGTGAAGGTGACCGCGGACAATCTGGACGACTTCCTGGGCGTCAAGAAGTACCGCTTCGGCCTGGCCGAGGATGCCGATCAGATCGGGGTCGTCACCGGGCTGGCCTATACCTCGGTCGGTGGCGACCTGCTGCATATCGAGGCGCTGAAGCTGCCCGGAAAGGGTCGGATGAAGACCACCGGCAAGCTAGGCGACGTGATGAAGGAATCGATCGACGCCGCGCAAAGCTACGTCCGCTCCATCGCGCCGCAGATCGGGGTGAAGCCGCCCAAGTTCGACACGATGGACATCCACGTCCACGTGCCCGACGGCGCAACGCCCAAGGATGGGCCGTCGGCCGGTCTGGCCATGGTGACGTCCATCGTGTCGGTACTCTCGCAGATCCCGGTGCGCAGGGACATCGCCATGACGGGCGAGGTCAGCCTGCGCGGCAATGCCATGCCCATCGGCGGCCTGAAGGAGAAGCTGCTCGCCGCCCTGCGCGGCGGGATCACCACGGTTCTGATCCCCGAAGAGAACGAGAAGGATCTGGCCGAGCTTCCGGACAACGTGAAGGACGGATTGAAGATCATCCCGGTCAAACACGTGTCCGAAGTGCTGGAACATGCGCTTGTCGGGACGCCCGAACCCATCGAGTGGGACGAGGCCGCCGAAGAAGCCGCCGCTTTGGCGGCACAGGCGTCGAAAGCCGGCGAGGGCGCGCGGGCCCACTGATCGCCTTTCCCCAAGAGAACAAACGGGCGCCCGAAGGGGCGCCCGTTCTGCATGTGCGCACAAAACCGTGGCGTCCGGGCGACAGAAGCGTCAGTCGCGACGCACCGCGGCTCGACTCGAATCAGTCCTAGCGAGGAGCTTGGCGGATATCTGCCGGTTCCCGGAGAGGACCATGTCATCTTTGCTTCCGCGGCGCGCCTTGTTGGGCGGCGCTGCCGCCTGCTTGTTCGTGCCCGCTCGGGCCCGTGCCTACACGCCGCCGCGCATCGCGCTGCCCGGCGATCTGGAACAGGCGCCCGGGGCGACGATCGCGGCCATTCGCACATCGTCGCCGGTGGTCGCCATGACCTTCGACGACGGTCCCCATCCGCGCCTGACCCCCCCGCTGTTGGATGCCTTGAAGGCGCGAGGCATCCGAGCGACGTTTTATGTGATCGGCCGCAACGTGGCGCGGCATCCGCAATTGGCGCAACGGATCGTGGCCGAGGGCCACGAGATCGGCAACCACACCTGGAGCCATCCTTTCCTGACCCAGCGGTCGGATCAGGCGGTGATCCGCGAGCTGGATTCCACCTCGGCGGCGATCTTCCAGGCGGTCGGCAAGGTGCCCGTCACCATGCGTCCGCCCTATGGCGCGATGCATGCGCGGCAGCGGGCGATGGTGAACGCGAACCGAAACACGCCGGCGATCCTCTGGTCGGTCGACCCGCAGGATTGGCGGCGGCCGGGCGCCAACGTGGTGGCCAACCGGATCGTGCGGGATGCCCACAAGGGCGCCATCGTTCTTGCCCATGACATCCATCCGGGAACGATCCGGGCCATGCCCTATGCGTTGGACGGCTTGGTTGCGCGGGGTTTTCGGTTCGTGACGATGAGCCAGATGCTGGGCTGGCCGGATTGGAGTGAACGGCGATTCCGCCTTGGGACGGCGTGAGACTGCACGCAAGGTGGAGACATCGGGATCTAGGTCTGGCCGAGGCACGCGGTCCCGCATCTGCCGGCCCGGATCGAGGCCCGTCGGGCGCCGCTTTAGGGTGTCGCGAGTGCGTCCCGAACCAGTGACGCCCCCACGGCGACTGTTCCCCGGCCCGCCGATGGACCGCCTTGGACGTCTACGGCCAATGCCGGCTTGGGGCGGATGGTCCTGTCCGCCGTCAAGGTCCGGGCAGGCGGAACCCTTGAACCTGCGTATTTCGGGACCAGTGATGGCAGGGGCGCGTTAACCCTACTATCGCCTTAACACTCTTGGGTCGGGCGGTCGGTCGTCGCTGCGTCGCAGCGCGTCTGTTTGCGCGGTCACGGTCGATAAGCGTTTGAGCCAGAAAGCCCCCCTTTCCAATCCAGGGGGTTCGCCCGACGCGTCAAAAAACGGACCATCCCGTTCGTCGCGTCAAGGTCTCCATGGCGATCGTGCCCAGACGGGAATTCCCGTTCCGGTTCAGCCCCGGCGACCAGACGGCGACCGAGGCACCGCCTGGCGCGATGACCAGGATACCGCCGCCGACACCGCTCTTGCCCGGAAGGCCCACGCGGAAGGCGAAATCGCCCGATGCGTCGTAATGTCCGCAAGTCATCATCAGAGCCAGGATCCGCCTGGCGCGGGCCGGGGCCATCAGTTTGGGGGCACCGTCGCCGCCCACCAGGACCCGGCCCGCCAGGGCCAGTTGGCGGCAGGTCATGGCGATGGCGCATTGATGGAAGTAGGTCCCGCAGGTTTCCGGCACCGGGCGGCGCAGATTGCCATGGGCCGCCATGAAATGGGCGAGCGACAAGTTGCGGTGGCCGGTCTGGGCTTCGGATGCCGCGATCTTGGGGTCGATATGGATGTCGTCGTCGCCTGCGGCCAGACGGACGAAGCCCAGCAGTTCGGCCAGCACGTCCTTGGGCGCACGCCCATCCAGCAGCGTGTCGGTCACGACCAGGGCGCCCGCATTGATGAACGGGTTCCGGGGAATCCCGGCCTCCCGCTCCAATTGCAGGATCGAGTTGAAGGGCTGGCCCGAGGGCTCGACGCCGACCCGCGCCCAGAGATCGTCGCCCAGACGGCCGAGCGCCAGCGCGAGGGTGAAGACCTTCGAGACCGATTGGATCGAAAAAGCCACATCCGCATCGCCCGCGACCAGCACACGGCCATCGGGCAGCGCGGCGGCGATGCCGAACTGGCCGGGGTCGATGCAGGCGAGTTCCGGGATGTAGCTCGCGACCCGGCCCCGCTCGGGCGCGCGGGCCATGTCGCGGGCGATCTCGTCGAGAATGGCTTGCAGGTCCAAGGGCGCGGCTCCGATTTTGGCCCGACAGGTGGCGCTTGGACCGGCGCTGTCAATCCATGGCGGCCAGGAAGGCGCGGACGACCTGGGCGGCGTTGGTGGCAGCGATGCCCATGAAGGTGCCCATCTCATTGGCGCCGTCGCCGCCGCCCGCCAGGTCCGACAGGGACCGGAAGGCGATGAAGGGGACCTCGTTGGCATAGGCGACATGGGCGACGGCGCTGCTTTCCATGTCGAGAACCTGGGCGTCGAAGGTCTGGAAGGTCCATTCCCGCAAGGCGGCATTGTCCACGAAGGCCGCGCCCGACACGCCGTTGCCGCCGACTACGATCCGGGGCGCCTCGCTGAGGCAGGTGTCGGTCTCGGTGCAGGCCGACAGGTCGATGGTCTGGGCCACCTCCTCGGCGATGGCCAGCAGGTCGGGATCGGCGTCGAACCAGAAGCGGCGTTCGGGCTCGTCGGTGCGGGCGGATTGGACGCTGGGGGTGCGGGGGTGGATCATGCCGAAGCCGGGGAATTCGACGGTCAGGAAGGGCGGGATCTGGAAGCCGTCTTCGGTTTCGCGCGCCATGACCACGTCCAGGTAGGTGCCCCACCGCGCCGCCACCACCACGTCGCCGATATTGAGCGACGGGTCCACGCCGCCCGCGATGCCCGAAAAGACGATGGCGTCCACGTCGAACCGTTCCAGCACCAGCTGGGTGGTCATGGCGGCGTTGATCAGGCTGACGCCGGACAGGGCCAGGACGACCGGCTTGCCTTCCAGCGTGCCGGTGACGAAGCGGTTGCCGTTGACGGTCTCAATCTCGGCCCCCTCCATGGCCTCCTGCAAGGCGATCCATTCCGGGGCGAAGGCCGATAGGACGGCGATGCGGGGCTCGGCCCAGGCGGTGCTGGGGACCATGATCAGGGCAACGGCGAGGGTCTTCGACAGGGTCATGACAGGCTCCGGATTGGCGATCGCGGCGACGCTCGCGCCGGACGGCCGGGCGGGCAAGGGGCCGGTGCATGCGGACTTGAACCCGCTGCGGCACTTGGCTAAAGGCTCCGCACGGATTGGGTGATTAGCTCAGTGGTAGAGCGCTTCGTTCACATCGAAGATGTCGGGAGTTCAAATCTCTCATCACCCACCATTCCCTTTCTTTGGACAGCCGGCGCCCTCCGGCGATGGTTCGCTGAGGTCCCGCAGCCATGCGTGACCTGCTGATCCTGCGCCATGGCGAGACGGTCTGGAACCGCGAGGGGCGGTTGCAGGGCAGTCTGGACGCGCCGCTGACGGCACGGGGCCGGGTGCAGGCGGCGCGGCAGGGGGCGATCCTGCGGCGGCTTGGCGGGACGTGGCCGGTGCTGTGCAGTCCGCAGGGGCGGGCGGTCGCGACGGCGGCGCTGGCCGGGTTGCGGCCCGAACTGGACCCGGCCCTGCGCGAGATCGAGCTGGGCCGCCTGGAGGGCACCGTCGCCGACGGTTTCGACTTGGCGCCCGGCTTGCGATGGAAGTTCGACGCGCCGGGCGGCGAGGGGCAGGCGGCCTTTCTGAGCCGGATCGACGGATTTCTGGCGCGGTGCCCGGCGCGGGCGATCCTTGTGACCCATGGGGTCGTCTGTATCGGATTGCGGGGTCGGCTTGCCGGGCTGCCAGTTGCCGATTGGGACGGCCTGCGCGATTGGCAAGGGGTGGTGTACCGCGTCGGCGATCACGACGAGGCGGTGCTGTCCTGACACCCGGCCGGGCGGCGGTCGACGCGCCGGCGACCAGCGATCACGGCGAAACAGGCCATCGATGCCGCCCGTGACCGGCGTCCCGGCTGGCAGGCCAAAACGGCCCGAGCCATGGGGTTCGCGTTTTGGACCGTCCGTGTCCCGCAGGTGCGGGACAAGACGTGGATCACCGGACAGCCTAAAGCACGCGCATCACGGTTTTATCGAGTGCTTTTGCCATGACGCATCCATCTACCCCCAGTGCCTTCCGCGACTTGCGGCCTTTCGGTCGACGCGGTACGCCTCTGGTGCGGCGGGTGGTTAGCTCAGTTGGTAGAGCGTCTCGTTTACACCGAGGATGTCGGGGGTTCGAGCCCCTCACCACCCACCATCTTCCGACACGGCCCCGCAGTGCATCTCGCACGTCTTTGAAGCGGATGTGTTTGGCGGATGCGGCGCCTTTGACGATACACCCTCACTCACAAGATCACGCGGCGGCTCAACTGGCGCAAGTTGCCACGTGCGGTGGGAGGTCGGTGCGCAACGTGCCGGCCTCCGGCCAACAAAACATCGGACGCCCGGCCCCGCCGGCTGCCGGGCCGGGATCGGACGATCCCTCCACCATTTGCTGGCGTGCGTCCTCGGGCAATTTCCGCCCGACGGCGACGGCTCCGTCGGCCCGTGCCGAAACGGCCCGGCCGGCTCTGCGAGATGACGATCGGACCGGGCAGATGCGGCGGCGCGTGAACGATCTGGTCACCGATCTGTCGGACGGCTCGTCCATGAAGGCAGGCTGGCTCGCTCTGGACCTCTCGGAGGCGCTTCTGCGGCGGGCGAAGGCGGAACTCGGGACGGCGATGACTCCCGAACAGCAGGACGATCTGGACTGGATCGCCCAGCGGCTACGGGGTCTCGCCACCGAGATCTGACCCCTCGCACAGGATCGGTGCGTGCAGCCGGGATGCGCGCAGATCCCTCATCGCCTATGTCTGCGGCAACCAATCAGTCGCAGGAGTGCTGAGATGAGCTGGAATCCCGTTCTCGACCCGCATTGCCCCATCGGCGACCAAGTCGATGCCATCGACACCATGATCGTGCCCCGCGCCCGCGACCTGGGCGGCTTCGAGGTGCGCCGCGCCTTGCCTGCGCCCAAGCGGCAGATGGTCGGGCCGTTCATTTTCTTCGACCAGATGGGCCCGGCCGAATTCCTGACCGGGCAGGGCATGGATGTGCGCCCCCATCCCCATATCGGGCTGGCCACGGTGACCTATCTGCTGAAGGGCAAGATCCACCACCGGGACTCGCTCGGCACCGATCAATGGATCGAACCCGGCGCGGTGAATTGGATGGTCGCGGGCCACGGCATCACCCATTCCGAACGCATGGATGGTGATTACCGGCGGCAGGACAAGGCGTTGTTCGGCATCCAGACCTGGGTTGCGCTGCCCGCGGATCAGGAAGACCGGCCCGCCGATTTCATCCATGCGGCCAAGGACACCCTGCCCGAGCTGGAGGCCGAGGGGAAGCAGGTTCGCCTGATCCTGGGCGAAGCCTGGGGCGAGCGCGCGCCGGTCGAGACGGCGAGCCGCATGTTCTATGCCGACGTGACCCTGACCGGGGACGCGGCGATCCCCCTGCCGGACGATCACGAGGATCGCGGGGTCTACATCCTGGACGGCGCCGTCACCGTGGCGGGCGAGACCTTCGAGGCGGGCCGGATGATGGTCTTCCGCCCGGGCGACAAACTCTCGCTGAAGGCCGCGCCCCAAGGGGCCCGGCTGATGCTGCTGGGCGGCGATACGCTCGAAGGGCCGCGCCATATCTGGTGGAACTTCGTGGCCTCGTCCAAGGATCGCATCGACGCCGCCAAGGAAGCCTGGCGCGCCGGCGATTGGGCCCATGGCCGGTTCCAGCTGCCGCCCGGCGACGATGCCGAGCACATCCCCTTGCCGGATCGCTAGGGGTTAGCCCGCGCGCCAGGCCCTGGTGTCGAACCTGCGTTCCTGGGCTGTCCGTTCCGACCGGACAACTCGCGCGAGCCAAGCGGTTACGGCACCTGAGATGCCGGTGCGTGGCCCTCGTCCGATCGCCGGGCAACCGATCCATCGCGTCCGGCGCCGCTGGTCGGATCGTCGCAGGGCCGGCGAGCCTTGGCGCAGATCGGGCATAACAGAGGTTTCCCTTGCGTCACCTTCGGCATAAACTCGCCGAAGGTGATGGGGACAGACATGTCCGAAACGACGCTCGACGGCCTGATTACTTCAGTGGATGCCGCGCGCGACCCCGGCGATCTTTGGCATTGCGCCGTCGATCTCTTGGTGGCCGAGGGGGCGGCGACGCTGTGCTATCACAACTATCCCCGGCCTTCGGCGGAATCCGATCCGTTCGTGGCATTGCATGGCTGGCCCGAGGCATTGTCGCGCCGCTATCTGGAAGACGGGCTCTGGCGGATCGACCCGATGCACCGGCTTGCGCGCAGTTCGGCCGGGGTGGTGAGTTGGACCGATCTCTACAACCAGACGGACATCACACCGGCCCAGGCCGAGATGATCGTCGAGGTCGAAAAAGTGGGGCTGCGCGGGGGGATAGCCTTCCAAGTGGCGGGGCCGCGCCTGCGCAGCGGGGCGATTTCGATCGGGTTCGACGTCCCGGTTGCGAAGCTGCTGCCGCTGGCGATCCGCCGCTTGCAGGTGATCGCCCAGACCTGTCACCTGCGGCTCTGCACGCTGACGCCGGAGCGTGATGGCCCGCTGCCGCAGCTGAGCCCGCGCGAGCGGGACATCGTCGATCTGATCGTCATGGGCGCGAGCAACAAGGCCATCGCCCGCGACCTGGGCGTGTCGCCGCACACGGTGGATACGCTGATCCGGCGGCTGTTCGCGAAGCTGGGCGTGAGCGACCGGACCTCGGCCGCGATCTTCGCCATCGGCGCCGGAATGGTGCTGCCCCAGGACGTGCGCCCGGCGAAGGTGCGGCCGCGGGACGAGGGATCGGGCGTCGCGCCCTGAACCGCAGTCTTCACAAGTTGGGGTCGCTTTCCAGGGGCGGTTTCACAATTTGTACAAAACGCGGCGGGTTGGTCTGGGCGGCGTTTGGATGGCGGTCGCCTCGAAACAGGGATCTACGCCTCGGCTTCGGCAATGTGTTCCGGGTCCGTCATCCGTGCAGACGTCACTCGTCGCGATCCGTCGCCCGGGCCACGATGTCCCGACTCTGTCGCAGGATGTAGTCGGCCCAGCGCGCGGCCTGTCCGCCCCAATCCTGGGCGATGGCCATCACCTCGTTGCGGTGGAGCCAGAGGAATTCGGCAGCGGGCAGGATGGATTTGAGGAGCTCTCCGTAGACGGCCCCTTCAGCTGCGTCAGCGAGACCGGTCCCGACCATCGAAAGAAGCACGATCACCTTCCGACTGAACGCCTGCCGCATCTCGGCGGCGCGACCTGTTTCGGCTGCGGCGATCCGCTTGCCGAAGGCTTGGGCGGAGTCCGTGGCAACGGACGGGGCGTTGGCCAGATCGGTGGCGATGGTCGTCTCGGCATGGGCCGCAGGCGGGGAGGAGCGGCGGTTGAAAGCGGCGAGGGACGTTTCGTGAGCCTCGATGTCGGGATGGGCCACGGTCAGACCGGGGCCTGAGCGGAGGACGGCATCGGCGGCGGCGCGGGCATCGGCCTCCCACGGGTCACCGCTGTTGGGTTCCGCCGCGCGCAGGTCGAACAGCTCGCCCAAATCTAGGTGCAGGTTCATGTAGTCCAGACTGCCGAACCCGTTGCCGAGCGAGCGGGTCATGCTCTGGACGATTTCAGCCAGCCCGTCATAGCGGTTGGCGAAGCGCGAGAGCTTGCCCAGATCGCGGCGGAGCCGGTCATAGAGTCGTTCCAAGAGGGCGGGGTCGATGCCGTCCGGCAGGTCCAGACGCGGTAGATCGATCCGGTTGTCCTGGGTCAGGCGCAGGACGGGCAGGGGGGGGTGCGTCCGGGGCCTCTGGGCTGGGTCCTGTGGCTGGCGCGTCATCGATCCGCGCAGGCAGCGGCTCTGGCCAGGGGGGCAGGGTGCGGAGATGGGCGAGGAGGGCTTGGAGGCGCTCGGTTTTGTCTTCGATCTCGGCGGCGGCGGCGATGGCAGGGTCTTGGCAGGCGGGGGTGTTGGTGAAGGAGAGGCCAGGGGCCAAAACAGTCCCAGGCCGTTCGATCATTTGGGCGATGACCGACAGAACGGGCCGAAGGTCCGTGACCTGCGTGTCGCTGAGGTTGAGGCTCTGCAGGTCGGTGAGGTTTGCGATGGGGGCGAGGTCCGTGACCTGCGTGCCCATGAGGTCGAGGCGCTGCAGGCCGGTGAGGTTTGCGACGGGGGCGAGGTCCGTGACCTGCGTGCCCCTGAGGTCGAGGCGCTGCAGGTCGGTGAGGTTTGCGATGGGGGCGAGGTCCGTGACCCGCGTGTCCCGGAGGAGGAGGCTCTGCAGGCCGGTGAGGTTGGCGATGGCGGTGAGGTCCGTGACCTGCGTGTTCCTGAGGTAGAGGTCCTGCAGGCCGGTGAGGTTGGCGACGGGGGCGAAGTCCGTGACCTGCGTGCCCCTGAGGTCGAGGCCCTGCAGGCCGGTGAGGGTGGCGATGGGGGCGAGGTCCGTGACCTGCGTGCCGTTGAGGTCGAGGCTCTGCAGGCCGGTGAGGTTGGCG
>JBCCCB010000152.1:0-9714 GCA_039033775.1 Pseudomonadota bacterium | reverse complement strand
GCCCGGTGGTCGATACAGGCGTCGAAGCCCTGGGTTTCGACCGCATGGGCGCATTTCTTCGCGCCGCCCGCCACGCCGACGACGTGGCAGCCCTTGATCTTGGCGATCTGGCCGACCGTAGCGCCCACAGGTCCGGTGGCGGCGCTGACGACCAGGGTCTCGCCCGGCTTGGGTTCGCCGATCCGCAGCAGGCCCGCATGGGCGGTATAGCCGGGCATCCCCAGGATGCCGAGCGCCCAGGACGGGTTGTCGGGCTTGGGGCCTAGGTTCAGGACATCCGCGCCGCCCGAGACGGCCCAATCCTGCCAGCCGCTCATGGACAGGACCAAGTCGCCGGGCGCATAGCCTTTCAGGTTCGACTGGACGATTTCGGCCACGACCTGGCCGGTCATCACGCCACCGATCTCGACCGGGTCGGCATAGGATTTCGCGTCGTTCATGCGGCCCCGCATATAGGGGTCGATCGAGAGCCAGATGGTGCGCAGCAGCATCTCGCCCGGGCCGGGCGTGGGGATGGGCGCGGTGTCCAGGCGGAGGGTGTCGTCGTCCGGTTCGCCCTTGGGGCGTTGGGCCAGGACGATCCGGCGGTTGGTGTCTGAACTTTGCTGCATGTGGGTCTCCCTGCGCTGGGGCGAGCATGGCAGGCGGGATCGGCGCGTCAATATCGGGGGCCTTGCCATCGACGGGCCCGGGCGGCCAAGGTCGCCGGCGAGGGAGGATCACCATGCGCGCAGCGGTTCTGAGGAGCTATAACGCTCCCCTGTCGATCGAGGACGTGGCCGAGCCGGAGACGCCACCGGACGGGGTCGTCCTGAAGGTGCTGGCCTGCGGCGTGTGCCGGTCGGATTGGCATGGCTGGGTGGGGGAACATCCGCGGGTGAAGCCCGGGCAGATCGGCGGGCACGAATATTGCGGCGAGGTAATCGCGGCCGGGCCGGGGGCGCAATATGCGGTGGGCGACCGGCTGGTGGCGCCCTTAATCCTGGCCTGCGGGACCTGTCCGCAATGCCGGTCGGGTGCGTCGAATACCTGTCTGGATCAACGGCTTCCGGGGTTCATCGAACCCGGTGCCTTCGCGGAATATGTGGCGGTGCCCCGGGACCACAACCTAGCGCGGCTGCCCGAGGCGATCAGCCCGACGGTGGCGGCCGGGTTGGGGTGCCGGGTGACGACCGCCTGGCACGCGTTGACGGGGCGCGCGGCGTTGCAACCGGGGGAGTGGTTGGCGGTGCATGGTACTGGCGGCATTGGACTTTCCGCCGCGATCCTGGGGCGGGCCATGGGCGCGCGGGTGGTCGTGGTGGACGTGGTGCGCGAGAAGTTGGACCACGCGCTGGGCCTGGGGATGGCGGCCGCGGTGATGGCGGGCGAGGACACCGCCGCCGAGATCAAGGAGATCACCGGCGGTGGGGCGCATGTGTCGGTCGAGGCGCTGGGGCTGCCGGTGACCGTGAATGCCTCGCTCCGGTGCCTGCGCCCGCTGGGGCGGCATGTTCAGGTTGGTCTACCGACCGGTCACACGGCGATCATGGAGGTGGACATGTCCGCCGTTTATCAAGGGAATCTCGCGCTTTACGGGACGCGGGGGATGCCGGCCTGGCGCTATCCGTCGCTGCTGGGGCTGATCACGTCGGGGGCGGTCGACATGGCGCCGCTGATCGCGCGGGAAGTGGGGCTGTCGGACGTGTCGGCCGAGCTGGCGGCGTTCAACGGCCCGACGCCGCCCGGCGTCGCCGTGGTCACGGATTTCGCGGCCTGAGGGGCACGGATCGGGAGATCGGTAAAGTTCGATGCGTTTTTCCCGCCCGGAGACGACGCGGCCTCCGGGGGCCTTTTTTCATTGACCGAAACCGGGGGCACCCCCCGTGCACCCGGCGTACACCCCCCGTACAGACAAACGTACACCCCCCACCGCCCGGTGGGGGTGGGCGGCGCAACGGGCCGTGTTCTGGTTTATGGGCGGCGATTCGCGGGTCAGGACGGCGGGACTTTGCGGACACCAGGGCCCAACGTTCTGAACGTCCGTCGTTGGAAGTAACCGATCCGACCAAGGGCTGCCAAACCCATGTCACATGACAGTCGCCTAGTTTCCGATAAAAGTACCGTCATGACAAAAGTTGCAGACACACATAGCTTGACCTGGCAGGTTTCGCCCGACCTGCTCGGCATCGTCAATCAAGATGGTGTCTTCGTCGAGACGAACCCCGCATGGCAAGCTGTTCTCGGGTGGACTGAACCTGAGATCAGAAGCATGGTCTTCACCGACTTTCTTCATCCCGACGATATGGATCGGACGCTGGCGCTGTTCTCTTCCATGAAAGCGGGCGAGTCCGCGCTGCATTTCGAGAACCGCTACCGCTGCAAGGATGGCCCTTATCGCTGGCTTTCTTGGGTGGCCGTTCCCGAGGGCGACATTTTTGTTTGCAGCGCGCGTGACGTGACACAGGACAAGGAGAACGTTCGGGCGCTGCAATCGTCTGAGGACGAAGCCCTGCTGCGCGAGCAGTTCATCGCCATTTTAGGGCACGACTTGCGCAATCCCCTCGCTGCCATCGGATCAGCCGTCCGCGTTGCCTCTCGCCAGCCCCACGACGAGAAAATCTCCGCAATGTTTGCGGCCATAGATAGCAGCGTTGATCGGATGACGAATTTGATCGACGGCATCATGGATTTTGCGAGGGCGCGCCTTGGCGGCGGCATCACCGTCGACTTGAAACGGGTGGAGAACCTTAATGATGGCTTCGAGAACGTGGTCGATGAAATCCGCCTCGCCCATCCTGAAAGACTCATTCAAGTATTGTTCGAGTTCGATAATGCGTTGGTCTGTGATGCTGCGCGACTGGATCAGCTTCTTTCGAATTTGGTGGCCAACGCCGTAACCCATGGTTCGAGAGACAAACCCATTATCGTCACCACATTTGAGGAGGATGGTTACTTTGTGTTGTCGGTGACGAATTCAGGAAAGAGGATTCCCCAGGCTACTCTTCCGCATCTGTTCGAGCCCTTCAAGCGCGCGGACGAAAGCGACTCTCTCCAAGGGTTGGGTCTTGGGCTCTACATCGCAGACCAGATCGCAAAAGCCCATTCCGGCAAGATTACCGCAACATCAGATGATAAGGTCACCATTTTCCGACTGGATATCCCGCTGGAACGAAAGAGCTGACCGTCGGGCATCTCGCGGTATCCAGAGAGACTGGGCTCGAACCGGATCTCCGACCAAATACGGACATGGTAGTCGTCGGTGGCGCGCTGTGGCGCGGTCTACACATCCTGGGCGCCCCCGTGTAAGGGCGGGTCATGAAAGCCGCCATCCTCGTCTTCCCCGGATCCAATTGCGACCGCGACTTGGCCGTGGCCTTCCGGGCCGCCGGGTTCCAGGTCGAGATGGTCTGGCACAAGGAGACCGCGCTGCCGGGCGGAACCGACGTGGTGGGGGTGCCGGGGGGGTTCTCCTACGGGGATTACCTGCGCTGCGGGGCGATCGCGGCGCGGTCACCCGTGGCGGCGGCACTGCGGGACCATGCGGAGCGGGGGGGCTATGTGCTGGCGCCCTGCAACGGGTTCCAGATCCTGACCGAGGCGGGGCTGCTGCCGGGCGCTCTGCTGCGCAATGCCGGGCTGAAATACATCTGCAAGACGGTGACCCTGCGGGTCGAGGAGGGCGAGAGCGTGTTCACGCGGCGCTACGGCGCGGGCGCCGAGATCCGCATCCCCATCGCCCATCACGAGGGCAATTACACCGCCGACCCGGAGACCGTGGCGCGGTTGACCGGCGAGGGGCTGGTGGCCTTCCGCTATGCCGACACGCCGAACGGGGCGACCGACGACATTGCGGGGATCCTGTCGCCGAACCGCCGGGTGCTGGGGCTGATGCCCCATCCCGAGCGGGCGGCCGACCGGGCCCACGGAAATACCGACGGATCGGCGGTGTTCCGGGGCCTCGCCGATGCGCTGATCGCCGCTTGAGGGGGGCCTTGCGCTTGAGGCCATGGGCGGCGCGCGCTAGGCCAGGGGCATGATCTGGCGCAAAGAGATCAGCGACACGACGGTGCCGCCGGGGCAGGATCCGGTTCTGCCGACGCTGCCTTGGGCGATTCGGCTGTTCATCCTGGGCGGTCTCGTGGCCGCGTGTCTGGCAGTCTGGATCGCCAATTCGCTGCTGACCGACCGCTTCGTGGAGACGACGCGGAGCCGGGCGGAGCTGCGGCAGGCGCTCTATGCCGGGGCGATCCTGTCGGAATTGCAGCGCAATTCGGTGGTGCCGCTGCTGCTGTCGCGGGATCCGACGCTGATTTCGGCGTTGAACGCGGAAGATTTTTCGACCTCGTCGCAGCGGTTGATCTCCTACGTGGACGAGATCGGGGCGGCGTCGATCCGGCTTCTGGACCTGGACGGGCGGACGGTGGCGGCGACGGCGCGGGAGGAATTGGGGACGATCCACCGGGAGAGCCCGTTCTTCACCGAAGCGGTGGACACGACGGATACGGTGTTCACCTTGGTGCCGTCGGAAACCGGCGCCTACGAGGCGAGCTTCAGCCGGGTGGTCCAGGATGGGCCGCGGCAATTGGGCGTCCTCCAGGTCGAGGTGGACTTGGCGCAGTTCGAGAGCCGGTGGCGCGGCACCACGGCCGCTGTCGCCGTCACCGATTCGGCCGGAACGGTGATCCTGTCGACCGAGCCGCGCTGGCGCGGGCAGGATCTGGAGACGGCGCTGCAATCGACATCCGTCCCCTCGGCGCTGGACCGGGCGCTGGCGACGACGGGCTCGTTCGCGCGGACCACCGGGTCCGAGGCGGTGGGGTCGTCGGCGCTGATGCAGATGGAGGCGCGGGTGCCGTTCCGCGGCTGGCGGCTGGTCAGCTTCACCAGCTACGAGAGCGTGCGGGACCGGGTGAACGGGATCCTGGCGCTGATCGTGACGGGGTTCGCGCTGCTGGCGGCGTTGGGGTTCTATCTGCTGAACCGGCGGTCGACCTTGCGGTCGTTGCTGTTCCAGCGGGAATCGGTGGCGCTGCGACGGCTGAACGCCCGGCTGAGCCGGGAGATCGCGGAGCGCAAGCGGGTCCAGGAGGAGTTGAAGGAGACCGAGCAGTCGCTGGCGCAATCGTCGAAACTGGCGGCGTTGGGCGAGATGTCGGCCGCCGTCAGCCACGAACTGAACCAGCCGCTGGCGGCCATGAAGACCTATCTGGCGGGCGCGCGGCTGTTGTTGCAGCGGCGGCGGGCGGACGAGGCGCTGTCGTCGTTCCAGCGGATCGACGACCTGATCGAGCGGATGGGGGCGATCACGCGGCAGCTGAAATCCTATGCGCGCAAGGGCGGCGAGGCGTTCGAGCCGGTGGATGTGCGCGAGGCGCTGGGCGCGGCGCTGGCGCTAATGGAGCCGCAATTGCGCCAGGATGGCGTGAAGCTGAGCCAGATCGCCCCCGAGACGCCCGCCATGGTGCTGGCCGACCGGCTGCGGCTGGAGCAGGTCATCATCAATCTGGTGCGCAACGCGTTGGACGCCATGCGGGCCAGCGACGCGCGGGAACTGGATATCCTGCTGACCGCCGGCGAAGAGGTCGTGATCGCGGTGCGCGATTCCGGCCATGGGATCGAGACGCCCGACCAGCTGTTCGAGCCGTTCTATACCACCAAGAAGCCGGGCGAGGGCGTGGGGCTGGGCTTGGCGATTTCCTCGGGGATCGTGAACGATCTGGGCGGGCGGCTGACGGCGCGCAACGCCGAAGGCGGGGGGGCCGTCTTCGAGGTGCGCCTGCCGGCCATAGAGGTCGAGGGCGACCCGGTCCTGGATGCGGCCGAATAGGCGCCGCCCCGCGAAGACCGTCGACGGCATGGGCGGCGACCCGCCCGCGATGTCGGATCGCTCCGGGGGGCTTTGATCTTGGCCACGGGGCGGTAGATACGAGCGGGGCAGGCGCAAGCCGTCACTGACCAAAGGACCCGATATGGCCGAACAAGCACGGATCGCCATCGTCGATGACGAACAGGATATGCGGCAGTCGATTTCCCAGTGGTTGGCGCTGTCGGGCTTCGCGACCGAGACCTATGCGTCCGCCGAGGACGCGTTGAAGAAGGTGGGCGCCGATTTTCCCGGCGTGGTCATCAGCGACATTCGGATGCCCGGGATGGACGGCATGGCGCTGCTGAAGCGGTTGATGAGCGCCGATAGCTCGCTGCCCGTCATCATGATCACCGGCCATGGCGATGTGCCCATGGCCGTCGAGGCGATGCAGCTGGGCGCCTACGACTTCATGGAGAAGCCGTTCAATCCCGACCGGCTGACCGACCTGACGCGGCGGGCGGCGCAGGCCCGCAAGCTGACCTTGGACAATCGCGCGCTGCGGCGGGAACTGTCGGACGGCACGGTCCTGATGCGCAAGCTGATCGGGACCAGCCCGGCGATGGAGCGGCTGCGCGAGGACATCCTGGACCTGGGCCAAGCGGACACCCACGTCCTGATCGACGGCGAGACCGGGACGGGCAAGACGCTGGTCGCCCATGCCTTGCACGCCGTCGGCCCGCGGGCGGGCAAGACATTTTCGATGACATCCTGTGCCGCCTTGGGTGAGGCGGAATTGGGCTCGAAGCTGTTCGGGCCCGTCACCGAGGGCGGTCTGCCGCTGGTCGAGGAGGCGCGGGGCGGCACGCTGGTCCTAGAGGATATCGAGGCGCTGCCGCTCGCGCTCCAGGCGCGGCTGCTGACCTTCATCAACGATCAAGGGACGCCGGCGGAGACGCGGATCCTGGCCATTCACAATGGGTCCGACCCCGAGAAGACGTTGGAGGACGCGCTGCGGCCCGATCTGTTCTTCCGGCTGGCGGCGATGAAGCTGGTCCTGCCGCCCTTGCGGAACCGGGGCGAGGACGTGCTGACGCTGTTCACCCATTTCGCCGAGGCCTTCGGCGAGGAATACGGGGCGACGCCGCCGCAACTCTCGGCCCAGGAGGCGGCGCAATTGTTGCAGGCGCCGTGGCCCGGCAACGTGCGTCAATTGATCAACCTGGCCGAACGGGCGGTTTTGCAGCAGCGCCGGGGAACCGGGTCGATCTCGTCGCTGTTGATGTCGGATACGCAGGAGCAGGGGGAGACCGTGCAGGTCACCACCGAGGGCAAGCCCCTGAAGGAATATGTCGAGGCGTTCGAGCGGATGCTGATCGACAACACGATGCGGCGGCACCGGGGGTCCATCGCCTCCGTGATGGAGGAATTGAGCCTGCCGCGCCGGACGTTGAACGAGAAGATGGCGAAATACGGGTTGAGCCGGTCGAATTACTTGTAAGCCCCCGGCGCCCCGGTCGGATCCGGGGGCAATCGACTTCAGCCCTTAAGGGCCGGGCGATTTCGGGGTTGAAATGATCGAATGTTGCGGGATTTGCATTTTCGGGTGGCGGGTCGGAAGGTCGGGCCATGCGGGTAGAGCCGGTTGAACGACGCATGAACACGGCAAACACGGTGATCGAAGTTCTGCTGGCCTGGGCGGTCGGGCTGACGATTGCCGGGTTGGTCTACGGTCCGATCATCGCCATCGCCCAGGGTGCGGATGTCGGGGGCATACTTGCCGCGATCGTCCTGACCCCAACGAACCTGCTGCTGAGCTTCACCATCGGGGCGATGATCTCGACCCCGCTGATGGTGCTGGGGGTGCTGGCGGCCCATTTCATCGGCGTCCGTGCGGCGGAGCGGCCGCTGTTCTGGACCGGGATCAGCACGTTGGGCGGCACTGTTTTCTTCGGCTTGGGCGACGCGGTGGCGCGGGGCGGCATCCTGGGCGGCGGGTCCGGGTTGATCCGGCCGCCCCATCCGGTCATCATCGCCGACCTGACAATCATCGCCCTGGCGGTCTTCGGGGGATCGCTGTTCTATTGTCGGCGCCTGCGGGCGCGGCTGTCGGCCATCGGCGGCGACGGCGCCGGGCGGTAGCGCCGGGCGGGCAAAGCCAGCTTCGGGCATTGCAAAGACGCAACGATTGTATGACATAGGAAGCACGGTCGTGGCTCCGGAAGGTCGGAGGATGGGACCGGTGAGATTCTTCCCCGTGCGACTAGCGTGGCCCAGACGGCCCGTGCCTCGGGGGAAGTTTGCGGGAGGGGCCGAGCCCAGTCCGGAGAGACGCCCGATCCCATCGGACGGGCATGGAACGGATCGGCCGCAGCCACAGGTGCGGACCGGTCGGAACGAGAGCCGCGATGATGCAGGTCACGACAGCGACGGATGGGAGACGGCAAAGCCGGCCCGTTCCGCTATCGCCTGCGCTCGCCCTATCAAGACGACAGCTTGGCGCGGCGCCCCCCGGGGTCCGGCGAAGGTGTCGCGGAAAGTTACATGGCAAAGAAGATGCTGATCGACGCCTCCCACCCGGAAGAGACCCGGGTCGTGGTGGCAGACGGAACCAAAGTCGAGGAATTTGATTTCGAGAGCCTGAACAAGCGGCAGCTTGCGGGCAATATCTATCTGGCAAAGGTGACGCGGGTCGAGCCGTCCTTGCAGGCGGCCTTCGTGGAATATGGCGGGAACCGGCACGGCTTCCTGGCCTTCCCGGAGATCCATCCCGATTACTACCAGATCCCCAAGGCCGACCGGGAGGCGATCCTGGCCGAGGAGCGGGCCTATGCCGAGGCGCAGGCCGAGGCCGACGATGCGGCTGACGCGAAGGCCGCCGATGCCAGGGCCGAGGCGGCCGATCCGGCCGAGGACGAGGAGGCCGAGGAGAAACCCAAGAAGTCGCGCAGCCGGTCGCGGACGCGGTCCCGGTCGAAGAAGAAGGCTGGCGAGACCGCGGCCGAAGATGGCGCCTCGGACGAGGCGACCGATGAGGCCTTGGCGGATGGCGCCATCGAGGAGACGGGCGCCACGGGCGACCACCCGGCGGTGGTCAGCGGGACGTCGGCGGACCTATCCGAGGCGGCCGGGAGCTTACGGGACAACGATGGCGACGACACGGTGACGTCGATGGCCGAAAGCGCGGGGCTGGAAGACGAGGAGATCTCGTCCGAGACCGTCGAGGACCGGGGGGGGGAGGACGCGGCCGAGGCCGTGGACGATCCGGCCCCCGTGCCCGAGGCCGCCGACCCCAAGGGCATGGAGACGGTCGACCAGACCGAGGGCGATTCCGACGATCCCGAGGCCGAGGGGCCTGAGATCGTGGAAGACGTGCCCGCGCCGAAGAAGAGCCGGTCGCGCAGCCGGTCGCGCGCGAAGAAGGCCGACAAGCCGGTGGAAGCCGACGAGGTCGCCGAGGGCGACAGCAGCGTCGAGACGGTGGCCGACGACGATTCCCCCGATGATATCCGTCCGCCCCGGCCCCAGCGTCAGCGGGCCCGGAAGTACAAGATCCAGGAGGTCATCAAGGTCCGGCAGATCATGCTGGTCCAGGTCGTCAAGGAGGAGCGGGGCAACAAGGGCGCCGCGCTGACCACCTATCTGAGCCTTGCCGGTCGCTACTGCGTGTTGATGCCCAACACGGCGCGGGGCGGCGGGATCAGCCGCAAGATCACCAACGCCGCCGATCGCAAGAAGCTGAAGGAGATCGCAGGCGAGATCGACGTGCCCGCGGGAGCCGGCCTTATCATTCGGACCGCGGGCGCCAAGCGCACCAAGAGCGAGATCAAGCGCGACTACGAATACCTCCAGCGGCAATGGGAGCAGGTGCGCGAGCTGACGCTCAAATCCATCGCGCCCGCGCCGATCTACGAGGAGGGCAACCTCGT
>JBCCCB010000151.1:0-9725 GCA_039033775.1 Pseudomonadota bacterium | reverse complement strand
CGAACTGGCCAAGGATTGGCGCACCGATAAGTACCTCCAAAAACTGGAGGCCATGCTGATCGTCACCGACGGCACCGACCTGCTGGTCATCACCGGCGCTGGCGATGTGCTGGAACCGGAACATGACGTTGCCGCCATCGGCTCGGGCGGGAACTACGCGCTGGCCGCCGCCCGCGCACTGATGGAGACCGACCACGACGCCGAAGCCGTCGCCCGCAAGGCCATGGCGATCGCCGCCGATATCTGCGTCTACACCAATGGCGCGCTCACCGTCGAAACCATCGGCGCATGATCGACCGCGACGACCTGCGCGCGGCCGTCGCCGCGGGAACCCTGACCGAAGCACAAGCCGCGAACCTGGTCGCGCTAGCCGCCGCGCGCCACGATGATCGCGCCGCGATCCGGCCGAACGAAGAACCGTTCGAGCTGTTCAAAGGCTTCAACGAGATCTTCATCGTAGTGGGCCTCGGCATCCTGGCCTTCGGTTGGTTCGGCGTCTGGGGCCTGGCCGTCGCCGCGTCCGATAACTTCCGCACCACCTGGCTGATCGCGGGCGGCGCCACCTTGGTGGTCACCGCCCTACTGGCGGAATACTTCATCCGCCGCCGCCGCATGGTCGCGCCCGCCATCGCGTTGACCATCGGCTGGGCCATCACGGCGGTGGGCTTCTGGGCCATGTGGAACCAGAGCGTCACGGTGCTGGGCGGCGTCGACCTGACCAGCTCCGTCCTGCCCCTGGTCCTGACCACGGCGACGACCTTTGCCTTCTGGTTCCGCTACCGCGTGCCGTTCGCCATGGCGGTCATTGCCGCCTCGGCCTTCGCGGCGCTGATCGTGTGGCTAGCGGCGACATCTGGCCAAGACGTCACAACTGAAACCCTCTTCCGCTTGTCGGCGGCGGGCCCCTTCGCCTGGGGCACGCTGATCTTCGGCCTGGTGCTCTTCGCGCTGGCCATGCGGTTCGACATGTCGGACCGCCACCGGCTCAGCCTGCGGTCGGCCAACGGGTTCTGGCTGCACGTGATCGCGGCGCCCGCCATCGTGAACACCCTGGCGCTGACGCTGCTCGACCGAGACTCGGCCCTATCGCTGATCGCGCTGGGCGTGCTGCTGGCGGTCTTTGCCCTGGTCGCCATCATCATCGACCGCCGGTCATTCCTGATCTCGGCCGTTGGCTACATCGTCGCGCTGGTCTTCATCGTGACCGAGGGCGACGGGTTCGCGCCGGTCGTCCTAGCGCTCGGCGCGGCGCTGGTCGGGTTGGGCGCGGGCTGGCAAGCCATCCGCGCCCGTCTTCTACGGGGGGTGCCGGACGCGATTCGCGATAGGCTCCCCCCGTCGGCATAGTCGTCAGGGATCGCTCAGTTCAGCTTCGCGACGCCCAGCGGCACGTTGAACTGCTCGCACCAGATCCAGACCTCGTTGTAATCGTCCGGGTTGATCCCCGCCGGGATCGCATAGCTCTGCGCCCCGGTATCGGATTCCAGCGCGCCCATCAGGGTCGACGCATCGTATCCGTCGCGGCCCAACGCGACCTTCGGATCCGGCGCGCCGTCGAAGGTGAAATCGGCCAGAAGATTGACCTGCCCGTCTGCGATCTCGGCGGTGCCGGTGGTGATGTGGTTGCTGGCGCCCTCGAACGTGCCGGTGCGGCCGTGACCGCCGGCGATCAAACGGCTGGCGGGAACGAGAGCGAGGCCCGTGGCGGCCAGGGTGAGGAAAGAACGACGTTGCATGGGAGACTCCTCCGGTAGTGGTTGCGCCCCCGTCATGCACCGTTCGTGTGACACAACCTAGCGTCTACACGCCGAAGTGACCCCCTTTGCGTTTCCGTGAGCGGCGCTTAGGTAGGCCCGCGAAGGAGATTCCCATGACCACCCTCACCCCGCGCGAGATCGTGTCCGAACTGGACCGGTTCATCATCGGCCAGAAGGACGCCAAGCGGGCCGTGGCGGTCGCGCTTCGCAACCGGTGGCGCCGCAAGCAGCTGGGCGACGACCTGCGGGACGAAGTTTATCCGAAAAACATCCTGATGATCGGGCCGACGGGCGTCGGCAAGACCGAGATATCGCGCCGGTTGGCCAAGCTGGCCCGCGCGCCGTTCCTGAAGGTCGAGGCGACCAAGTTCACCGAGGTCGGCTATGTGGGCCGCGACGTGGAGCAGATCATCCGCGACCTGGTGGATGCCGCCCAGCTAATGGTTCGTGACCACATGCGCGACGACGTCAAGGATCGGGCCCATAAAGCCGCCGAGGACCGGGTGATCGAAGCGCTGGCCGGGGTCGATGCGCGCGAGGGCACGCGCGAGGCGTTCCGGCGCAAGCTGCGGTCCGGGGAACTCGACGACAAGATCATCGAGCTGGAGGTGGCGGACACGTCGAATCCCATGGGCTTCCAGATTCCCGGCCAGCCGGGGATGGATCAGATGGCGGGCCTGAACGAGTTATTCGGCAAGATGATGCAGCGGACGACCAAGAAGCGCCTGACCGTCGCCGCCTCCTACGACCTGCTGATCGACGAGGAGGCGGATAAGCTGTTGGACGACGAAACCCTGCGCCGGGAAGCCGTGCGCGCGGTCGAACAGAATGGCATCGTCTTCATCGACGAGATCGACAAGGTCTGCGCCCGCCAGGACATGCGCGGTGGTGATGTCAGTCGCGAAGGCGTTCAGCGGGATCTGCTGCCGCTGATCGAAGGCACCACGGTCAGCACCAAGTCGGGGCCGGTGAAGACCGACCATGTGTTGTTCATCGCGTCTGGCGCCTTCCACGTGGCGAAGCCATCCGACCTGCTGCCGGAACTGCAGGGGCGCCTGCCGATCCGGGTCGAACTGCGCGCGCTGACCGAGGAGGACTTTGTCCGTATCCTGACCGAAACCGACAATGCGTTGACCCTGCAATACGCGGCGCTCATGGCGACGGAGAAGGTCACGGTGACCTTCACCGACGACGGGATCGCGGCCTTGGCCCGCATCGCCGCCGAGGTGAATAGCTCCATCGAGAACATCGGGGCCCGGCGCCTCTATACGGTGCTGGAGCGGGTGTTCGAGGATCTGTCCTTCGACGCCCCCGACCGGTCCGGCGATGAGGTGGTGGTGGATGACGCCTTCGTCGAGAAGCATCTGGGCGAGCTGGCCCGGTCCGAGGATGTGAGCCGGTACGTTCTGTGAGCCATGGCATCCGGGCTTTCGTCCGGACCAACGCGCCGTTTCTATCCGCTGGCGTGCTGATCGCCTTCACCTCGTCGTTCGGTCAGACCTTCTTCATCTCGCTCTGGGCCGACGACATCATGGCGACCTTCGGGTTGAGCGACGGGAGCTGGGGCGGGCTCTATGCCTTGGCGACCCTGGTGGCGGCCGGGGCCATGGTCTTCGTGGGGGGCGTGACGGACCGCATTCGCGTCCGCCGTCTGACGGCCTTCGTTTGCCTGGGCCTGGCGGCGGCCTGCCTGGCGATGGCGGGCGCGCGCGGCTGGCAGATGCTGATCCTGGTGATCTTCGCGCTGCGCTTCCTGGGGCAGGGCATGGTGAGCCATCTGGCGGCCGTCGCCATGGCGCGTTGGTTCGTGGCGTCGCGCGGCAAGGCCCTGGCCATCGCGGCGACGGGCTTCATGATCGGGCAGGCCGTTTTGCCCGTCACGTTCGTGGCGATGGAAAGCAGTCTGTCCTGGCGATGGCTGTGGGTGGTCTCGGCGCTGATGGTCCTGGTCACGATCCCGATCATCCTGCGGCTGCTACGGGCGGAACGGACCCCGCAGAGCGTGGCGATCGAAAGCGCCGCCGTCGGGATGGATGGACGCCATTGGACCTGGGGCGAGATGCTGCGGCTTCCGCTCTTCTGGGCGATGGTGCCGCTGCTGCTGGGACCGCCGGCCTTCGGGACCGCCCTGTTCTTCCATCAGGTTCATCTCGTGCAGATGAAGGGCTGGGCTCTTGTGGATTACGTGGCCTTGATGCCGGTGCTCACCATCGTCTCGGTGGCGATGCTGTTCCTGTCGGGCATCGGCATCGACCGGTTCGGATCACCGCGACTGATGCAGGCCTACCTTCTGCCATTCGCGGCGACGTTCTTCTTGATGGCCGAAGCCGAAACCCTGTGGGGTGCTGCCTTGGCCTTGGTGCTCTTCGGCCTGGGGACGGGTGCCCAGGGCACTTTACCAACCGCGTGTTGGGCCGAATTGTTCGGCACCCGGCATCTGGGTTCGATCAAGGCGATGGCGACGGCCATCATGGTCATGGGCTCCGCCCTGGGGCCCGGTTTGACCGGCGCCGTGATCGACCTGGGCGTCAGTTTTCCAGGTCAGATGACCGCCATCGGGATTTACTTCCTGGCGGCCGGGGCGCTGGCGTCGGTCGCGCTTCAGCGTGCGATCCCCCGGCTACCGCGTGCGGCGGAGATAGACGTAGTAAGCTCCTGACCCGCCATGGGATCTGTGGGCTTCGTCGATCTGTAGGACGACGTTCGACAGCGGTGGCATGCGAAGCCATTGCGGCACCTGATGTTTGAGCACGCCCAGCCGGTTCGGCATCGGACCCACCGACGGCTTCGACTTGCCTTTCCCGGTCACGATCAGCAGCAACCGCTTGCCCTGGGCATGGCCGTCCAGCACGAACCGGATCAGTGCCGGATGGGCGCGGTCCAGCGTCATGCCGTGCAAATCCAACTTGCCTTCGGGCCGCAGCTTTCCCGACCGCATTCGTTTATGGGCCTTGGCGTCCATGCGCAGCGGATGGCCCGCCACCTCTTCGCGAATAGACGGTGCTAGCGAATGGCTGAGCCCATGAGGTTTGGCCTTGTCGCCCAGGCTGAAGGGCCGGATCGGCGCTATCGGACGGGTCGGGAACGAGTCGTCGACCGGCTGATGCGGATCGGGTGCGCGCGGCCGGTGATCCAGCGGCTCCGTCGTTCGCGAATACCTGGCCCAGACCTCTCGGTCCTCGGAGGAGAGGCGTCTGCGGGTCATTTGCGGCGGAGCGGCGTGAAGGTTCCGGGATGGTTCAGGCGGCCTGCCGCGGTTCCCGCCGCGTCCCCGGTGCCGAAGAACAGATCCGCCCGGCCCGCGCCCTTGATGGCAGAGCCCGTGTCCTGGGCGATGCAGAGCCGCGCGATCCCGTCGACCTCGATCCAGACCGGCGTCCCGAGCGGCAGATGATCCGGGTCGACCGCCAATGTCCGGCCGGTGGTCGCCGGGCACCCCAGGGTGACGATCGGGCCCAAAGACGGATCGGTCTCCAGGATGCGAAAAAAGACGTAGCTTGGGTTCTCGTGCATGACGCGCCGGCCCCGTTCGGAGTCGGCGCGCAGCCAGGCCTTCAGCGCGTCGGCAGTGATATCGGGACCGAAGACGCCGCGCCGGACCAATCGCTTGCCGATCGAGACATAGGGTTGCCCGTTCTTGGCCGAATGCCCGACGCGCATGACGGAGCCGTCGCGGAACCGGATGCGCGCCGATCCCTGGACCTGGGCAAAGAAGCGGTCGACCTCGTCTCGGACCCAGACAATTTCGTGCCCGATCAGATGTGGTTCGATCTCACCGCGGGGCCACTTACAGCCGCCGGGCGGTTCGGCATGGAGCGGGACCGGGAACGCATCGGATGGCGTGCGCGCACCCGGGAATTCGGGTTCGTAATAGCCGGTGAAATGGCCCGCGATGTCGAGATCAGGGACGAAGTGGGCCTGGAAGAACGTCCGGGCATTTGCGGCTTCCCGCGCGGCCCCCGCCAAGGGGTTTGCAGGGATCCGAAGGAAGGCCGTCAAGGCCGCCACCAGGTCGTCCTCGACCCAACCCGGCAGTCGGGAAAACGAACGCCGCCCGGTGGGGGCGGCGGTCATGTCAATCGGGGAGGGCATGGATCAGCCGCCCGTGGCGACCAGTTTCCAATTCGGATCGCCGGTGCCCATGACGCGCGCGAAGGTCCAAACGTCGCGCTGCTTCTTGATCTCGTTCGGATTGCCTTCGACGATCGTGCCTTCGGTATCGCGCACGACCGAGGTCAATTCGCCGACGAAGCGGATCGTAATCTCGCCTTCGTCACTGGACCGATCGAATTCCGCATCCTCCAGCGAGGTCTCGCGGACACCGATGAAGTTGGCGTCGATCTTCAGACCCTTGTCCTCGCGGTCAGAGATGACCTCCAAAAAAGCCTCGTACACGTCCTCGGACAAGAAATCCTGAACGTCGCTCAGATCGCCATTCTCGAAGGCCATCAGGATCATCTCGTAGGCCTGGCGCGCCCCGCCGACGAATTCCGTGACGTTGAAGCCCGGTTCGGCCATCTTCATGGCCGCCAGGGCCTTCGCCGCCGGCGTGCCGTCGTCCACGTGATCGGTAATGTCGCGGTCGGGACCGCCTTCGATCACCTCGAAGTCCCGGATGACGTCGTCCCGCCCGGCCCCCGGCAGGGGTGCGGGCGGCTTTTCGAAGCCGGTGCGCGTGCCCAGAACGCTCTTCAGGCGAATGACCAGGAAGAGGGCGATCCCGGCGAGTACCAGCAATTGCAACACGGCGTCGTCCATCCTTCTCTCCGGATCTTCGCGGGCTTGGTATCCCAAGCACCGGACATATGTAAGGTGTTGATGGGGTCAAGGAAAGCCGCGTCCCTGTGATCCGCTGACTTGGCCCGTTACGAAAGGACCCGATCCATGTGGTTGTTCGCCATTTTCGTCGCCGTGCCGATCCTGGAAATCGCCCTGTTTATTCAGGTCGGCGGCTGGCTAGGCTTGTGGCCGACATTGGCGATCGTTGTCTTGACGGCAGCCCTGGGAACATTTCTGGTGCGTCGGCAGGGTTTGGCCGAGCTTCGGCGAGTTCAGGCCTCGTTCAACACATTGTCCGACCCGACCCGACCGCTGGCCCATGGCGCGATGATCCTGGCCTCGGGGCTTCTGTTGCTGACGCCGGGCTTCTTCACCGATGCGGTGGGCTTCGCGCTTCTGGTGCCGGGCATCCGCGACACGGTGATGCGCTATGTCGCGGCACGGGTGAATGTGCAGTCGTTCACCATGGGACAGGCACAGCCAAGCGGGCCGCGGGATAACGTGGTCGAAGGCGACTATGTCGAGGTGCCGCCGCGCGATGGCCCGTCAGGCTGGACCGAACGGCGCTGATCCGGGTCGGTTGTCGGTTACGGGGGCCTCTGCTATCGGGACGCAACGCATTTCCAGATGGATGGAACGATCATGGCCGACGAAACCGACGCAGCGAAGACTCCGGCAAACGGCGCCGCGACTGAACAGCCCAAAGCCCCGCAATTGCAAGTGCTTGGCCAGTTCATCCGGGACATGTCCTTCGAGAACATCTCGGCTCAGAAGGGCAAGTCGATGGAAGGTCAGCCCGACATCAAGGTCCAAGTCGGCCTGGATGCAAAGAAGCGCAACGAAGAAGGACGGTTCGAAGTCGCGGTGAAACTCAACGTCACCGCCGCCGAAAAGGACGGTGGCGATCCGATCTTCGCGATGGAGCTGGATTATGCCGGGATCTTCGCGATTTCGAACGTCGACGAAAAGCAGCTGCATCCGTTTCTGATGATCGAATGCCCGCGCATGCTGTTCCCGTTCCTGCGGCGCATCGTGTCCGACGTGACGCGCGACGGCGGCTACCCACCCCTGAACCTGGAAAACATCGATTTCATCTCTCTGTACCGCAACGAGATTCAGCGCCGAGCCCAGGCCCAAGGCGAACAGGCGACCGTCTCCTAACGCCGCCAGATCGCCGCGTCGCCCAAGCCGTCCACGAAGGCGGCATGGGCGGCGCGTTCCCGGTCCGTCAGACGGGGGGCCAGGGCAGACGGCCGGGGGTCGGGCGACCACTTTCCGTCTTGCACGATGCCGGACCGGCCGCCTTGTCCGGCCAAAACCAAGGTCGGCTGCCGCCCGCCGATCAATTCCAAGTAGACTTCGGCCAGGATTTCGCTGTCCAACAACGCTCCGTGTTTGGTGCGCGATGAATTGTCGACGCCGAACCGTTTGCACAATGCGTCCAGCGAGGCGGGCGATCCCGGAAACTTGGACCGCGCAATGGCCAGCGTGTCCACGGCCCGGTCCATGGGCAGGCGGGGCAGGCCCATCCAATCGAGTTCGGCATTCAGGAACTTCATGTCGAAGGCGGCATTGTGAATGACCAGCTTCGCATCACCGATGAAGTCCAGGAAGGCCTGACCGACCTGCTTGAAGATCGGGAAATCCTTCAGGAAATCGTCGCCCAGCCCGTGAACCTGGAACGCCCCGTCCGGCATGGACCGTTCGGGATTTATATATTGGTGATAGACCTTTCCGGTGGCCACGTGATTGACCAGCTCGACCGCGCCGATCTCGACGATCCGGTCTCCGGCCTCGGGTTCGAACCCCGTGGTTTCCGTGTCGAGGACAATTTCTCTCATGGCAGAAGATCCCTCAGAATGGTGTCGACATCCCGGCTGGCCGTCTCGGGCGTGGTCGTGTCGATGATGTAGTCGGCGCGGGCCCGTTTGTCCCGGTCGGGAAGCTGTTTTGACAGGATCGTTGCGAACTCGGCCTCGGACATGGTGCCGCGGTCGAGAACGCGTTGCCGTTGGATTTCGGGGGCGACGGACACGACGGCAATCTTGTCGACTTGGTCCGACAGACCCGTTTCGAACAGCAATGGGACGTCGAAAACGATGAGATCGGCGTGCTGCTTGAGAAACGCGCGGCGGTCTTCGGCCACCAAGGGATGAACAATGCTCTCGACTGTCTTCAGCGCGGTCGGATCGGCCTGGATAATCCGGCGAAGAGCCGCCCGATCCACTGCGTTCCCAGCGATGGCTTGTGGAAATTCCCGGCCCAGCGGGGCAACAGCACCGCCATCAGGGGCATAGAGCCTATGGACGGCCTCGTCCGCGTCCCAGACGGGAATCCCGCGATCCCGAAACAGGCCGGCGGTGCTTGTCTTGCCCATGCCGATGGAGCCGGTGAGACCAAGAACAATCATCCCAGCACGGCTCGGCGCAATTCTTCATCCACCTGAGGCGTGACCCCAAACCACCGCTCGAATCCCGGTGCAGCCTGATGGAGCAGCATGCCGAGTCCATCCACCGCCACGAGTCCGCGCCGCCGGGCAGCAGCCAGAAGAGGGGTTTCGAGCGGCGTGTAGACAATATCGTAAACCAGCGACCCATCCTTCAGATCGTTCAAGTCGATTTCGAGCGGTGGTTTGCCCGTCATGCCAAGCGACGTCGTGTTCACGAGAAGGATCGGCTCGGATGTCTCGGCGACGGGATCCGACCATGGACCCGTGCTGACACGGTGATCGAACAACCGCGCCAGGGCGTCGGCACGTTCTCCGGTACGGTTCACGAGACGGACGCTTGGCGCCCCGGCGTCGAGCAAGGCGGCAACGATTCCGCGGGCCGCCCCGCCCGCGCCCAGCACGACGGCAGGCCGGGACGCCGCATCGGGACCAGCTGCCTGCCGGAGCGCGGCGATGAAGCCATAGCCGTCGGTATTGTCGGCCAGGATATGCCCGTCCTCGAAGGTCAGGGTATTGGCCGCACCGACGGCCCGCGCCCGGTCGGTTGCGCTATCGGCCAGGGCGAAGACGGCTTCCTTATGCGGCAGCGTCACGTTCAGACCGGCAAAGCCGAGGCTGGGAAGCAGGCGGAGCGTTTCTAGCAACCGATCCGGCTGGACCCGAAGCGGCACGTACTGGCCAGCGATGCCGTAGCGCCGCAGCCAATGGCCATGGAGCTCAGGAGATCGGCTGTGGGCGAT
>JBCCCB010000150.1:0-9739 GCA_039033775.1 Pseudomonadota bacterium | reverse complement strand
GCCCGCAAGGCCCGCGCCACGTCACGCAAGGGGTCGGCCTTGGCCCCCACCCGCGCACTGGGCAGCATCGGGAACGTCACCAGCGACACTTCCCAAAGCTCCAGTTCCTTCAGAAGCCTGCGCCCCTGGTTGTCCTTCACGGCGCGCTTTACGGTGTAGCCGATGCTCAGACCGTCCAGCGCGCCCGCCGCGATCAATGCCGCCGCCTCCCGCGCCTTCTCGACCCCGTCCAGCAGGCGCCCCTTCACGCGCAGGCCCCGGCCGTCCTCGACCACCTCGTCCCACACGCCGATCACCTGGGCCGGGTCGTGTTGCCACAGCATCTTCACGCTGCGCCCCTCGGCCGAAATCCGGGCAAGGCTGTCGCAATAGGCCCCCGCCGCGACCACATCGCGGCCCGTATCCTCGACCCCGAACCAGGACGCATAGCCCTCGATCCGGCCGCACGCCTCCAGCCGCACGGGGGTGTCCCCATGCGCGAACTTCCGTTCCAGCCCCATGCCGGGCCTCCCTTTCTAGATGTTCATCAGATACTTGACGCCCTGCGCCAGGATCGCGCCCACGACCCCCATCGCCGCCAGCCACAGCCGCTTCTCCAGCCGCTCCATCGCGCCCTCGATGCCCTTCAGCCGGAATTCCAGCGCGTCCCAGCGTTCCGCCAGGACGCGCTCATTCGCCTCGATCCGCGCATTCGCCGCATCGAATGGGTCATACAGAAACCGCGACCCCCCCAGCCGAGGCGCGCTCATGCGCCCGAAGGCGGCAGCCCCAGCATCCGCCGCTTCTCCTCCGCCGTCAGGAAATCGGCGCTGGCCACTCGGGCCCATTCCGCGTCCCGCTCCGCCTGCAAGGCCGGGATCCGATCCCGATCCGCCTCCAGCACCAGCCGCTCGCCGCCATGCAGCGACAGCCAATGCGAGAGCCCCTCACAGACCTTCGTCAGCAGCGGCAGCACCGTCAGCCGATAGAAGGCCCGGTTCGCCTCCACATAATTCGCGTAGGTCGCATCCCCGGGGATCCCCAGCATCATCGGCGGCACGCCAAAGGCCGTCGCGATCTCCCGCGCCGCGGCCTCCTTGGTCTTCTGGAACTCCATATCCGAAGGCGAGAAGCCCATCGGCTTCCAGTCCAGCCCCCCATCCAGCAGCATCGGCCGCCCGGCATTCCGCGCGCCCTGATGCTGGCTCTCCATCTCGACCGACAGCCGGTCGAACTGCTCCTGCGTCATCTCGGGCCCACCGTTCACGATGGCCCCCGACGGCCGCGCCGCGTTGTCCAGCAGCCCCTTCGACCAGCGGCTGGCGGCATTATGCACGTCGATGGCGCTCGCCGCCGCCTGCAACGGCGACAGCCCGTAATGGTCGTCCTGCGGATGGAACGCCCGCAAGTGACAGACCGGCGACACCTCCCCGACCGAGAACCGATGCGTCCGCCCCCCGACCGAATAATCGTACCCCACCGGCCACCCATCGGCCCCCGGCACCACCGCCATCCGATCCGACCGCAACACATGCAGCTCGACGGGCAATCCAGGCCCACCCACGGCCTCCACATAGGCGTTCCCGGTCAGCAGCATCTGCCCCAGCAGCGCCTCCAGGAACTCGCCCCGTCCCTGCGCCGCATTCGGCCGCGCCACCAGATCGACCAGCCCATGCACATCGAGCCGCGCCGCCCCGTCCCCGCAAACCAGCGGCACCGCCGCCCCGGCCTCGGCGATCAACTTCACCGCCCGGAACCCCACCGGGTTGCCCGTGAACCCGGCGCGCGTCAGCGACGGCACATCCCGCGGCGACCAGACGGCCCGCCCGGCCGAGCCCATGGCCGCGATGCGCCCCGTGGCCGAGGCCTTCACCTCGGGCGCCCCGGCACTCTTCTTTCCAAATCCGAACATCGCCGGCCCTCCGTCATCGCCCAAAGAAAAAGGCCCTCGCAGGGCCCGTTGGCCCCGCAGGGCCCTTGATCCATCGTCACCGTAGGATGG
Source organism: Pseudomonadota bacterium (assembly GCA_039033775.1). Classification (GTDB taxonomy): domain Bacteria; phylum Pseudomonadota; class Alphaproteobacteria; order Rhodobacterales; family Rhodobacteraceae; genus Jannaschia. Next base: position 7,758 of record JBCCCB010000150.1, on the reverse strand, counting down.
GGTTCCACCCCATCATGGCCCGCTCACAACATCCGCACTCGTGGCCCCGCCCGGGCCCGCTCCGGATCCAGCATCCCTTCCCACAAGGCCCAGACCAGCGCGTCCACCCGGTCCGGCGACCCGCGCCCGGCAAAACCCGACCGCCCCATCCGGCACATCTGATCCTCCAGCGGCCCCAGCCCGCGCACATGACGCACACGCCCCTGCTCGTACAAAGCCGCCACCGGCTCCGCCCGCGCGCCCTTCGCCTTGCGCGCCGTCACCTTCCGATAACTCACCAGCGGGGCCACCTGCCGCAGCACCGCCTCGATCATCTCGCCGCCCTGGTTGCCCTCGGCCACGACCCGATCCGCGTCCCAGCGCGCATAAGCCCCAGCCACCGCCTCGGCCCAGACGCTCGGCGACGCCGCCGCCACCGTCGCATCCTCCAAGACCACGGCCCGCCAATCCCCAGGCGCCCCCTTGGCCACCACACCGACCACCACGATCCCGGTCTCGTCCGACGCAGCCCTAGACGTCACCGCCGGATCGACCCCGACCACGATCCGGTCAAACGCCGGCAAATCATCACACCGCCGCGCCTCCAACTGAGCCGTCGTCCAGAACGCCCCCTCCACATCCTCCAGCAGCACGCCATCCAATTCCTGCCGCCCCAGCCGCGTCCCCGCATACCGGGCCTTCACCTCGGCCAAAAACCCGCTCGCCAGGTTCGCCCGGTTCGCCTCGGTCGCCGCATGCGTGCAAACCGTCGACTCCCGCCCCAGGATATCCTTCAAGACGGCCACGTTCTTCGGCGTCGTCGTGACGACCGCCCGCGGATCGTCCCCGATCCGCAGACAGAATTGCAGCATGTCCCACGCATCCTGCGCATTCCGCCACTTCGCCAACTCGTCCACCCACGCCGCGTCGAATTGCGGCCCCCTAAGCGCCCCCGGGTCCGACGCCGAATACGCCACCGCTTCGGCCCCGTTCGGCCAAACCAGCTTCCGCTGCCCCGCCTTCCAGACCGGCCGCCGGTCGGGTGGCGAGCAGGCCAGGATCCCGCTCTCCCCCTCCACCATCACGTCGCGCACTTGCTCGTAGGTCTCGCCCACCAGCGCAACGCGCCGGCACCGCCCGGCCTGCAAAGACCGCGACCCCTCGACCTGCGCCCGAACCCACTCGGCCCCGGCCCGCGTCTTCCCCGCGCCGCGCCCACCCAGGATCACCCAGGTCCGCCAGGCCCCCTCCGGCGGCAGCTGATGCTCCAACGCCCAGAAATCGAACAGATAAGGAAGGGCGCACAAAGCGCCCTCCCCCAACTCATCCAGGAACCGGTCACGCATCTCCTGCGGCAAGGATGCGATCGAGACGGCACCGGATCTCAACCCGTGCCGCGTCGAGGTCGAGCCCATCTCCACCGCGTTCGATCCGTAGGACATTCTCGATCTTCCCCTTCTGCTCCTGCGCCTGAAGCGCAGCCTTTGTCGCCGTGGTCAGCGCCGCGGCCAAATCGCCCGGGCGCGCCTCATTCGTCTCAAGTTTCGCCGCGTACTCATCCAATGCCCGGCAGGCATTGTTTACGCGATCCAATGCCACCTGAAGGCACCGGACCGCTTCCCCCAGAAACTCCGGGCTCACAGTCATCAAGTCAGTCATCGTCCAAGCCTCGTGCAGGTTTCCCCTCGGTCCGCACGACGTTCAGAAACGAAAAAGGCGACCCGGGTTGCCCCGCATCGCCTCACCCATTTCTTCCAGCTTGCCCTAAAGATGTTTTTGAGCGTTCGGTGGGTCAACCCACTTTCTCAAGAAACTTGAGATTCCAGATAAATAACTGAAATACAACAAATAAAAAGGCGTTCGCACGATCTCCCAATCTCGACGCCGACCCAGCCCCAGCCGACTCAGTCCCCTCTTCTTCCTTTCACAAATATCCCGGGGAGCGCGAGGGGGCTGGCCCCTCGCTCCGCCGACCCGGCAAGAACCGTCATCCAATCAGTTCCCCGACGTCGCCTCCCGCGCCGCCTCGATGGCCCGCCACGCCGCGACATTCTCGTTATGCTCGGCCAATGTCTGGGCAAAGGCATGCCCGCCGGTCCCGTCGGCCACGAAGAACAGGAAATCCGTCTCTTCCGGGTCCACCGCCGCCCGGATCGCCGCCGCCCCCGGATTGGCGATCGGCGTCGGCGGCAACCCGTCGATCCGGTAGGTGTTCCACGGCGTCGTCGTATCCAACTCGCTCCGCCGCAGCCCACGCCCCAACGCGCCCCGCCCCTGCGTCACGCCGTAAATCACCGTCGGGTCCGTCTGCAGCCGCATCCCCTGGTTCAACCGGTTGATGAACACGGCCGCCACCCGCCGCCGCTCGTCGGGGACCGAGGTTTCCTTCTCGATGATCGACGCCAGGATCAGCGCCTCCTCAGGCGTCTCGATCGGCAGCCCCGGCACTCGGTTCGCCCAGGCCTCCGCCAAGGCTTGCTTCTGCGCTGCGGCCATTCGGCCGATCAGATCTCCGACCTCCGATCCCAGCGCCACATCATAGGTATCGGGTGCCAAGGTCCCCTCCTCCGGCACCTCGACATCGCCCGTCACGAAATCCGCGCCCTTCAGGCCTTCGACAATCTCCCAAGACGTCAATCCCGGTGCGATGGACACGCGCCAGGTGATCGGCACGCCCCGCTCCAGCAGGGCCGTATAGTCTTCCGGCACCGGGTCGCCTGGCGCGAAGGTCGCGATCTCGACCAGCTCGGTCTGCCCCGGCACCCGCTCGCGCACCCGGATCTCCGGCCCGCTCGCACGCACCAGATAGGTCACCGTATAGGGGAACACCGACGGCCCGCCCGCGGTCACGATATCCAGAACTTCCGGCATCGACGCTTCCGGCGGGATCTCGTAGGTCCCGAACTTCAGATCGTCGTCCCGCTCGGTATAGCCGGCCCCGATCCGAAAGATCGGCGCGGACGAGATGATACCCGCCTCCTCCATCCGCTCGCTGACCGCCCGCAGGCTCGCGCCGCGCGGCACCTCGAAAAAGGTCGCCTCGGCCAAGGGTCCCGGATCGGACCATCGGGCCTGTCCAATCCCGATCAGCGCGGCGAGGCACGCGACCAGAACCACCGACAGGGTCAGAAAGTTGGCAGCCAAGTGCTTCCACATCAGAAGTTTACCACCCGAAGTTAATCTGCCTGCACCATCACGAGCGATGCATTCGTACCGCCGAACCCGAACGAGTTCGACAAGGCCACGTCGATCTTCCGTTTCTCGGCGACCTTCGGCGCAAGCGACAGCTTGGGCTCCACCGCCGGTTCGTCCAAGTTCAACGTGGGCGGCGCCACCTGATCCCGCAAGGCCAGGATGCAGAAGATCGCCTCGACCGCGCCCGCCGCCCCCAACAGATGCCCGATGGCCGACTTCGTCGACGACATGGTGGCTTTCGACGCGGCATTGCCCATCATCCGCTCCACCGCGCCCAGCTCGATCGTGTCCGCCATGGTCGAGGTGCCGTGCGCGTTGATGTAATCCACATCCCCCGGCGACATCCCCGCCGATTTCAAAGCCGCGCGCATCGACCGCTCGGCCCCGTCCCCGTCCTCCGACGGCGCGGTGATATGGTAGGCGTCGCCCGACATGCCGTAGCCCTTGATCTCGGCATAGATCTTGGCGCCCCGGGCCTTGGCCTGCTCGTATTCCTCCAACACGACGATGCCCGCGCCCTCGCCCATGACGAAGCCATCGCGATCCATCGAATAAGGCCGCGACGCCTTTGTCGGATCGTCGCCCCACTTGGTCGACAGCGCCTTGCACGCGTTGAACCCCGCGATGCCAATCTCGCAGATCGGACTTTCCGCCCCGCCCGCGATCATGACATCCGCATCGCCCAGCATAATCATCCGGCTGGCATCGCCGATGGCGTGACAGCCCGTGGAACAGGCCGTAACCGGCGCGTGGTTCGGTCCCTTGAAGCCATAGCGGATGCCGACCTGCCCCGACACGAGGTTGATCAGCGCGGCGGTGATGAAGAACGGCGACACCCGCCGCGGCCCCCGTTCTTTCAGGATGATCGAGGTCTCGGCAATCGTCTCCAACCCGCCGATCCCGGCTCCGATCATCACGCCGGTGCGCAGCTTGCCCTCTTCATCCGGATCCCAGCCGGAATCCTTGATCGCCTGATCCGCCGCCGCCATCCCGTATAGGATGAAATCGTCGACCTTCCGCTGCTCCTTCGGCTGCATCCAATCGTCGGGGTTGAACGTGCCATCGCTGCCATCGCCCCGGGGGATTTCGCAGGCATAGGTCGTCGCCATGTGCGACGCGTCGAACCGCGTGATCGGCCCCGCCCCGCTCCGCCCATCCAGCAACCGGCGCCACGTCTCCTCGACGCCGCTCGCCAACGGCGTCACCATTCCCAGACCCGTCACCACCACACGACGCATGTCCGCTCTCCTCGATACTTTCCGGGGGGATACGATGCCCGAACCGGAAGGCGCAAGCCACGGGGCACGATCAGCGGCGCGACGTCAGCAAACACGAGCCCACAAGAGCATCAGGCCCTGGAAACCTCCACCGCAACAGAGACGTCCCGAACCAGGCTGACCAAGGTGATCCGTTCAGACGGACAAGGCCGCGTCTAGCGGCCCTCGAACTTTGCCGGGCGTTTTTCCAGGAAGGCCATCACGCCCTCCTGGAAATCCCTGCTTCGGCCTGCCTCGCCCTGCAATTTGGCTTCGATCGCCAACTGCTCATCCAAAGACCTATCCCAAGACCCCCGAATAGCCAGCTTGACGTTTCGGTAGGCAACACTCGGCCCATTCGCGAGCTGCCGGGCACGATCTTGCCAAACCTCGTCGAAGCGCTCGTCCTCGACCGCCTCCCAGATCATGCCCCAATCGCTGGCCTGCCGGGCGGTGACCGGCTCGGCGAACAAGGCCGCGCCCATGGCCTTCGCCGTGCCCACCTGGCGCGGCAGCCAATAGGTCCCCCCCGCATCCGGGATCAGCCCAATCCGCGTGAACGCCTGCAGGAACACCGCCCGCTCGGTCGCGATCACGACATCGCAGGCCAGCGCCAGGTTCGCGCCCGCCCCGGCGGCGGGGCCGTTCACGGCGGCGATGGTCGGAACCTCGCAATCGAAGATCGCCCGCAGCATCGGCTCATATTCGTCCCGCAGCGTCCGCTCCAGGTTCAGATCCGCCACGTTGGCTCGGTCGCCCAGATCCTGGCCAGAACAGAACGCCTTGCCCTTGCCGGTCATGACCAGAACGCGTGCGGTCTTCTCGGCCTCGCGGACGCAATGCAGGATCTCGGCCCGCATCTGCGTGCTCAGCGCATTCATGACATCGGGCCGGTTCAACTCCATGATCCCCACGCCATCGCGCAGGGAATATCGGATCGTCTCGTATTGCATCTCGGCCTCCGGGCTGTCCGGCGCGACCCTAGCAGAGCCGCGCCCGGCGCCAACCGCTACGTCGCGACCGTTCGGATCAGGGCCAGCTGCGTCGCATCCGGCGCCCGCTCGACCCGGCGATAGACCGAGCCGTCGCGCGTCCGCCACAGCATGCCCTCGCCCACCATTTCGCGCCGGATGCCCGCCGCGTCCCGGAAGGTACAAAGATCGTGGATCACCGCCGAAATCGCCCGCTCATCCATCTCCTGGCCCGCCGGCAGGCGCGCCCAGATCGGCCAGAGACACAGCAGGCGCAAACTGCGCTTCACGGGCCAGCCGGTAAAGCGCCCGCGATCGTCGAACCGCGCCGCGGCCTTGCGCACGCGCGCCAGATCCGGCGGAACTTCTGCGGCCTTGGCACCTCGCACGGCGCTCAGATGTTGGAAATTCCGATAGCCGGCGGCCCGGGCCACGGCGTTCATGGCCGATTGGTGCGGCATCTCCAGCCCCGTCTCGCGCCGCAGCGCACGGGTGAACGGGCCGACATCCTCGATCAACAGCGGGATGGGTGTCCGGATCATGGTCTCTCTCCTCCCCGTCGCGCGTCAGATCCCCGGCATCCGGGGCGGGAGGGCCGCCATTCTCCCCTCGCGCCACGGGGGCTTTCGGAGGGAGGGTCGTCGATGTCAGGCAGGTTCAGCATGTCCCGTCAGGGACGGCGGCGCCTCGGTGAACTGCGGACCGTGGGCGTCGCGTATCAGCCCCGGCCCTCTCCGTCCAGAAGCGCCTTCACCCGCGCCTCCTCCTCGGCGGACAGACCGGCGGGCGCCGCCGCCTTGCGCTGCCGCGACACATGGGTCACGGCGACCGCCCCACCCAACAGCAACAGCGCCAGCGGCGCCGCCCAGAGGATCAGCGTGGATCCGCTCGCCGGCGGGTTCAGCAGCACGAATTCACCGTAGCGATCCACCAGATAGGCGATCACCTCGTCGTCGCTGTCCCCCGCCACCAACCGCTCGCGCACCAGCAGCCGCAGATCACGGGCCAGGTCGGCATTGCTCTCGTCGATGCTCTCATTTCGGCACACCAGGCAGCGGATGCCCCCGGACAGATCCCGTGCCCGCTGCTCCAGCACGGGATCGTCCAAGATTTCGTCAGGTTGGACCGCGAGGCCGGGCGTGGCGAAGAGGAGCAGGCACGCTCCGATGAGCGCCGCCCGCCTCATTCCGCCGGCACCCCGTCCGAAGGCACGCTGGGCCGCCGCCGCTGGGCCGCGCCCACGCGATACCGCCGGTCGGTCAGCGACACGATCCCGCCCAACGCCATGATGATCGAGCCGCCCCAGATCCAGTTGGCGAAGGGCTTGATATAGACCCGCACCGCCCAGCCGCCGCCGACCTGCGGATCGCCGATCACCGTATAGACGTCGCGGGTGAAGCCGTTGTCGATCCCGGCTTCCGTCGTCGGCATCTGCGCCACCGGATAGACCCGCTTCTCGGGCTGCATGATCCCGATGTCGCGACCGTTTTCGTAGACATGCAGATCGGCCTGGGTCGAAATGTAGTTCGGTCCCTGGAACCGGCGCACATCCTCAAGCACGACCTCATAGCGCCCGATGGTCATGGTATCGCCGATCTCCATGACCTCGATCCGCTCCTGCTCCCACGAGACCAGGGCCGCGACGCCGAAGATCGTGATGCCGAGGCCGCCATGGGCCAGCATCTTGCCCCAGTCCGCGCGCGGCAGCCGCGTGGCACGCCCCAGCCGCTCGCGCCAGGCGCCGCGCCCGGTGCGGGACATCAGGTCGATGATCGACGCCACCACCAGCCAGACGCCCAGACCGGCGCCCAGGGGTCCACCCAGAGAGCGCCCAGTCTGCATGGCCCAGACCAACCCCATCACGGCCAACGCCAGGAAAGCCGCGGGCATCAAAGGCTTCGCCGTCTTCCACCTCCCCCGCTTCCAAGTCAGCAGCGACCCGAAAGGCAGGATGATCGCGATGGCGATGACGAAGGGCGTGAAGGCCGCGTTGAAGAAGGGCGGGCCCACGGACAGCTTCCGGTCGAACGCCATCTCGGCGATCAGCGGCCAGATAGTGCCGATGAAAACCACGAAACACGACACGGCCAGCAGCAGATTGTTCGCCACCAGCGCCGATTCCCGAGACACGACGCCGAACACCCCCTGCGCCTGCATGGCAGGCGCCCGCAGCGCATAAAGCAGCAATGCGCCGCCCGTGAAAATGCCCAGGATGGCGAGGATATAGACCCCCCGCTCCGGATCGTTGGCAAAGGCATGGACCGAGGTCAGCACGCCCGAGCGCACGATGAACGTCCCCACCAGCGAGAACCCGAAGGCCAGGATGGCCAAAAGAATCGTCCAGGCCTTCAACGCCT
>JBCCCB010000149.1:0-9788 GCA_039033775.1 Pseudomonadota bacterium | reverse complement strand
CCGCCGTCGATGCCCATCGGCGTGCTGCTGACCAAGATGCAGACCCAGCGGATCCACATGGCACTGGTGATCGACGAATATGGCGGCGTGGACGGCCTGGTCACGCTGGAAGACCTGATCGAACAGGTCATCGGCGAGATCGAGGACGAGCACGACCAGGAGGAAGGCAAGTTCTGGCGGCAGGAAAAGTCTGGCTGCTACCTGGCCCTGGCCCGCACGCCGCTGGAGGATTTCGAGAAGGAGATCGGCCTGAAGCTGGTCGAGGAGGAGGACGAGGACGAGGTCGACACGCTGGGTGGCCTGGTTTTCATGCTGGCCGGCCGCGTGCCCGCCCGGGGCGAGGTGATCCCCCACCCGTCGGGCGCCGAGATCGAGGTGGTCGACGCCGATCCGCGCCGGATCAAGCGCCTGCGCTTGCGGGTCCCGCAGGCCGCCTGAGGTGCCGCGGGTCCTGGCGGTTCTGATCCCCGTGATCGGGGGGCTCGCCGCCGCGTTGGGTCAGGCGCCGTGGGACCTGTGGGGACTGGCCTTGGGCGGCTATGCGCTGGGGCTCTGGGCCGTGGCGCGGGCGCGCTGGCCGTTCCTGACAGCCTGGCTGTTTGGCGCGGCCCATTTCGGGCTGGCGCTGAACTGGATCGTGGAGCCGTTCTTCGTGGACGCCGCCGCGACCGCTTTCCTGGCGCCCGTGGCGCTGATCGCATCGGCCTTCGGCTTCGGGCTGTTCTGGGCGTTCGGCGGCTGGGCCGGGGCGCGCTGGCTGGGCGGGCCGCTCGGGGCGGCCACCGGGCTGGCGCTGATGGAGGTCGCGCGGTCTTATGTTCTGACCGGCTTCCCCTGGGCGCTGCCCGGTCACATCCTGATCGGCAGCGATGCGCTGGCGGCCGCGTCCGTCGCCGGGGCCCATGGCTTGGGATTTGCCGTGCTGGTGGGCGCGGGGCTGGCGGCGACGTTGCGACCCGCCTGTATGGCGGCGGGGGTGGCGGTCTGGGCGCTGCCCTTCGGATATGCCGCCACGCTGCCGCCCGCGCCAGCGGACGACGGGCCGGTAATCCGACTGGTTCAGCCCAACGCGCCCCAGCACCTGAAATGGGATCCGGACTGGATCAACGTCTTCTTCCGCCGGGGCCTGGAGGAGACGGCGGCCCCGGGCAAGGCGGTGGCCACCATCTGGCCCGAGACCTCTCTGCCGGAACTCCTGCGCTATTCCGAGGATGTGCGCCGGATGATGGCAGCCGCCTCGGGCGGGGCGCCCATCGTGGCGGGCGCCCAGCGCTATGGCGAGGATGGGCAGCCGCGCAATGCGCTGGTCGTGTTGACCGGTGACGCGGGCGACATCGACCTGATCCATGACAAGCACCGGCTGGTCCCGTTCGGGGAATACCTGCCGTTTCCCGCCCTGTTCGAGCGTGTCGGCATCGGGCCCATGGCCGCGCAATTGGCCGGCATCTACGCGCCCGGCGACGGCCCGCGCCTGATCGACCTGCCGGGCGTCGGCCCCGTCCTGCCGATGATCTGCTACGAGGCGATCTTCCCCCAGGATATCCGCCGGGTGGACCGCCCCCGCGCCATCCTGCATCTGACCAACGACGCCTGGTTCGGCACCCGCGCCGGACCGCAACAGCACTTGGCCCTGGCCCGGCTGCGGGCCGCCGAGGCGGGCCTGCCGCTGCTGCGCGCGGCCAATACGGGTGTGTCGGCGGCCATCGACGCGCGCGGCACGGTGCTGGCGTCGCTGCCCCTGGGCGAGCAGGGCCACGTGGACGCAGCGCTGCCCGCCGCGCTGCCGCCGACGCTCTATGCGCGGGTCGGCGACGCCCTCGCCATGCTGTTGCTGACGGCCCTCGCGACGTTGCTTTTCGCCAGCCGGACGGGAAATCGCCTTGAACCCCCCTCGGATCGGCCCTAGCGGAAGGCGGTCCGCCCCAACGGCTTCCTGACGGGGTTGGCGTGAATCATCACCGGAGCAGTCCCATGAGCGGTCGTCAGAATTATTCCTTCACCTCGGAATCCGTGTCCGAGGGCCATCCCGACAAGGTCTGCGACCGTATCTCCGACGCCGTGTTGGACGCATTCCTGACCGAGGAACCCGAGGCCCGCGTCGCCTGCGAGACCTTCGCGACGACCGGCATGGTCGTGGTCGGCGGCGAGGTCGGCCTGTCGGATCAGGACAAGCTGAAGAACTACATGGGCCGCATCGCCGAGATCGCGCGCGATTGCATCAAGGATATCGGCTATGAGCAGGACAAGTTCCATTGGAACACCTGCCACGTCCTGAACTTCCTGCACGAGCAATCGGCCCATATCGCCCAAGGCGTCGACGCCAAGGACAACAAGGACGAGGGCGCGGGCGACCAGGGCATCATGTTCGGTTATGCCGTGGACGAGACGCCCGACCTGATGCCCGCCCCGATCCAGTATTCCCACGCGATCCTGCGGCGCCTGGCCGAGGTGCGCAAGGACGGGACCGAGCCGGCCTTGCGCCCCGACGCCAAGTCCCAGTTGACCCTGCGCTACGAGGACGGCAAGCCCGTCGAGGTGACCTCGGTCGTGTTGTCCACCCAGCACGAAAGCGAGGACCAGACCAGCGACGACATCCGTGCCATCGTGGAACCGTACATCCGCGAGGTCTTGCCGGCGGGATGGGTGACCGACGCGACGGAATGGTGGGTGAACCCGACGGGGACCTTCGTGATCGGCGGACCCGATGGCGATGCAGGTCTGACGGGCCGCAAGATCATCGTGGACACCTATGGTGGTGCCGCGCCCCATGGCGGCGGGGCGTTTTCGGGCAAGGATCCGACCAAGGTGGATCGCTCGGCCGCCTATGCGGCGCGCTATCTGGCCAAGAACGTGGTGGCGGCGGGCCTGGCCACGCGCTGCACCTTGCAGCTGAGCTATGCGATCGGGGTGGCGAAGCCGCTGTCGATCTATGTGGATACCCATGGCACCGGCCAGGCCCACGAAACCGAGATCGAGCGGGCTGTGGGCCAGGTGATGGACCTGACGCCGCGCGGGATTCGTCAGCATCTGGGGCTCAACAAGCCGATCTATCAGCGCACGGCGGCCTATGGCCATTTCGGACGCGCGCCCGAAGCCGATGGCGGCTTCTCGTGGGAGCGGACGGATCTGGCCGAGGCGCTGAAAGGCGCGCTGTAGCGGTCGCGCCGGGGGGGTCGCCCCCCGGCCCCCCAGGATATTTTCAAAAGGAAGAAGAGGCGCGGGCTTGCCAGCGATGCAGGACGTCGTTGCCGAGCCTGCGTGTCTCCACGTGGTCCAGCCGCGGGGCATCGGCCAAGGCGCCCAGGCCCATGGCGCCCAGGGCTGGGATGCCCTCGGCGCCAATGGCGGCCCCTGCCGTATAGCAATCCAACCGATCCACCAGACCGGCCGATAGCAGCGCGGCGGCCAAGGTGCCGCCGCCTTCGCAATAGACCCGCGTAAGTCCCTGTCGACCGAGGATCGCCAGCGCAGCGCTAAGCTCGATCAGGCCGCTCGCATCGGTCGCGGTTTCGATGGTCTGCACGCCGCGCACCTCTAGCGTGCGGCGGGTCGCGGCGGGGGCCTGGGGCCCGTGCAGCATCCAGACCGGGCCGCCGGGGCTGCCATCGGTCAGGGCCGAGAAGGAGGGCAGGGCCAGTCGGCGCGATAGCACGATGCGGACGGGTTGCGGGACGTCGCCCAGGCCCCGGACCGTCAGGCGGGGATCGTCGACGCGGGCGGTTCCAGCGCCGACCAGCACGGCGTCATGGCGCGCGCGCTGGCCGTGGACATGGGCGCGGGCCTGGGGGCCGGTGATCCACCGGCTTTCGCCGCTGGCCGTCGCGATGCGGCCGTCCAGCGTGGTGGCCAGCTTCAGGGTCAGAAGGGGGCGGCCACGGGTGACGCGGCTCAGGAAGCCAGCCTGCTGCGCGCGCGCTTCGGCTTCGCGCACGCCCTCGACGACCTCGATCCCCGCGGCGCGCAGGGCCGCGATGCCGCCGCCATCGACGCGCGGATCCGGGTCGCGCAGGGCCACGACGACGCGCGCGACGCCGGCGCGGATCAGGGCGCTGGCGCAGGGCGGGGTTTCGCCGGTATGGGCGCAAGGCTCCAGCGTCACATGGGCCGTGGCACCGCGCGCGGCGTCGCCGGCCTGGGCCAGCGCCACGGTTTCCGCATGGGGGCGCCCGCCATCGGCTGTCCGGCCGCGGCCGAGGATACGGCCGTCCTTTTCGATCACGCAGCCCACGGCGGGGTTCGGCCAGACCCGGCCCAGCCCCCGCGCGGCCAGCGCCAGGGCGTGGTCCATGAAGCGGGGGTCGACGCTCACGTCTCGGGTGGGCGCAATTCGGAGACGAATTCCTCGAAATCGTCGGCCGCCTGGAAGTTCTTGTAAACGCTGGCAAACCGCACATAGGCGACGGTGTCGATCCGCGCCAGGCTTTCCATCACGATCTCGCCGATGGTCTTCGACGGGATATCGGTGTCGCCCATGCTTTCCAGCCGGCGAACGATGCCCGAGATCATCTGGTCGATCCGCTCGGGCTCGATGGGGCGCTTCTGCATCGAGATCCGGATGGACCGTTCCAGCTTGTCGCGGTCGAAGGGTTCGCGCTTGCCGGTGGTCTTGATGACGACCAGGTCACGCAGCTGCACCCGTTCATAGGTGGTGAACCGACCCCCGCAGGCGGGGCAGAACCTGCGGCGGCGGATGGCGACATGGTCTTCGGCTGGGCGCGAATCCTTCACCTGGGTGTCGACATTCCCGCAGAAGGGGCAGCGCATGGGCAATTCTCCGTGTCCGGCCCCGACATGTCGACGGGACCTCCAGACTTAGACGCGGGCCTACTTTGCCGCCCCATTTCTGGGGTGGCAACCCTCGGACCGCTTCATCGCCGGTTAATCTTTGGCCGCTAGCCTGGGGCCGTCCGATCGAGGTTGCGATGTCCCTGCTTTCCCTATGCCGACGGCTCTCCGACTTGCTGGACCGAATGGTGTCCAATGCCCGGTCCGTGAATGCAGCGTCCCGATCGCGGGCGGACCTGGCCGCGGGTCTCTTGTCCGATGCATCGGCCGCCCATGGCCGGTTGTCCGGTCTGTCGGGCTGCCATGGCGAGCTGAAAGACTATCTGGACGGGGCGTCGACCCGGATCGACCATCTGACGGACATCGCCAGCCCCCTGGCCGTCCGCATCGACGAAATGAACAGCCATGTGGACGCCTTGCTGGAAGAGGAGGCGGCGCTGCAAACCGTGCTGACGACGGTGACGGGCCACGCCAAGTCGGTGGCCGATATCGCGCAATTGGCCCGCCTGCTGTCGATCAACGCCGCGGTGGAGGCGGCCCGGTCGGGCGAGGCCGGGCTGGGCTTCGCCGTCGTTGCGCGCGAGATGCGGACCCTGTCCGATCAGACGACCCAGCGGGCGGACGATATCGACGGGCTGGTCGACATGCTGATGGACCGTCTGGGGCGCATGCGCGAACGCGTGGTCGAGACCAAGACGCCGCTCGATCACCTGAGCGCGACGGTCGAGGATGTCCTGTCGAGCCTCACCAATTCCCGCACGCTGGCCGTAGGCGCCAGCGAGACGGCGACGATGGCCCATGCCGCCATCGCCGATGAGGTGGAGGGGCTGAAGGACCTGATGGACCGTCTGTCCCGCCTGCAAACCGATACCGAGGCCGCGATTGCCGGTTCAGCGGACAACGCGGAGATCGGGGCCGAGGCCCGGAAGCTCGCCGATCGGATCGCGCGGGACGTGGCCGCCCGGGATCTGGGGCGGGCCGCCTGACCGCCGATCTATCGGTCTGGCCGATATCACACATTCCGATCCGGTCCTTGGCCGAGGCCACCCGCCAGGATAGGTCGGCGTCATCACAGGACGGCCTTCGCCCGATCAGGAGACGACAATGACCGACAAGACTCTCTTCATCACCGGTGCCTCGTCCGGCATCGGCGCGGCCACCGCGCGGGCCGCCGTCGCCGCCGGTTGGAATGTCGGCCTGTTCGCCAGGTCCGAAGCGAAGATCGCGGACTTGGCGGCCGAATTGGGCGACAAGGCCCTGGCGCTGCCGGGCGACGCGACCTCCCACGCCGACCAAGTCGGAGCGGTGGCAAAGCTGGCGGACCGCTTTGGCGGGCTCGACGCGGCCTTCGCCAATGCGGGCGTGGGCATCGACCAGCCGGGCACCGAGACGGGCGATCCCGAGGAATGGGACCGGCTGGTGGATATCAACATCAAGGGCGTTCTCTACACTGCGCACGCCGCCATTCCACACTTGAAGCCCCGCCAGGGCGATCTGCTGGTCATGGGCTCGGTCGCGGGGCGGATGCATGTGCGCGGCTCGATCTATTCGGCCAGCAAGTGGTTCGTGCACGGTTTCGCCGGGAACTTGGCCGAAGAGATGAACCAATGGGGCGGCAATTGCACCATCATCGCGCCGGGCCAGGTGGACACGCCATTCTTTTCCAAGGGCGCGCCGGGCAAGCTGCAGGACGTCGATATCGCCGAAGCCGTCCTGTATGCGCTGACCGCGCCAGGTCGGGTTTCGGTGCGCGAAGTCTATATGGTGCCCACCCAAGGCGGCCGGGGTCACTGAGCGATCAGCATCGCCGCGACCTCGCGCCGGTGCGGGCGGTCGCGGTGTTCGAACAGGTAGAGGCCCTGCCACGTGCCCAGTTGTAGGCGGCCCTCGACAACGGGAATTTGCAGCGAGGTCGGCAGCAGCGCCGCCTTGATATGCCCCGGCATGTCGTCGGGCCCCTCGTAGGTATGGGTTAGATAGGCCATGGACGGGTCGCTGGTCGGCGGCACCAGGCGGGCGAAGAAGGCCTGCAGGTCGGTCTGCACCTCCGGGTCGGCATTTTCCTGGACCAACAGCGAACAGGAGGTGTGTCGGACGAACAGGGTCAGTAGGCCCGTGGCGTCGGGTAGCCAGGCGGCCACGTCGCCGGTGAATTCGGTCAGGCCGGGGCCGTCCGTCTGGAGGGTGAAGGTCGTATGGGCCATGTCAGACGCGGGTCAGGTGGCCCGAATAGCGGATCAGGCGGCCCAGGCCGGGCGCGCGGCTTTCCACGTCGAAGGTGATGCGGCCCTGCTCGTCTACGCCCTCGGTTCCGCCACCCTGGCCACGCAGGACCGCAGGGGTCGGCAGCGCGCCGATGCGCAAGGCGGCCACTTCCATCCGCAACGTCTCGCCCTGGGCTTCGGGGCGCAGGCCGATGCGCAAGGGGCCGAGGCGTTCCTCGATCGTGCCCTTCGGGCCGAGCGCCTGGCGCGAGGTCAGGATGTGTCCGTCATAATCCCGCTGCCAGATCTCCTGCTCGCCCTCGGGCGTGATCGTCAGGCGGAACGGCACAGTCCCCTTGCGCGGCGGGAAGCCCGACATGCGGGCCAGGGCGCGGGCCTGGGGGGTGGAGCCGGTCTCGATGGTCACGTCCCCGACCCAAGTCGTCGGCCCGTCGGGGGAATGGAAGGCCTGCAAGTCGGGGGGCAAGCTCGCGAAAGCGTCGCCCATGGCGCGGGCCAGGAGCGACGTCATGCGGCCGCGTCCAGGTCGAGGAAGCGGTCGCGGATATCCGGGGTGGGAAGCAGGCAAGCCCCGGTCCGGCCGAAAATCCTGTACCGGTTGCGGGCGATGGAATGATAGGCCCGGTTTTTCAGCGGCTCGGGGATGATCCGCACCGCGGCCAGCGCGCGCCAGGGCCAAGCCAGGGTGGACATGGCGGCGGCGAAGGCGTCCAACCGCCGGTGGATCAAGCCGTCGACGATGACCAGGTTGGTCTCGAAGTCGTCTGTGGGCAGGCCGAGATCGCGGTACATGGCCTGGCCCAGCGGCGATTGCGCGGTGACGAAGGCGAAACGGCCCCGGTCGCGCGCCAGCATGAAGCGGAAGAACCCGGAACAGAGCACGCAGACCCCGTCGAAGACGATCACGTCCCGGGGTCCGAGGGCGGCCCGGACGGGCGCCGAGAAGCGGAAGACGGGATCGGTCATGATGGTCAGATAGGTATCGCGCTGACGCAGGCAATGCGTCGGCGGGTCGAGGGACGCCCGTGCGGACGGCCCCTGCCTAACATCTTTGCGGCACCCGGGACGTGCCTTCGTCGAAATCGATCAGCAGCATCTCGCGCGTTTCGGCATCGGTGATCGCCATACGGCCGTAATGCAGGCCGAAGCCATTGCCCGTCCCGATCAGTCGCACGCGCGAGCCGGCGGACGGGCAATCGACCAGCGCGCGGAACGTGCCCTGGTCGGCGGCCGGATCGCGCGGCACGCGGATCGAAAAGCGATACCAGCCGGTGCTCTCGAACCGCCATGTGCCGGGTCCTCTGGCGCCGTCCGCCCGGCTGATGATCCGCCGCGTTTCGGTCAGGCGCGTCTCCGACCCGCGCGAGGCGGCATAGGGGACGATCTCCAGGACCACGACGCGCGTCGCCCATGTCGTCAGCGCGACCACCAAGATCAGAACGACCACGTCGGAGGCCGATTGCGGGCGGCCAAAGCGGGGCGATGCCCCGGCCCCCCGGGCGGCGTTGGCGAAGGCGACGACCCCCACCAGGCCAAGCAGCAGGCCGAGGCCGAGGGAGGGCAGATCGGCGCCGCGGATCCACGTCTCGGAGGGGAGGAAACGGGGCTGCAGGATCGTCCAGGCCAGCGCCAAGGCGAATAACGATAGGGCCCCTGCGATGGCAAACGTGGCCAGCCTGGACGGCCTCTGCGCGGGCAGGTCTGCCGCCGGTGGTGTCATGGCCGGGCCGGATCGGGTGGAATGCGGCAGTGCCCGGCGGGACATCCCGTCCGCGCCCTGCCATGCGGCCGGGCCGAACCGACGCGGCAGGTCGGCGTCGGGCGGAGGAGGGGAGGGGGCGTTGGCATGTCGGCACCGATGGGGGCTGTCGGGGTCGAGTAGGCGCAAACCGAGACGGGACGCAAGGCTTTGACGGGGCGGGAACCTTGCCGAGTCAGCCGAAGATCCGGTCGCCCTGTTCGTCGATCGCTTGCCGCGCCTTGCCAAGGGACGCTTCCACCGCGCCCTCGTGGTCGCGCAGGGTATCGGCCCGGATCAATTGGTGGCTCTTCCCATCCTTCTCGATCAGGGCGGCGATGCGATATTCGCTGCCGGCCTGGATCGGATTTGGCGTAATGGTGAAGTCCTTGTAGCTTTCCGGCTGGGTCGCGGGGGCGGCTTTCCCCGCCGACCCCCCGAAGAGACGTGAAAAGAAACCGGCCACGGCTCACCCACCCCCGGCGGGGCAGGGGGCGGCAAGATCGACCGCCCCGATCACTGGTCCAAAAACGACCGCAGCTTGCGCGACCGGCTCGGATGCTTGAGCTTGCGCAAAGCCTTGGCCTCGATCTGGCGGATGCGTTCGCGGGTGACGCTGAACTGTTGGCCCACCTCTTCCAGCGTGTGGTCGGTGTTCATGCCGATGCCGAAGCGCATGCGCAGAACGCGTTCTTCGCGCGGCGTCAAAGACGCCAGCACCCGCGTCGTCGTCTCCTTCAGGTTCTCCTGAATGGCCGAATCCAGCGGCAAGACGGCGTTCTTGTCCTCGATGAAGTCACCAAGCTGCGAATCTTCCTCGTCGCCAATGGGCGTCTCCAGCGAGATCGGCTCCTTGGCGATCTTCATCACCTTGCGGACCTTCTCCAGCGGCATCTGAAGCTTGGCGGCCAGTTCCTCAGGCGTCGGTTCGCGGCCGATCTCGTGGAGCATCTGTCGCCCGGTGCGGACCAACTTATTGATCGTCTCGATCATATGCACCGGAATGCGGATCGTGCGGGCCTGGTCGGCGATGCTGCGGG
>JBCCCB010000148.1:0-9799 GCA_039033775.1 Pseudomonadota bacterium | reverse complement strand
TTCAACTCAGGGATCGGCAACATGATGATCGTGCCGTTCAACTGTGGGTTGATGCCCAGCCCGCTCTCGCGGATGGCCTTCTCGACCTTGCCCACCAGGCCCTTGTCCCAGACGTTGACGGTGACCATCCGCGGCTCGGGCACATTGACGGTGCCCACCTGGTTAATCGGCGTGGGCGACCCATAGGCGTCAACCATCACCGGCTCCAGCATCGAGGCCGAGGCACGGCCCGTCCGCAGCGACCCGAACTCGGTCCGAAGGTTGGCCATGGCGCCGTCCATCCGGCGCTCCAGATCGTCGGTGTCCAGCTCGAAATCGTCTGCCATCTTCTGCACTCCACGTGGCCTCACGGGCCTATAGCCCGAGGATGCCTGCGTGGAAAGCGGTGGTCTCCCCGTCCGATCACGCCAAGGCTGCCACGTTGTCGGCGCGGCCACATGCCAGGTCACATCGGATCCGGCTCCCGCAAGCGGCCGCCGCGGCTGACCCGTAGCTCGGCATAAACGCCATTTTAAGGGCGGCATGAGATCAGTCAGACGACCATCCCGGAGAGAGCCATGGCCGTCTTCGCCCCGACCGTGATCTATCTCGGCAACTTCGCCGATATCGACACCGACGAGACGAACGCTTCAAGCGAGAATGCCGCTTCGCTTCTCGGCACCTATACCGGGTTCAGCCTGCATCAGATCACCGAGATCGACGGCAACGATGACGGCGGCATTATGGACGACGAATATGCGTCCTCCGCCAGTGACCGGGTGGAATACGACGTCGGCAACGGCTTCACCTCCGTCAAGCAGGATAGCGCCAACCTCTTCGAAGCAATCGTCACCCTTGCCGACGGCAGTACGCAGACGCTGAACGTCAACATCCGGCAGATGGACAATGGCGACGTCTTCCTGTCGTCGAACACCCTTCTGGACAATCTCGACATCCGCGGAATCGAACTGACCGGGGTCCAGAACACCACCTACGCAGGGACCGGCGTCAACCAATCCGTCGACAACACGACCGTCTGCTTCTGTGCGGGAACGCGGATCGATACGCCCAGCGGGGCCGTCCCGGTGGAAGCCATACGGCCGGGCGACCGGCTGCGGGCCAAGGACGGGTCGATGCCGGTTGTCCTCTGGACGGGCGGATCTTTCCTGCGCAATCCCGGGCGGCAGGCGCCGATCCGGATTGCCGCCGGCGCCTTCGGGCCCGGGCGTCCCGCCCGGCCCCTGCTGGTATCGCCGCAGCACCGGATCCTGATCCGCTCGCCCGATAGCCGATCGGCCAAGCTGGTGGCCGCGCGCCACCTGCTGGCCCTCGACGCGGTCGATCAATTGCCCCCGGATCGACCGGCCCGGTATCTCCATCTCCTCTGCGACCGGCATCACATCGTCTTTGCCGAAGGGATGCCGGCCGAGACACTCTATCTGGGCCCCCAGGCGCATCGGCTTCTGCGGCCCGAGCAACTCCGCAGCATCCACGCCATCCGCCCGCCGCGCCCAATGCGCCCGACCCGGCCCTTTGCCGACGGGCTGGAAGCGAAGGCGCTGATCCGGTCCCTCCGACGGGCCGCCGCTCAATCGGTCACTTCGGTATGGGTCCCCGTCCCGGCCAAAATGCCCCGGAACCCGCCAGGCTCGTCTAGCGAGAAGACGATGATCGGCAGCCCATTTTCCCGCGCCAGCGCGATCGCCGAGGCGTCCATCACGCCCAGATGCCGGGACAGGACCTCGTCGTAGCTGACCGTCTCATACCGCACCGCATCCGCGTGCTTCACGGGGTCCTTGTCATAGACCCCGTCCACCTTGGTGCCCTTGAAGATCACCTCGCACGACATCTCCGAGGCCCGCAGCGTCGCCGCCGTATCGGTGGTGAAATACGGGTTTCCGGTCCCGGCCGCGAAGATCACCACCCGCTTCTTCTCCAGGTGCCGCACGGCGCGACGGCGAATATAGGGCTCGCAGACCTGGTCCATGGGAATGGCCGAGATCACGCGGGTATGCATCCCCAGCGCCTCCATGGCGCCCTGCATGGCCAGGGCGTTCATCACCGTCGCCAGCATCCCCATGTAATCGGCCGTCGTCCGCTCCATCCCCTGGGCCGACCCTTGCAGACCGCGGAAGATGTTGCCGCCGCCGATCACCATGCAGATCTCGACGCCCATCTCGTGGACCGACTTCACCTCCCGGGCGATCCGTTCGACGGTTGGGGGGTGCAGGCCGTAGCCCTGGTCGCCCATCAGCGCCTCGCCGCTGATCTTCAGCATCACGCGGCGGTGGGTCGGCCCTGCGGTCCCGGTCTCCTGGTCCTGCATCCTGTCCGCCCCCTTGGTGCCGTTGCGCGTCCGGGTATGGCGGATTAGGCGGGGCGGGGCAACCGGGCGCAGCGGCGGCTCGAAATAGGTGAAGAACGCGTCGTAATATGCTGGAATACATATATTCTATTCCGCCGGATAGGCCCGTCCTGATCGCGGGCCCGACGGCGTCCGGCAAGTCGGCCCTGGCCTTGGCCATCGCCGAGTCCGCGGGCGGCCGCATCGTCAATGCCGACGCGCTCCAAGTCTTCGCCGATTGGCGCGTCCTGACGGCACGCCCCTCGGCGGGCGAGGAGGGCCGCGCGCCCCACGCGCTCTATGGTCACGTCGCCTGGGGCCGGGCCTATTCCGTCGGCGATTGGCTGCGGGACGTCACGCCGCTGCTGCCAGGTCCCCGCCCCATCATCGTCGGCGGCACCGGCCTCACCTTCCGCGCCCTGACCGAGGGCCTGGCCGACATCCCCGCGACCCCGCCGGCCATCCGCGCCGAGGCCGAGGCCCGCCTGACCCAACGCGGTCTGGCGGCCATGGCGGCAGAGCTGGACCCGGATGTCCGCGCGGACATGGATCTCGACAACCCCCGCCGCGTCCAGCGCGCATGGGAGGTGAAGCGCACCACCGGCCGCTCGATCCGCGCCTGGCAGGCCGAGACCCCGCCGCCCGCCCTGCCGCTGCATGGCGTCACGGCCCTGGTGGTCGACGCCCCCAAGGATTGGCTCGATCCGCGCATCGCCGCCCGCTTCGATGCCATGCTCGCCAACGGCGCCCTGGACGAGGCCCGCGCCGTCCTGCCGCACTGGGATCCGACCCTCACCGCCGCCCAGGCCATCGGCGCGCCGGACCTGATCGCCCACCTGCACGGCGAGATCTCCCTGGATGCGGCCCGCACAAGCGCCATCCAGGCCACGCGCCAATACGCCAAGCGCCAGCGCACTTATTCCACCAAGCGGCCGCATGGGTGGCTGGACCCGGATCTCCGGACCGGATCTCGCCCGGCTTTGACAGATCGGCGCGCGCCGTGGTCCCCTCCGGCCCATGTCCCGCATCCGGCTCTTCGAATCGAAAGGCCTTCCCGACCACGAACGCCTCGCCGGGATGCGGCTGGAATCCATCACCCCGCTGGCGCGCAACACCCGCTGGCGCCGCGAAATGCCCCATGCGGAGCCCCTGCCCGTCCTGATCTGGATCGCCCGCGGCCAAGGCCGGATCGTCTTCGACGGGCGCACGCGCGGCTTCGGCCCGGCCACGGCCATCGCCCTGCCCGCCGGGACCCCCTTCGCGTTGGAGCCGATGCCGCGCACCGAAGGCACGCTGCTGCGCCTGCCGGAGCTGTTCGAGGCGCCCATGCCGCCCCGACCCCGCCGCCTGAAGCTGACCGACGTGACGTCCCAGGCGGAAATGGCGGGCCTGCTGGACCGCCTGGCCCGGGCCGGCGATCTGACCGATCCGCCGTCGGGCCGCGCTGCCCTGGCGCGGATCATCCTGATCTCGGCTCTGATCGAACGCATCGCCACGGCGCAGCCGCCCAAACCGCTCTCCAAGCCCAACCAGTTGGCCGCCCGCTTCGCCCGCGAGGTAGAGCAGGTGCTGGGCCAGGGCGCGACACTGGAACAGATCGGCGCCACGCTGGGCGTCACGGCCACCCATCTCAGCCGAACCTTCAAGGCCACCTGCGGCCAATCCGCCGCCCGCTACCTGACGGCCCGCACCATGCACGAAGCCCGCCGCCGATTGGCCGACACCGATGCCACCGCCGCCCAGATCGCGCGGGATCTGGGCTTCGGATCGCCCGCTTACTTCACCCGCGCCTTCGGCAAGGCCACCGGCCAGACGCCGTCGGCCTTCCGGGCCGCCGAACGGGGATCGGGGTCGCGCGAGCGGCCCGTTGACCCTAGGGCAGGCACAAAAGCGACATCCAAACCAGGTTGACCATGTCGCTTTTCAACTATGTCAAGTCGATAAGCGCCGTTGACGCCCCCCCGCCTATGGTTCCCTATAGGCTGCAAGCGGGGGCGAAGACCGCCGCACGTCACGAATACGGGGCCCGAGGAAACGAGGCGCCGGACGGAAGAAACTGGGAGAGACCTCAAATGACCAAGCACGACACCGACCTGGTGGCCGGCATCCATCCCGGCGCACACATGTACGCCGACGAACACAAGCGCGGCCTGATGGACCGCCGCGAATTCCTGACCCGGGCGACGGCGCTCGGCGTCTCGATCCCCGCCGCCTATGCCCTGATCGGCGCGGCACCCGCCAAGGCCGACGGCCACGCCCAACAAGGCGGCGTCCTGCGCATGCAGATGGAAGTCCGCGCCCTGAAGGACCCGCGCACCTTCGACTGGACGCAGATGTCCTACGTGGCGGCGGGCTGGCTGGAATCGCTCGTCGAATACAATTCCGACGGCACCTTCCGCGGCATGCTGCTGGAAAGCTGGGAGGTGAACGACGACGCCACCGTCTACACGCTGAATGTCCGCCCCGGCGTGACCTGGAACAACGGCGACGCCTTCACCGCCGAACATGTAGCCCACAATTTCCGCCGCTGGGCCGAAGCCGATGCCGAGGGCAATTCGATGGCTGCCCGCGTGACATCCATCGTCGACCCCGAAACCAACCGGGCCGCCGAGGGCGCCATCGAAGTCATCGACGACCTGACTCTGCGGTTGAACCTCAACCAGCCCGACATCACCCTGATCCCGGGTATCGCCGACTATCCGGCCCACGTGCTGCATCCCGACCAGGATCCCGACAATATCCTGGGGCAGCAATTGGGCACAGGTCCCTATCTGAATACAGAGCACGAGGTCGGCATCCGGTCGGTCTTGGAGCGCAATGCAGACCACGATTGGTGGGGGTACGAAGCCGGCTGGGGCGCGTTCCTCGACCGGATCGAGTATATCGACTACGGCACCGACCCGTCGGCCTGGCTGGCCGCCGCCGAATCCGAGGAGGTCGATACGATCTACGAGAATGTCGGCGAATATGTCGACATCTTCGACGGGATCGGCTGGGAAAAGTCCGAGGTCGTCACCGGTTCCACGATCGTGATCCGGCCCAACCAGGACGCCGAGGTCAACGGCCAGAAGCCCTACGCCGACAAGCGCGTCCGCCAGGCCTTGGCCATGGCTTGCGACAATAACGTGTTGCTGGAACTGGGCTATGCCGGCCAGGGATCGACGGCCGACAATTGCCATGTCGGTCCCGTCCACCCCGAATATGATCCGGCGGTGACGCGGTTGCCCCACGATCCGGCCCGCGCCAAGGAGCTGATGGAAGAAGCCGGCTTCGGCGATTTCGAGCACGAGCTGTTCTCGATCGACGACGATTGGCGCCGCAACACCACCGATGCCGTTGCCGCCCAGCTGCGCGATGCCGGCATCAATGTGAAGCGGACGATCCTGCCCGGCTCCACGTTCTGGAACGACTGGACCAAGTATTCCTTCAGCTCGACCAACTGGAACCACCGCCCCCTGGGCACGCAGGTCCTGGGCCTGGCCTACAAGTCGGGCGTCGCCTGGAACGAATTCGCGTTCAACAACGCCGAATTCGACGCCCTGCTGGCCGAAGCGAACTCCATCGCCGACGCCGATGCCCGGCGCGAGGTGATGGGCAAGATCCAAGCCATCGTCATCGACGAAGGCGTGACGATCCAGCCCTATTGGCGCTCGCTCTTCCGCCATCAGAGCGGCGGTTTCGTGGGCCTGGATATGCACATCGCGTATCTGCCCCAGCTTTATAAGTGGGGCGTTGCCGCCTGACGACCCGACGAGGAAGGCCGCGCCACCTGCGCGGCCTTCTGCCTTTCAGAACGCGGGCGGGATGATCCGCGACAACCGACGACCGGGGGCCGATTATGGGGATGTTCATCCTTCGACGACTGGGCGTGATCGTTCTGACGGCGCTTTGCCTGACGTTCATCGTGTTCTTTCTGACGAACCTGCAGCCGAACTTGGAAAAGTTGGCCAAGAACCAGGCCAATAACCGAATGACGGACGAACAGGTCGTGTCGTGGCTTGAAAACCGCGGCTATCTGGACCCGATGCCGATCAAATACGCCCGCTGGTTGGGGTTTGCGCCCGCCTTCACCCAGGTGGAGAACGGCGAGGTCACCTTCTCCCGCTGCGCCACGCCGGGGGTCGAGCCCGCCGACGCCCCCGCCTTTTGCGGCGTGCTGCAAGGCAGTTGGGGCTATTCCACCGTGTTCCAGAACGGCGTCCTGGACATCTTGTCCGAACGGGGCTGGCAGACCGCCAAGCTCATGTTCTGGGTCATGGTCGTGATGGTGCCCGGCGCGCTGATCCTGGGCGTGCTGGCGGGGATGCGCGAAGGCTCCAAGCTGGACCGCTCGCTCTCGACCGTGTCGATCACCACGACGGCGACCCCGGAATACGTCTCGGGCGTGATTTTCATCGCCGTCTTCGCGTCGTCGGCCGTCGGGCTCAGGTGGTTCAAAGGCACCGCCACCAGCGCCATGGAAGACATCACCTTCGCGAACTTCACCCTGCCGGTGCTGACCATCGCGCTCTATGGCATGGGCTACATCGCGCGGATGACGCGGGCCTCCATGACCGAGGTCATGACCGCCCAATACATCCGCACCGCTCGCCTCAAGGGCGTGGCCTTCAACCAGATCGTCCTGAAGCACGCGCTGCGGAATGCCCTGATCGCGCCCTTCACGGTAATCATGCTGCAATTCCCCTGGCTCTTGAACGGCGTGGTCATCGTCGAGACCCTGTTCAACTACAAGGGCTTCGGCTGGACCCTGGTCCAGGCCGCCGGCAACAACGACATCGAGCTGCTGCTCGGCGTCTCCATCATCTCCGTCGTGGTCGTCCTGGTGACGCAGCTGATCTCCGATATCGGCTACGTCTTCCTGAACCCGCGCATCCGCATCGCCTGAGGAGACCGGACACATGGAACCCCTCACCTGGACCGGCAGCCTGGGCAACGTCCTGGACCCCATCCTCGCCATCAGCGTCATCGCGCTTCTGGTGACCTCGGTCATCGCCATCGCCGTCAGCTTCGTCGCCACCGGCGACCGCGTCGTGATCAACCCCGACGGCACCGCCGCCATCGCCGAGGGCTTCCCCGGCCTGATCTCGCGGGCCCAGACCTATTCGCTCTATGTCGTCCTCGCGACGATCGTCGCCTATATCGTCGCAGGCATGGTCGTGGGCCACGCGGGCGGCGGCATCATCGGCGGCATGTCCCAGGCCTTCACGCCCGTTTGGCTGTCGCTGGCCGTGCTGTTTGCCGCCAGCTTCGCCTACAAGCGCAAGCTCGGCCTCTACGGCAAGCTCTTCGACTCGACCATCGGCATGATCGGCTTCGCCTTGGTCATGTTCTGGGCCTTCACCGCCTTCTATGCGGGCCCGCTCGACATGATCGCGACCCATGACCCGCTGACCCAGGTCTCGGGCATGAAGAACGAGGTGCCCGGCACCGCCATGCCCGAGGACGGCGCTTACCCTTACTACCTGCTGGGCGGCGACAACCTGGCCCGCGACGTCTTCAGCCGCATGGTCCTCGGCTCGACCATCGTCATGCAGATCGCGCCGCTGGCCACGCTCTTCGCCTTCATGGTCGGCATCACGCTGGGCCTGCCCGCCGGCTATTACGGCGGCCTCTTGGACACGTTCCTCAGCTTCCTGGCGAACCTGATCCTGGCCTTCCCGGTGATCCTGCTCTTCTACCTGCTGGTCACGCCGGAAATCGTCGCCACCGGCCTGCCCAACTACATGGCCGCCGTCCTGTTCATCTTCCCGCTGGCCTTCGTGGCCGTGTTGCTGAACTCGCGCTATAGAACTCAACCGGCCACGCGAAACCTCTATGTCGGCATCGCCATGGCCATCGGCTTCCTGTTCTACTTCTCGCTGATCTCGGCCCAAGGCTCGGTCCTCGCCTTCTGGCCCGGCTTCCTGGACCTCTTCGATATCTCGGGCCAGGTCCTGATCGTCTTCGTCTCGGTGGTCTTCGTGAACTCGCCCACAGTGTTCCGCATCGTCCGGGGCCTGACGCTCGACATCAAGACCCGCGACTACGTGGCCGCCGGTCAGACCCGGGGCGAGACGCCGTGGTACATCATGCTCTGGGAGATCCTGCCCAATGCCCGCGGCCCCCTGATCGTCGATTTCTGCCTGCGCATCGGCTACACCACGATCCTCCTCGGGACGCTCGGCTTCTTCGGCCTGGGCCTCCCGCCGGAATCACCCGACTGGGGCAGCACCATCAACGATGGCCGCCGCTTGCTGTCGGTTTATCCCCATCCCGCCATCGTCCCCGCCGTCGCCCTGCTGAGCCTGGTGCTTGGACTGAACCTCCTGGCCGACGGCCTGCGCGAAGAAAGCCTGAGGGACTGATGCGGCGGCTCTTCTCCTTGGCTGCCGGCTTGGCCTTGCTGGCCCCGGCCGCCACCGCCCAAACCACCGCCGACCTGGCGGCGGTAGTCGTGGCCGAGCTTCAATCCCAATGCGCCGCCGGCAGCACCATCTCTGTCGCGCCCGACGCGATCACGGTCAACGCCGACGGCACCGCCGATGTGGAGGTGGCCAAGTTCACCTGCCGATGGGAATTCGGCACTCACCCATTCTGCGGCGCCCGAAACTGCACGATTTGGACCTATGCCTATCGTAACGGCCGCTTCGAACAGATCGGCGCCCGCCTGCAATGACGCCTATCTCTCTCATCCTGCCTTAGATATCCCGGGGATCCGGGGGCAGCGCCCCTGACCTCTCCACCCGGAGAAAGCCCATGAAACTCAATCCCGCCCATGACGGCCCGATCCTCGAGATCGACAAGCTCTCGATATCCTTCTTCACCCGCCTGCGCGAAATCCCGGCGGTCATGGACTTCTCCGTCGACGTCCAACCCGGCGAGGCGGTGGGCCTGGTCGGCGAATCCGGCTGCGGCAAGTCTACCGTCGCCCTGGGCGTCATGCAGGATCTGGGCGTGAACGGCCGCATCGTCGGCGGCTCGATCAAGTTCAAGGGCCGCGATCTGGGCGAGATGAGCCAGGAGGAACTCCGCGACATCCGCGGCAACGAGATCGCCATGATCTACCAGGAGCCCATGGCCTCCCTGAACCCCGCCATGCGCATCGGCAAGCAACTCATGGAGGTGCCCATCCTCCACGACAATGCGTCGGAGAAAGAGGCCTACGACCTCGCCCTCCAAGTCGTCACGGACGTCAAGCTGCCCGACCCCGCCCGCATCCTCGACAGCTATCCGCACCAGCTCTCGGGCGGACAGCAGCAGCGCATCGTCATCGCCATGGCGCTGATGTCGAAGCCCTCGCTGCTGATCCTGGACGAACCCACCACCGCGCTCGACGTCACCGTCGAGGCCGGCATCGTCCAGCTCGTCAAGGAACTGGGCACCAAATACGGCACGTCTGAAGATGCGCCGTGTTGCCGATGTGATGACGAGCCCCGTTATCTACGCCTTTGAATCAGCTCCGGTTATAGAGTTGGCTCAAATGATGGCTGATCATCG
>JBCCCB010000147.1:0-9836 GCA_039033775.1 Pseudomonadota bacterium | reverse complement strand
CTGTGGGAGCGAGGGGTCTCCCCTCGCGCTCCCCGGGATATGTGTGCCGGGAAGACGAGGGCGCGCGTTAAGGTTAACGCTGCGGTCATCCTGGCTGCAGTCAGACGCATTGCGATGTCCGCCAGGGCAGGGCGACGATCGGGATCGGGTCATCTTTGGTCGTGTAAATTTCAACGGCTCCGGCAGAGTCCGGCGCCTTGATGGTGATGGTGCTTTTGGCGGTTTCCATCGACCGAAAGGGGTCTCCGATCCGCTAACGGACCTCCATGGCGATCAGGGACGCGTTGCCGCCGGCTGCCGTGGTGTCGGTGGAGGTCACGACCTCCTCCACGAAGCGCGGCAGATAGAGCGGACCGCCCGCCTTGGGGCCGGTGCCCGACAAGCCGCGGCCGCCGAAGGGTTGGCTGCCGACGATGGCGCCGATCTGGTTGCGGTTGACGTAGACGTTGCCCGCAGGCGCGCGGGCCGTCACGGCGGCGATGGTGGCGTCGATGCGGGAATGGAGGCCGAAGGTGAGGCCGAAGCCGGTCGCCTCGATCTCGTCCAGGATGGCGCCGAGCTTGGACGCCGCATAGCGCTTGATATGCAGGACGGGGCCGAAGACCTCTTGGGTCAGGCGGTCCTCGCGACCCAGTTCGATGATGGTCGGGGGCATGTAGCGGCCTGCCGGGGCGTCGGCCTGCCAAGCCGTCTCGTGCCGGTCCACATGGGCCCGCAGCCGGGCCAGGGCGTCGTCGTCGATGATGGGGCCGATATCGGTGGCCGGATCCATCGCGTCGCCCAGATTCAAGGTCGCGGCATGGCCCTTGATCATATCGACCATGCGGTCGGCCACGTCCTCCTGCAGGTAGAGGATGCGGCAGGCCGAGCAGCGTTGCCCGGCGGAGCGGAAGGCCGAGGCGACCACGTCGCGGGTGACCTGTTCCGGCAGGGCGGTGGCGTCGACGATCATGGCGTTGATGCCGCCGGTTTCGGCGATGAACGGGAGGATGGGGCCGTCGCGATCCGCCAGGGCGCGTTGGATCGCCTTGGCCGTAGCGGTGGAGCCGGTGAAGGCCACGCCCGCCAGATGGCGGTGGGCAGTCAGGGCCTGTCCCACCTCGGGCCCGCCGGGGGCGAGGATCAGGGCGTCGCGCGGGATGCCCGCCTCGTGCAGCAGCGCGACGGCCTGGGCGGCGATGCGCGGCGTCTGGGGCGCGGGCTTGGCGACGACGGTGTTTCCGGCGGCCAGGGCGGCGGCGCTCTGGCCCAGGAAGATCGCCAGGGGGAAGTTCCAGGGGGCGATGGTGACCCAGGGCCCCCGGCCCTGGGCCCGCCATTCGTTGCGTTCGCCCGTGGGGCCGGGGAGCACTTTGGGCTTGCACAAAGTTTCCGCCTCGTCGGCGTAGTAGCGCAGGAAGTCGACGGCCTCCCGCACTTCGGCGATGCCGTCGTCGAGGGTTTTGCCCGCCTCCCGCGCCAGGGTGGCCATGAGGGCGGGGCGGTGCGCTTCAAGCGCGTCGGCGGCGCGGCGCAGGGCGGCGGCGCGGTCGGCAACGGGCGTGTCGCGCCAGGCCGGAAAGGCCTTGGCGGCGCGCTGCATGGCGGCGTCCGGGTCAATGGCCTCCGGCATCGGAGCTTCGGGGGCGGCCTTCATCTGGCGGAGCAGTTTGGACAGGGCCGGGCGGTCGCCGAAGGTGAAGCCGGTGGAATTGGGCCGGTCGCCGAAGATCGCCGAGGGCCGCGGGATGTTCCGGTGTCGGGGGCGCGAGGCCAAGTCGTCCGGGATGGCGAGGACGTCGCGGATGGGGACATCCTTGTCGCCCGCCATGGCCACGAAGGAGGTGGACGCGCCGTTTTCCAGCAGGCGCCGGACCAGGTAGGCCAGCAGGTCGCGATGCCCGCCGACGGGGGCGTAGATGCGGACCGGAACGCCGGTCTGCTTGGTAGCCGCCGCATAGAGAGCCTCGCCCATGCCGTGGAGGCGCTGGAATTCGTAGCCCTGGGCATCGCCGGCCAGTTCGGTGATCTGGGCGATGGTCAGCGCGTTGTGGGTGGCGAATTGCGGATAGAGGTGCGGGCGCAGGGCCAGCATCTTTTCGGCGCAATGGAGGTAGTTCAGGTCGGTGACGGCTTTGCGGGTGAAGACGGGGTAATCGTCCTGGCCTTCGACCTGGGCGTGTTTGACCTCCGTGTCCCAATAGGCGCCTTTGACGAGGCGGACCATCAGCGTCTGGCCGTGGCTCTTGGCCAGGTCGCCCGCCCAATCGATGACGGTGGCGGCGCGTTTGGCATAGCCCTGAACGGCCAGGCCGAAGCCGTCCCAGCCGTCGAGGATGCCGTCCGCGCAGGCCGCTTCGATCACGTCGAGGGAAAGGGCCAGACGCTCCTGCTCCTCGGCATCGACGGTGAAGTTGAGGTTGTAGGCTTTGGCCTTCTCCATGAGGTCGCGGAGGACCGGGGTCAGCTCCGCCAGAACGGCGTCGCGGTTGCGCGGCTCGTAACGCGGGTGGAGGGCCGAGAGCTTGACCGAGATGCCCGGCCGGTCGGGCAAGGGGCGGTTGCCGGCGGAGCGGCCGATGGCCTCGATCGCGTCTGCATAGGACTTGGCGTAGCGGGTGGCGTCGTCGCGCGTCATCGCGCCTTCGCCCAGCATATCGTAGCTGTGGCGGATGCCCTTGCGTTCGTCGTCCCGCGCCCGCGCGAGGGCGTCGCCGATGGTCTCGCCCAGGACGAATTGGTGGCCCATGAAGCGCATGGCCTGGCGCACGCCCTGGCGCACAGCGGGGGCGCCGATGCGGCGGGTGAGGCCGGTCAGGACCGACGGAACGGTGTCGGTGGGGCGCAGCAGCTTGTTCGTCATCCCCAGGCCCCAGGTCGCCGCCGAGACCAGCCAGGCATCGGAGGGGTCGTGGCCGTCCCAATCGCCGGCGCCGATCTTGTCGGCGATCAGGGCGTCCTGCGTGGCCGCGTCGGGGACGCGCAGCAGGGCTTCGGCCATGGCCATGAGGGCCAGCCCCTCGCGGGTGGAGAGGTCATAGTCGCGCAGGAAGTCTTCGAGCCCGCCGATGCGAGTGCGGGCGGCGCGGATCGCTTCGATGAGCGCCGTGGCTTGGGCTTTCGTGGCGGGCGACGGGGTCGCATGGGGCAGGAGCGCCGGCATCAGGGTCTCATCGGCGGGGGCATAGGGCGCGGTGAGGGGCATGGGCGGCTCCAGGCGTTCGAAGATGAGGGATCATAGCCCAGCCCGGCTTGCAGGTGTCACCAAAGTGAGGTGATGGTGCGGGGTGATCCGGGGATATTCGAGGGTAATTGGCGTAATGACAGAGATTTTCGCAGGAATAGAGCGGTTCGACGCGCAGGATCGGCGGCTGATCCGTGTTTTGCAGCAAGATGCGCGGATGCCTGTCACCAGCTTGGCCGACCGGATCGGCCTGTCGCCCAATGCCACCTCCGAGCGGCTGCGGCGCCTGCAGCGGGACGGTGTGATCGAAGGGTTCACCTTGCGACTGTCGGCGGCGGCGCTGGGGCGCGGGCTGACGGCGTTCGTGGAGGTCAAGCTGGACCGCAGTTCGGGCGAGGTGTTCGAGGCCTTTGCCGATGCGGTGCGGCGGATCGAGGGGATCGAGGAATGCCATATGGTCGCCGGCGGGTTCGACTATCTGCTGAAGACGCGGCACCGGGACATGGCCGATTACCGGACCTTCCTGTCGGAGGTCTTGGTCGAGTTGCCAGGTCTGCGCGAGACGCGGACCTATGCGGTGATGGAGGCCGTGGTCGAGGGGCGTGGGCCGGGGCTTCCGTAGCCGGGCCGAACATTTCCAATCCGAACTATTCGATGGAGGCATCTTAAGGTCCGCTTAAGGCCGTCGCTCTAGTGCAGGGCGGGCCGAGAATGGCGATCACGGGGGCCATCCCCGAAGGCAGAATGTCATGTCGTCCGCCGATGCGCGGACATCACTCGCCTGCGAAGCGGGCACATGAAAGGTAATCACATGTCCAGCATTCTGACCAACAACGGCGCCATGGTGGCGCTGCAGACGCTGCAATCCATCAACAAGAACCTGGGAATGACCCAGTCCGAAATCTCCACCGGCAAGTCCGTCGCGTCCGCCAAGGACAACTCGGCCGTCTGGGCCATCTCGAAGCAGATGGAATCCGACGTGCAGGGCTTCAAGGCGATCAGCGAGAGCCTCGCCCTGGGCGAATCCACCGTCGCCGTGGCGCGCAACGCGTCCGAGACGGTCACCGACCTGCTGACGCAGATCAAAGGCAAGATCGTCGCGTCCCAGGAACAGAACGTCGACCGCGACAAGATCCAGACCGACATCGTCGCCCTGCGCGATCAGATCGGTGCGGTCGTCGGCGCAGCTCAGTTCAACGGTCTCAACCTCGTCGACGGAACCTCCTCCGACGCCATGACCGTCCTGTCCTCGCTGGATCGTGCGGCCGACGGCTCGGTGAGCAGCTCGAATATCAGCGTCAGCCGTCAGAACTTGTCCACGAACGATGCCGTGGTAGATACGGCCGGCACCTACGCGGCGGGAACCGGTGGCAGCGCCATCACCCTGAACACCGCCACGCAGACGGCCAACATCACCGTCGGCGCACCGACAGCCGGGACAGCCTACAGCCTTGCCATCGACGGGACCGGCCTGACCGGCTTCACCAATGCCAATGCCACCGGTGACGCGGCTGGCGCTCAGGACATCGCCTATGTGGCGGCCGAGGGCGATACCGCGACGGATGTGGCCGAAGGACTTGCCGCGGCCTTCGCCTCCTTTGCGGAGGCGAACTCCCTTCCGGAAGCTGACCTGACAATCACGGCAGCTGCCGGTGTGCTGACGGTCACCACCACGACAGCCGACAACACCAACGATATCGACGTGACGTTGGACACGGTGACTGGCGAAAACCAGGCTGCGGGCGGCCTTGTCGATCTGAAAGGCATCGACGTGACGACGACCGATGGTGCAACCGCCGCGTTGGAATCCGTCGAGAACTTGATTTCGAGCGCAATTGACGCCTCGGCCGCCTTCGGCTCGGCCCAGGGCCGGATCGAGACCCAGTCGGACTTCATCTCGAAGCTGACCGACTCGCTGACCTCCGGCATCGGCTCCCTGGTGGATGCCAACATGGAAGAAGCCTCGGCCCGTCTGCAGGCCCTGCAGGTCCAGCAGCAGCTGGCGACCCAATCGCTGTCGATCGCCAACCAGGCGCCGCAGTCGATCCTGTCGCTGTTCCGCTGATCCGCTGACCCCCGTCGCCCCCGCCGTCATTTGGCGGGGGCGATCCCCCTCTTCCCGGCGCTCTGCGCCGGATCCGCCCCCGGGCGGAGCTCGCTGAAAGTGAGACATCCACATGGGATATGCCCAGGCCGCCAATGCCTACGCGACCCTCGACCCCGCGCTGACGTCGCCGGGGCGCGCCGAGGCCCGCGTCTTTGCAAGCATCACGCGGCGCCTGCACGCCGTCTTTTCCGATCCGGCCAGCGGCGCCGCGATGCGCAGCCAAGTGCTTCATGACAATCGCCGCCTGTGGCAAGCGGCGGCCCTGCAATGCGCCGACGATGCCAACGAGATGTCGCCGGACCTGCGGGCGGCCATCATCAGCCTGGCCGGCTTCGTCGACCGCCAGACATCGGCCGTGCTGCGCGATGACGCCACGGCCCAAAGCCTGATCGAAATCAATACGCGCCTGGCCACCGGCCTGTCGGCGCAGGGGGGCTGACATGGCCGGCCTGATGATCAAGATGCCCGCCGGCGACCGCATCGTCCTGAACGGGGCGGTGGTCGAAAATGCCGGGCGGGGCGCGCGGCTGCGCATTCTTACCCCGAATACCCAATTGCTGCGATTGCGGGACGCCATCGACCCCGGCCAAGCGACCACGCCGGTCAGCCGGGTGGCCCATGCGATCCAGATGATGCTGATCGGGGAAGTCGCCCCCGCCGTCGCGCTGGGCGAGACGATGGAGGCGCTGATCGCCCTGCGCCATGCCTTCATGGACCCGTCGGATCACGACGGGATCGACGCGATCATAGACCTGCTGGAAGAGGGTCGCTTCTACCAGGCGCTGCGCCGGATCGGGCCGCTGCGCGAGAAGGAGGCGGTCCTGCTGTCCGCCTGTTCGCCGTGACGTTTCAGCCCTTCGTTCCCACGGGCGGGCTGTCGGGCTGGCGCTTCCTGCAATCGACCTTGGCCACGCAGAAGGCGGCCTTCGACCGGGGACCGGTCCTGCAACGCGACCTGGATTACTTCCGCGAGAAGATCGGAAGCGTGACGACGCCGGAGGCGCTGGTTTCCGATTTCCGGCTCCTGTCGGTGGCTCTGGGCGCCTTCGGCCTATCGGACGAGATCAACAACAAGTTCCTGATCCGAAAGGTGTTGGAAGAGGGGACGATCGACCCGGACGCGTTGTCGAACCGGTTGGCGGACAAACGGTATCGCGACCTGTCGCGTGCCTTCGGATTCGGGGATTTCCCAACGCCGAACACCGCGCTGTCGACCTTTCCGGATCAGATCGAGCGGTCCTATCTGGACCGCAGCTTCGAGGTCGCCCTGGGCCAGACCGACGACACGATGCGCCTGGCGTTGAATGCCCGGCGGGAATTGCCCGCCTTGGCCAGCGGCGATCAGAGCGATCGGACGAAATGGTTCACCCTGATGGGGACGCCGCCCCTGCGAACGGTCATGGAGGGCGCGCTGGGCCTGCCAACCGCCTTCGCGACCCTGCCGATCGACCGGCAATTGACGGAATTCCAGGCGCGGGCGGAATCGTTCTTCGGAACCGGAAATCTGTCGGAGCTGGCCTCTGAGCCGATTCTGGAGCGGTTGCTGGACCGCTATGCGGCCGTGTCCGCGTCCCAAGGGGTCACCGTGACCTCGCCCGCCCTGGTCCTGCTGCGCGGATTCTGAAGCCGGGGCACCGGGTCCGGCCCCGTCGCGGGGATCGGATGCCGGGCATCGTCAGGATTTGCGCGCGATGGCCTCGACCTCGACCAGGAAGTCCGGCCGCGTGAAGCCCGTCACGATCATCAAGGTCGAGGCCGGCTTGACCGGCACTTCGGCCAGCCAGGCGTCACGGGTCGCCATCCAGGCCGGAAAATCCTCGCGCCGGGTCACATAGGCGTTCAGGCGCAGGATGTCGGCGCGCGTGGCGCCGCCCGCGCGCAAAATGGCGTCGATGGCGGCCAAGCAGAGTTCGGCCTGGCCGGTGACATCGGCGGGGCAGGTCCCGTCATGGGCCAGGCCGAGTTGGCCCGACGTGACGATGAGGCCGCTCGCCGGGGCGGCGATCCCGTTGGAATAGGCGCCGAAGGGCGGGGCGATTCCATCGGGCATAAGGGCGGTCTTGGCATCTTTCATGGGTCTGACGTGCCTGTCCGGCGCGGCGATGGCTAGGGCGCACGCTAATCCGCTTGCCCGAATCTTGCCCGGACTGCACAAAGATTGGGCGAATGCCGCGATGTGGTGCAGCTTTCGCGGGTCGGGCGCTTTCTTTCCGGGGACTGAGACCGAGGATATCGTCCGTCATGCCATGCGCATCCCAGGGGAGTTTGCCACCATGTCCAGAATCGCACCTATCGCCGTCATCACGTCGATCCTACCCGCGCTTGCCGCCGCCGATGGGCACCTGACCGAGGTCACCTTCGGCACCAACTGGCTGGCACAGGCCGAACATGGCGGGTTTTACCAAGCCGTCGCCGACGGGACCTACGAGGCCTGCGGGTTGGACGTGACCATCGTGTCGGGTGGGCCGCAGGTGAACAACCGGGCGCTGATGCTGGCCGACCGGATCCAGTTCCACATGGGCGGCGACATGCTGCAGGCGTTCAATGCGGTGAAGGAGGAGATCCCGGTCGTGGCCGTGGCCGCCATCTTCCAAAAGCACCCCCAGGTGATCGTGGCGCATCCGGACGTGGAGAGCTGGGACGAGTTGAAGGATCGCACGCTGCTGATCGGGGATAACGGGTTTTCCAGCTACTACCAATGGATGATCGCGGCCCATGGCTTCACCGCCGAGCAGCGTCAGCCCTATACGTTCAACCCGGCGCCGTTCATCGCGGATACATCCGTGGCGATGCAGGGCTACCTGTAGTCGGAGCCGTATCTGGTCCAGAAGGAGGCCGGGTTCGAGCCGAATGTCTTTCTGATCGCCGATAACGGCTATTCGTCCTACGCGACGACGATCGAGACGATGCAGACCACCATCGACAACAGCCCCGAGGTGGTCGAGTGCTTCGTCGATGGGTCCCTGACCGGATGGTACACCTATCTCTATGGCGACGCGTCGGCGGCCGATGCCCTGATCCTGGAGGCGAATGTCGACATGACCCAGGACAAGATCGATTTCGCCCGCAACATGATGAAGGACGAGGGCATCGTCGACAGCGGCTCTGCGTTGGAGCTGGGGATCGGATCGATGACCGACGAGGTGATCGGCGACTTCTTCCAGAAGATGGTCGATGCCGGCGTGATCGAGGCGGATGTGGATTGGCAGGCGTCCTACACGCTCGACTTCACCAACAAGGGCGTCGGGATGGACATCAAGACCCAATGACGCCGCGCGAGGCGGCCCTGGCCGCCCGCAGACCGAGGTGAAGATGTCAAAGGTCGCCCCTTTCGATGACCGCGCCGAGCTTCTGCGCGTCGAGGCCGTGGACAAGGTGTTCCCCGGCAATGTCGAGGCGCTGAAGAACCTGTCGCTAAGCGTGCGGGAGGGCGATTTCATCTCGCTTCTGGGGCCGTCGGGCTGCGGCAAGTCCACGGCCCTGCGCCTGATCGCGGATCTGTCGCATCCGACCTCGGGCCGGATCGAGTGGCGGGCGGCGCGCCAGGACGGCGATCTGGGCGTGGTGTTCCAGGAACCGACGTTGATGCCCTGGGCGACGGTCACGCAGAACGTGTTCCTGCCCTTCCGGCTGGAGGGGAAATCCTACGCTGCGGTGAAGGACGATATCCTCGACGCGCTGAAGCTGGTGGGGTTGGACAAATTTCAGAACGCCTATCCGCGCGAATTGTCGGGGGGCATGAAGATGCGGGTGTCGATCGCGCGGGCCATGGTGACGCAGCCGAAGCTGATTCTGATGGACGAGCCGTTCGCGGCTTTGGACGAGATCACGCGGTTTAAGCTGAACAACGATCTGTTGGCGATGCAGGCGCGGATCGGCTGCACGGTGATCTTCGTGACCCATTCGGTGTTCGAGAGCGTGTTCCTGTCGGACCGGATCGTCGTCATGGCCGCCCGCCCCGGCCGCGTCATTGAGGAGGTGCGGGTGGACGCCCCCTATCCCCGCCATGAGGACTTCCGCACCTCGGCCGAATACGCTGCCCATTGCCGGGCCGCGTCCCGCGCGCTGGAACAGGCGATGGAGGCCGCATGACAGACGCGCCTTTGACCGGACGGGCCAGCGTGCCCATCGTCGATGCCGAAGAGGCGCAGCGCGCGCGGCGCCGCAAGATCGAGGCTGCGGCGCGCTATACGTTGCCGGTCGCGTTCATGGTGCTGGCGATCTTCGCCTGGGATCGCATCGTCGCCGTCAATCAGATCCCCCATTACATCCTGCCGGGGCCCGACCGGGTCTGGGCCTATCTGGTGGAAAACTGGTCGAACCTGGTCGACGCCGCTTTGCTGACCGGGCGGATCACGTTGATGGCCCTGGTCGTGGCGGTGATCGGCGGGGCGGGGTTGGCGATCCTGTTCAATCAGTCGCGGATGGTGGAGATGTCGCTCTATCCCTATGCGGTGATCTTGCAGGTGACGCCGGTGGTCGCCATCGCGCCGCTGATCTTCATCTATGTGGAATCGAAGGTCGCGGGGATGTTGCTCTGCGCCTGGATCGTGGCGTTCTTTCCGG
>JBCCCB010000146.1:0-9944 GCA_039033775.1 Pseudomonadota bacterium | reverse complement strand
TTGCGACGGTTGCGACGGTTGCGACGGCCGCCGGCGCGATCCGCCGGCCACGCCGCGGATCAGGGCCAGGCCGGCCCCGGCGGCGGCGCCGATGGCCGCCCCCTTGGGGACCGGCCACCATGCCCATCTGCCCCCCGGCAGCCGCACCTTGCAACATCGCCGGCGCCGCCGTCGCCCCCGCGCCGCCGACCATGCGAACCGCTCGTCCGATGCTCTTGAAGCTGAACTCGACCTCGTCGGCATCCAGACCCGTCATCGCCGCCAACTCGGCCGCGAAATCCTCGTCCGACAGCTCCGCGAACTCTTCCGCCGCGACTGACCGCAACACCGGATAGCGGCTGCCCTGCTGTTCGCAGACCTCGATCTCCTCGGCCCAGCCTTCGTCGTCCCAGCCCAGATCCGCCTCGGGCGCCCAATCGTCCTCATCCTCGCCGAGCTCGATCTCCATGTCCTCGACATCGTCCCAGTCATGCTGGCGTTCGGGTCCCATCGCATCTCTCCTTTTCCGACAGCGGCCGCGCCGCTCTCCGCATCACTCACCGCGCGCCGTTCCGACACGCGCCATGGCCTGGTCGATCTCGGCGCGCAGCGCCTCCCACGAGGCCACGGACACCTGCTGATCGAGATCGAGGCAATGCAGTACCCCCACTGGGTTTTCGCCGTGCCGGGTAGCCGACAGTCGAAGCACGAAGCTGACCATCGGATCCTTCGGGGGTATGTCGTTCATTGCCTCTCCGTTTCGTCGGATCAGTGTTTCGCAGACGCTTCTCACGTCGATCTCACGCTGCTCTCACGCCACGATCACGCCGCCGTGGGAATCATGCTTCACCGATGGAACGGCGGGTATTTTCCCGCCCCGGACAGGGGGAACAACAATGACTGTTCGTATCGACCTATTTGGCGGAGTGCGTGTTTCGGCTGGCGGAAAGGCCATCCCACTCCCATCTGATTTTCCACGCGCGGCGCTTGCTTTTCTGGCCGCCCACCGCGGCTGCGTGTTCTCGCGGGACGAATTGGCCACCCGGCTCTGGCCCGATCTGGACCCGGCGAGGGGACGCGCCTCGGTCAGCACCGCGCTTTGGCGTATGCGCCGCATCCCCGAAATCGCGGCGATCATCCAGGCGCCGTCGCGCACCACGCTGGTACTGCCGGCCAACCGCTCGAACTGGGTGGACGTGGACGCCTTCACCCGCCGCCTGACCTGGCTGCAAGCCGCGCCCAAGCACGACCTGCGGCGCGCCCGGATCGCCGCGGCCCTGTGGCGGGCCGATCCCTTCGTGGATATCGAGGGCGAATGGGCGGCGCTGGAACGCGCCCGGTTGGAAGCCCTGCGGTCCGAAGCGCTGGATCTCTGGATGCGCGCCGCCCACGCGGCCGGTCGCGAGGCCGAGACCCTGCACGCCGCCAACCGCCTGATCGAGGCGGAGCCGTTCGAGGAAGGGCCGCGCGCCCTGCGCTGCCGGATCCTGTCGCGGCGCGGCAGCGCGGCCCGCGCGCGGGCCGAACACCGCGCCTTCGCGGCCTTCCTGGACGACGAACTGGGCGTCGAGCCCGAATTCGACCCACGGGGGGAGCCGGTTCAGATGAGCCCGGCTTCGGCGACTTGAAGAAACCCGGCGCGCCGCAGATTGGCGACCGGATAATCCGCGTCCAGCATTCTCTGCGGCGCGAAATCCGGCTCCAACTGGGCCAGGCGAGCCAGGGCCGAGGCAGCTTCTTCCTCGGCCCCGGCCCGGAAGGCCAGCGCAGCGACGAAGCGCAGGGCCGCCCGGGAATCCGGTGCCAGGCCGCGCGCCGCGCGCGCATGGGCCAGGGCATCGGCTTCCCGGCCCGCGGCCGTCGCCGCGGCAGCCGCCGCCAAGGCGGCATTGCCCGGCCCCAGGATCGCCAGCGCCCCCGTGCGCGCGGCCTTCGCAGCCTCATAGGCTTCCGCCTCGCGCCCGGTTCGGGCCAAGACCGCCGCCGTGGCAAAGCGCACCAGGGCCTGGGCCGGATCGGCCCAGCGGGCCCGGTCGATCTGATCGACGGCGGCGTCCAGATCGCCGCGTTGCACCGCGACCAGGGCGGCGACCGACAAGGTCACGGGGTTGCGCGGCGCCGCCTCGACCGCTTGGCGCGCCATCTCGGACGCCTCGTCCACCGCGTCGTCCGACGCCAGCCGTTCCAGCCGCATGGTATAGCGCAGATAGGCCCGGATCGCCGGCGCCACGGCCGGCAGCAATCCCGATGTGCCATCCGCCAGTTCCGCGTCCAGCCGGCCCAGCGAACTGGCATCGAAGCGATGCAGCATCGACAACGACCGCAATCCCGCCAGCTCCAGGATGGCGGCGCTCATCTCTTCCGACAGGGCCCGCATCAGCACGTCGGCGCCCTTCCCCATCAGCCGCATCTGACCCATGTGGGACCAGATCTGCGCCCCGCCCTGCGCCCTGTCGGTCAGCCGCAGGCTGGTGATGGCCCCGCTCTGATCGCCCGGCATGATCGCCGCATGCAGCCCGATGCAGCGTCCCGCCATCTGCGGCACCGACCCCGCGCCCACGATCAGCGCGGGCACCAGCCGGGCGACGCGCCCCGCCGCATCGGCCAGGATCATGTCGCCCGCAACGTGCCCCGCCTGCCCCGGATCCGGCAGCACCAGGACCAGCGGCGCCCCGGTCTCGACCGGCGCCACCGGACCGGGCGCCGGGGCGGCTGGCGCAGCCGGGGCCGCCATGCGCATGTCGCGCAGCCAATCCTCGAATTCCGGATCCGTGATGTCCAGATCGGCGCAGAACCGATCTCCGGCATCGGGTCCGGCGGGCAGCACGACGCGCATCCGGTCGCCGTCCAGCCCGACCCAGCCCGGCCCCGTCAGAAGCACATCCCGCGCCGGCCCCAAGGCCCGCCGCACGCCCGACAGCGCGCCGCGCAAACTGGCCGCGCCCTGTTCGGGGCCCCGGTCCGACCACAGCAGATCCTGCACGCGCGCGCGACTCAGCCGCATCCCGCGGGCGGTGCCCATCACCGCCAGCAGGCCGCGCTCCTTGGCGCCACGCGGCGTTCGATCCCGGCCCTCCGAATCCAGCACTCGGACAGGCCCGTCGAGCACGAGTTCAAGGCGCGCTGTCACTGTCGATCGGTCCCCATCGTCCTCACGAGTTTACGCTAGGGTACACGTTGACGTGATGCTAGCCTCCCACCCATCCGACCAACCAAAGGATTTCGAGCCGTTATGTCCTTTTTGAACGCTGAGAACGCAGAAAATGCGGAAAACGCCGAGAATGCCGAAAATGCGGAAGGACGCGTAACCCCCCGGCCCCATGCGGCGGCCCTGATCCGCGCCCGCGAAGCCATCGTCGGCACCGACGAGATCGTGCGCGGCACGAAGGTTGAGGACGAGGATCTGGACACCCAGGGCAAGGAGCTCGACCGTCTGTTCCGCATGGCCCCCGCCCACCGCGAGGACGCGCTGGGTTTCGAGTTGGCCGAAACCCTGGCCTTTTCGGCCGACGAGACCAGCGCGACCCTGTCGGCCCGGACCCGGACCGGGACCACCCCGACCGTCACCCTGGTCCGGCCCAATGCCCGGGTCCTGAACGAAGGGCTGACCCTGATCGCAGGCTATGCCGACCTGCGCGCCGACCGCTCGCCCGAGATCACCGCTCAGCTGACCGACCTGTTGTCCTTCCACGGCTCGATCCTGTCCCTGGCCCCGGCGCGGACGCCGCGCACGCTGGAACTGGCCCGCATGACCATGGCTTGGGTGGCGATGGCCGGCCACCGGCTGAAGCTGTCGCTGGGTGTGGTTCGGCCCATCGTCCTGTCGCCCCAGGTGCAGCCGATCATCCAGACGCCCACCCATGGCGCCTATCCGTCGAACCACGCGGTGCAGGCCTTCGCAACGGCCACGGTGCTGGCCGACGTCTCGAACGCCGACGATCAGACCCGCGAACAGCTGATGCGCATGGCCGCGCGTATCGCCATCAACCGCACCGTCGCGGGCGTCCACTATCCGGTCGACAGCGGGGCCGGCGCCATCACCGGCACCGCCCTGGCCGGGCTGCTGCGCGCCCGTGCGGGCTTCGGCGACATGCCTCGCCACCACCATTTCGACGGCACCGGCTGGACCGGCGACACCGATATGGGCGAGGGCGTCGCGGGCGCCCGCGATTTCCACCGGGAAGCCCTGCGCCACGTGATGGACGGCAACGCGCCCCTGACCCTGACCGCGGCCCAGGGCGATCCCCAGCCGGCCCCCCTTCTCGGCAAGCTCTGGCAAGACGCCGCAGCCGAATGGGCGATGTGATGGCCGCCCGCCTGACCTGGTCCGATCCCGTCCCGATCGCGCGCGCCCCCGCCCTGCCCTATCTCGACCGCTGGCTCTGGGACGCGGGCCTGGACGCCACCCCGGCCGAGACCGCCGCGGATCCCGCCCCCTGCGACCCGCCCGCCCCCGCCGCGCGGCGCCAGTCCGGCAAAGGCGAAAGGGAAGCGGCATGACCGATCGCCCCGCCTGGACAGACCCGGCCCGCCCGCCGGTGGCCCCCGCCCTGCCCTATGCCGATTACTTTTTCTGGCAGGACAGACCCACTGTCGAGCTGAGGATCCGCGCCTCCCGGACGGCCGAACTCATCGCGGACCTGGCCGAAGACATCGCCCAGATCGAGGACGAGATC
Organism: Pseudomonadota bacterium; assembly: GCA_039033775.1. Lineage (GTDB taxonomy): Bacteria > Pseudomonadota > Alphaproteobacteria > Rhodobacterales > Rhodobacteraceae > Jannaschia. The sequence continues at coordinate 5,289 of JBCCCB010000146.1, read as the reverse complement.
GACAAGACCTTCGACGAGCTGCGGGCCAAGACGGGGGAAACCCGATGATCGCCGCCGAACAATTCGACGATTTCCGCCCCCTGCGCGAAAACCTCAGCGCCTTCCTGCGCCACGACACCATCCACCCCGCCGTCGCCGGCGGCCGCGACCGCGTCCAGGAGGCCGATGCCCTGGCCTACCCGACCTACGTCCACCCGGCCGCCGAACCCGATCCCCACGGCTTCCTGTCCGACGCGGCGCTGCCCCCCTCGGACGGCGCCTGCATCCTGGGCGTCATCGACGACATGGTCCCCGTCACCCATCGGCGCCTCACGGCGGGCGGCGCGTCGCGCCTCGCCTCGGTCTGGCTGCAGGGCGCGGCCCACCGGATGCCCACCGACGCCCACGCACCCGGCACCGACCTGGCCTTCGGGCGCGAATTGCGCGGCCCCCAGATCGACGCCATGCGCACCGCCCACACCCATGCCGGCACCCTGGACGAAGAGGCGATGCTGCGCGATGCTGGCATCCTCGACCCGGCGCGCGGCCCGCTCCATGGCGGCGGCCGGCGCAGCCGGCACGGCGCCGCCGTCACCGACCTGATGGCGGGCCTGGACCCAGCCGATCCCGACGCCGCGCGCTTCCCGGTGATCGGCGTCGCCCTCCCGCCCGAGGTCACGCGCGACACCCTGGGCACCTTCGCGCCGTTCTACATCCTGTCGGCCACGCTCCACATCCTGCACCGCGCCCGCCGCCTCTGCCGCTGGCTCGAAGCCAAGCGCGGCCTGGACGAGAACAGCTTGCGCCTGCCCGTCGTCATCAACCTCAGCTACGGCGTCACCGCCGGCCCCAAGGACGGCATGGGCCTGATCGAACGCTTCCAGGACGCCGTCGCCGCCGAAAGCGACGACGACGCGACGCTGGGCCCCGTCCGTTTCGTGGTGCCCACGGGCAATCACCGGCTCAGCCGGGGCTACGCGCGGCTGACCCCGGATCAAACCATCGCCTGGCACATCCCGCCCGACGACGCGACGCCCACCTTCGCCGAGATCTGGGGGCCGGTCCGCGCCTCCCTGTCGGGCGAGCCCATGCAGCTGACCCTGACCACGCCCGGCGGCACCGCGGCGCGCACGGCCTTTACCGCCCACGACACCGTCTCGGACCTGAGCACGGGGATTACCCATCTGGCCCGCTGCTACCTGTCGGCCCGCCGCGCCCGCGATGGCGGCTGGCGCGAAGCCATCGTGTTGGCCCTGCCCCCGACGGCCTCGCAGACGGGCCGCCCCACGACCCCGGCGGGCCGTTGGGGCCTGTCGGTCCACGGCACCGGTCCGTTCGACCTCCATGTCCAGCGCGACGATTCCATCCGGGCCTACCGGTCCGGCGGGCGGCAATCCCGGCTCGACGATGGCCTCTACCGGACCCACGATCCCGCTGGCCGCGTGATCGAAACCGACCCGCCCGAGCCAGGCCCCCTGCGCCGGGCGGGCACCGTCAACGCCTATGCCTGCGGGTCGCGCCAAGTGCGGGTCGCGGGGACGACGCGCGACGACCGGCCCATGTCCTATTCGGCCCGGACCGATGGTCCCGACGGACTGCCCCAAGGCACCGACCTGTCCGCCATAGCCGATTGGGGCCCCGGCCGCCGCGGGGTCCCGGCCGCCGGCGCCTACGCCGCCAGCCTCACTTGGATGAGCGGCACCAGCGCCGCGGCCCCCCAAATCGCCCGCGCCTTGGCCCGCCATCTGGCCCAGGGCAACGACCCGGCCGGCCCCCTGGACCGACCACCCCCCGCCCTGCGGCGATTCCTTCGGGAATGGTGACCCGGCGCGCGCTGGTCGGGCGGCGGCCCCATGGGGATGCTCCCAGCCGACTCACCGTCGGCGGGGAGTCCGGCCGCAACTTGGCCCGTCCGTCCCCCGATCCATGACGATGCATCGGACCATGGCCGACGCGGATTGATGTCCGGCGCAAGCATGACCGGCACGACGCCCTAGCTCGGCCTGGCAACGACACCGGTCCGCATCGGCGCCGTCCGGTGACCGCACGGCAGAAATGGAAAGGGCCGCCCGACCCGCGGGTCGAGACGGCCGTCTCGTCGGATCGGGACGGGCGCAGCCGCCCGTCCCTTTCGTCATATTGGTTTCAGCCGATCACCTCGGGCTCGGACGGCGTCAGCGTCAAGCCCACGATCAACGGATCGTGGTCCGAGGCGCCGAACGGGGTGGTGCCGTCGTAGAAACCCGGATCCGTGCGCTCGCTGTCATAGGACATCAGGTCCGGCTCGGGCGAGTTCACGTGCCATTCCACGACGCCCTTCACCTGACCGTCTAGCGATTCGGTGGCCATCGCATGGTCCAGCGCGCCGCGCTGGCCGTCGAAGACGAAGCTGAACGCATCCGCCGCGCCCACGAATTCCTCCAGCAGGTTGTCGTAGCCCGCCGCCTCGATGGCCTGAACCGGATCCTCCTGACTGTAGGCGTTCAGGTCGCCGATGATCAGAACGTCCGGATCGCCCACGCCCAGCGGGTCGGTGGCCAGCCAATCGGTCAACTGCTGCGCCGCCTCGGTCCGCGCCACGTTCCAGTTGCCCTGCCCGTCGCCTTGATCGGCATTCGGATCGCCGGCCTCCACACCGCTCGGCCCCTTCGACTTGAAATGGTTGTTGGCGATGGTCACCACGCCGCCATTCTCGTCCTCGAAGGCCGCGACCACGGCGGGGCGGTTCAACTGCTGGGCGCCGTCGTCGAAGACCAGGAAGTCCGAGGCGATCTCGGTCACGCTGCCGACCTTGTAGATCAGCCCGGTGGTGATCGCGTCCGTCCCGATCGCCCCGCCATCGTCGGTCGGATCCACGAAGGCATAGACCTCTGATCCCAGCCGCGCATTCAGCGCGTCCACCAAGGTCGCGACGGCCCCATCCGGGCCGAAGCCGTTATTCTCGATCTCCTGCAACCCGACCACGTCGCCATCCAGCGCGACCAGCGCGTTGACCAGCTTCTCGGTCTGCCGCGCCAGATCGTCGGCGGTCGTGGCCCCGCGCTCGCCCAACGTGGTGAAGTAGTTCAGCGCGTTGAAGCTGACGACCTTCAGGTCCCCCTCCACTGCCGGCGGCGTCGCCTCGCGCGCGCCGTCATTGGTGGCCGGGTCGATGTCCAGCGTCCCGGTCGGAACCACCTTGTATTCCCCGAACGAGAAGGTCAGCACGCCCTCAATGGGCTCGATGATCTCGGCCCCCAGGCGTGGCGCCGGGTTGCCCATGGTGAAATCGTCGCCCGCCGATAGGATCCCGTCGCCATCGTCGCCCGCCGTCGTGTTGGCGATATAGCCGAAGCTGTCGGGGTTCTGGGCCGACACGCCGTCGTCGATGGCCAGCCGGTTGAGCAGGTTCGCCGCCTGCAACGCCGCGACGTCGGCGGCTTCGGTCTGGGCATCGAAGATCTGCGTCGGCTGCAATTGCACGCCCGCGCTGACGACCAACTCGCCGAAGCGGTCGAAGTTGAAGTTCTCGATGATGGTCAGCGGCTCGCCGGTGCTGGTCACCGTGACCAGCATGCCCTCGAGCGCCTCCAGATCGGTCTCCATGGTGAAAGGCAATGTCAGACCGGCCGCCGTCGGCAGGTCGGCCATGCCGCGCACCTCGATCAGATCGGCGGTGATCTGGGTGAGGTCGAAGAATTCCGACACCTCGCCCTCGGCGAAGACGATCTCGCCCACGGTGACCGTCGGCGCGCCGCCGGTGAAGACGAACACGCCTTCGGACGTGGCCGCGTCGGCATCGGCGTCGGCATCTTCTTCCTGCAGGTAGAAGCCGTTCGACGCCGTCGCCGTCACGACCGCTTCCACGGCCACGTTCTGACCCACCCGGTCCGAGGCCGCGCCGCTGCCCTGCACCTCGCTGATCAAGACGAACTCGGCCGGGCCGCCCCCGCCGCCGCCATCCCCATTGGCCGCGTCGCGCGTGGCGTCGACGGGGCCGATCCAGGTCCCGTCCGACAGCTTCTGCAAAGACTGCCCCACCGGCGTGCCGGACCCTTCCGAGACGCCGATATCCGTCGACATCATCCCATCCGCCGGGCCGCCGATTGCGGTGAAGGCGCCCTCATAGGACAGGAACTCGGCCACACTCCCATCGGGCCGCACCAGCGCGATTCCGTCGGGCGCGCCGTTCTGCAAACCCTCGGCATCGACAGAGGCCACGCCGTCGTCGTTCAGCGTTCCGTCCAGGGCGATGGTCCGATAGGGCGCGCCGCCATTGCCGTTATACAGCACCAGGCTCCACCCTTCGACCGAGGCGCCCGCCGCGCCCGCGACCTCGATGAACTCACCGGTATCGGCCCCGGCATTGTCGTAATGGATCTCGCTGACTTCCAGCGTCTCGGCCACGTCCGGCACGACCTCGTTGGCCTCGCCCCGCGTCGATTCGATGGGCCCGACCCAGGTCCCGTCCTCCAATCGCTGCAACGATTGCCCGATGGGCGTGTCGTTCGGCTCGGACACGCCGATATCGGTCGAGACCATGCCCGCCGCCGGCCCGTCCGTCGCCGTGAACGTGCCCTCATACGAGATGAATTCCCGCACCTCGCCGCGCGGTCCGACCAGCGCGATGCCGTCCGGCGATCCGTTCTGAAACCCGGAGATGTCGAAATCGGCGACCCCGTCGTCATTCAGACGTCCAGTCAAGCGGGTCTCGTCGTAAACGGTGCCATCGTCTCCGTTATACAGCACGATGGTCCAGCCCGGCAGGCTGGCCCCCGGCTCGCCGCGCACTTCGATGAACTGGCCGGTATCGCCGCCCACATTGTCGTAATGGAATTCGTTGACGATCAGGTCCTGCGCCACGTCGAAGGCGCCGCCGCTGTCGTTCGGCGCGTCCCGCGTGGCGATCCCGCCCGCGACCCAGGTTTCGTCGGGTTGCCGCTGAAGCGATAGACCCGCCGAGGTCCCCGGCCCTTCCGCAACCCCGACATCCAGCGATGTCAGACCCGCCGCCGGGCCGTCCTGGGCCGTGAACGATCCCTCATAGGACAGGAATTCCGCAACCGACCCGTCCGGCGCCACCAGCGCGAAGCCATCGGGCGATCCGTTCTGCAAGCCCGGCACGTCGACCGAGGCCAGGCCGAGCGCGTTGGTGGTGCCGGCCAGCGCGACGGTGCCGTATTCGCGCCCATTCACCCCGTTATACAGAACCAGCGTCCAGCCCGTTAGATCGAAATCCGGCGCGCCCGCGACCTCGATGAATTCGCCCTCGTCGTCGCCCGCATCGTCGTAATGGAATTCGTTGATGATCAGCGGCGGCGTCTCGGCCAC
>JBCCCB010000145.1:0-9979 GCA_039033775.1 Pseudomonadota bacterium | reverse complement strand
GGTGGACGGGCCGGTCTCGGATATGGGCCGTTTGGATTGCAAGGTGCCGTCGATGCTGGCGGTCGAGGTCCTGGCGCGCTGCGATGTGGCCTACGAGACGGTCACGGAAGAGGAGGCCGCGGCGGCCGTCGCCCATGCGACCGATCTGGGGCATGGCACGACGACCTCGGGCGCTGCCGGTTTGGCCGCCGCCTTGCGCGACGGCGTCGACGGCGCGCTCTGCCTGCTGACCGAAGGGCCGGCCTGAGCCCGCAGGGGTGACGCAGGCAGACGTGTCGTCCATACTCCTGATCCAGGCGTATGGGGGCCGGGACGAAAGCCAAGGTGAACCTGACCATCGAAAAGGACGTGACCGCCAAGGCCCGCGCCCTGGGCATCAACATGTCCCAAGTCGCCGAGGAAGCCATTGCCCTGGCCGCCAAGTTGGAGCGCAACCGGCTTTGGCGGGAGGAGCATAAGGACGCGCTTGCCGAATACCAGGAGCGGATCGAGCGCGATGGTCTCGCACTCGAAAAATATCGTCTCTTCTAGGTGCGCAGTTCGATCTGCACCGGCTGGGCGGTCGGATGGTCGTGGACTTGCAGACCGACTTGATCGGGATCGGGACGACGCGGCTGGTCGCACCACTCTACACCCATGACGAGGCGACGCCTCTGAAGGGCGTCACGCCGACGGTCATCGTCGGTGATGTGACCTGGGCGGTCTGGGTGCCGGAAATGGCCGGTGTCCCGCGGACCGGCTTTGGTGCGCCGGTCGCCTCGCTCGCCTAGTATCGGGACGAGCTGACGCGGACGATCGACCTGCTGGTCGACGGGGTCTGACCAAAAAAGGACCCCCATGCCACAAGGACACGGGGGTCAAGGTGCGCCCGCCGGACATTGGGACAGCGGGCGCAGGCGGTAAGTGTTGGGGCGATCAGTTCAACGTGTCGCCCATCTCGTCTCGGATCTGCTGGCGCAGGGCATCGATGGGGACCCGCTTCCCCTCGCGCTTGAAATGCCAGTAGGTCCAGCCGTTGCAGGATGGCGCGCCCTCATAGGCGGCGCCGACCTGGTGGATCGAGCCCTTCACGCCCTCGCCGGCCAGAGTGCCGTCGGCGCGGACCTTGGCCTTGTGACGGCCATTGCCGGACAACAGCTCTTCGCCCGGGCGCAGCATGCCGCGTTCGACCAGCTGGCCGAACGGAATGCGCGGGGCCGCGCGCTTGGAGGTTGTGACCTCCAGCGCGGCTTTCCCCAAGGGGCGGACGTCCGCGATCCGCGCTTCGGCCAGGTCGCGATAGACGGCCTCCTGCTCGATCCCGATGAAGCGGCGGTCCAGCATCTTGGCGACGGCCCCCGTGGTGCCGCTGCCGAAGAACGGGTCCAGCACCACGTCGCCAGGATTGGTCGTTCCGATCAGAACGCGATGCAGCAACGCCTCGGGCTTTTGGGTCGGATGCGCTTTCTCGCCCCGCGCGTTCTTCAGACGCTCGTGCCCGGTGCAGATCGGGAAGGTCCAGTCGGACCGCATCTGCACGCCCTCGTTCAGGGCCTTCATGGCTTCGTAGTTGAAGGTGTATTTCGAGGTCTGCGACTTCGACGCCCAGATCAGCGTCTCATGGGCGTTGGTCAGCCGCTTGCCTCGGAAATTGGGCATGGGGTTCGTCTTGCGCCACACCACGTCGTTCAGCACCCAGAACCCCGCATCCTGGATCGCGGTGCCCACGCGGAAGACGTTGTGATAGCTGCCGATCACCCAGATCGCGCCGTCGGGTTTCAGCACACGGCGCGCGGCGCGCAGCCAAGCCTGGGTGAACGCGTCATAGGCGGCGAAGCTGTCGAACTGGTCCCAATGGTCGTCCACCGCATCCACGGTCGAATTGTCGGGACGGTGCAGATCGCCCTTCAATTGCAGGTTATAGGGCGGGTCCGCGAAGATCAGATCGACACTGCCTTCGGGAAGCGCGTCCATCGCCGCGACGCAGTCGCCGGACAATATCGTATCGAGCGGAAGCGCCTGCGCCCCCGGAGTAGCTCTTGCCATGTCTGTCGCCTCGATGGCGCCCCTTTGGGCGGGGTCGCCTTTGTTATGAGACCACCATGGCGAGGGCCTGGTTAACCGTCCACAAGCGGGCTGGGGCGGAAATAAGGCGTTAGGTTTGACGCAACATCTTGCGGATCGGCGCAAAAGACCGGCGATGATGTTGTGTCACGCCCAGTTTTTCGAGGCCATTCTGGTGTGACTTCGTGCCGTAACCCACGTTGCTGTCCCATCCATAGCCGGGATGCTGTTGCGCCAGGGCCAGCATGCCACGATCCCGCCGTATTTTTGCCAGAACCGAGGCCGCCGCGATCGACAATGAGCGGGAATCCCCCTTTACGATCGTCTGGCTGGCACAAGTGACCCAACCGGGCGTGTCGTTGCCGTCGATCAGCAGATGGTCCGGCGCTGTCGGCAGGGCCGCAACGGCGCGGCGCATGGCCAGATGGGTGGCTTGGCGGATGTTGAGGCGGTCGATCTCCTCGACGCTCGCCTCGCCGAAGCCGATCTCGCAACAGGCCATCAGTGCGTCCGCCATGGTCTCGCGTTTGGCGGCGGTCAGCTTCTTGGAATCGGTCAGGCCTAGTGGTGTCGGCCCGATCAGGCGGGCAGCGCAGGCGACGACGGGCCCGGCCCACGGCCCCCGCCCGACCTCGTCCAGGCCGACGACGACCTGCGCGCCGGTCCGGCGGGCGGCGTCCTCGAAGGAGAGGTCGGGCAATGATATGGGCAGGGTCGTCACGGTTCGACCCTGCCCGTCTCCCGGCGGTGCGTCAACGTGGGGACGTCAACGACGTGCGGTGCGGGGAGACCAGCCCTGCTGCCGGAGGCAGCGGGGACCATAGAGATTTCGGGTGCCGTCGCGATCCGTGCGGACCTGGCGGATGCATTGCGGCGGCAGGATACCAGGCCGCGCGACGCGGTTCTGCATGCAGCGTGCGCCATATCCGGCCACCACGCCGCGCCGCGTGTCGAATTCGCGGTAGCAACTGTCGGGAAGGATCCGCACGTCGCGGCGGAGATCCTGGCGGTGCCGGTGCTGCTGCCGGATCGTGGGCCGCTGGACCCAATCATGCCCCTCTCGGCGCAAGCGGCCTTCCTGCAACTGGCGGATCGTCGGCCGCTGCTCCCAGTACCGCCCGTTCCAATGCAAGTTACCCTGCTGCCGCTGCCGGATGGTGGGCGTGAAGACAGGCGCCCGGCGGACCGACTCGACCCGGCGCACCGGTTCGGCCCGGCGGTCGGATTGCGTGTTGATCGCTTGCGACAGGATATAAAGCGCGGCCAGGCCGCCGAGGACCTTGGCGACATCTTCGGCGTCGTCGGCCATGGCGGGATGGGCGGCCGGGAAGGCGAGGGCCAGCGAGAGGGTTGCGGCGAGGATCGGGCGGAACATGGCAGTGCCTCCGTTTCGGTACAGGTGCCGGGTTGTGATGGCCTGTCGAGAGGGGCCCTATCCGGCCGATCCGCTCAATAGCCGTGCAATGTCATCCAATATCACAAAAGGCCGCATCTCTGATATTGCTTGAAGCCCGCACCTGCCCCATCAAGAGCGGCATGAGATACGCGCTCCCCCTGCTGGTCCTGCTGACCGCGCCCGCCATGGCCGAATGCTATGCGGATTATAAGGCCAAGCAGGACAACCCGCTCCAATTGCATTACGGAGTGGCCCAGGTTCCCGACGACGCTTGCACCCCAGCCGCCGCAGCCGCCATAATCGCGGACCGCCTGGGTGACGGGTGGGAATTGTTGGAAGTCGATTCCGTCTTCGGCCCCGAGGGCCTGGACGACAGGAGAGAGCGTGCAGCCGAGTTCTTCCTCCGTTACTGAAACCCGGGCCGCCTCGGCCCGCGTGCTTGCCTTTGGAATCGCCGCCATTGTCGTCATTCTGATGGCCGCGGCCGTCTTCCTGTTCGCCACCCTGCCCAGCAGCAACGCGTTCAATGCCCGAGTCGAGCGGGTATTCATGGAAGCCGATCTGACCACCCGGGCGGAAATCGGCTTGCTGGAGGTGCTGGCCCAATCCGGCACGGCCTTTTCCGAAGTTCTGGGCAGCTACCGCGTCGTCATCTTCGTTCTGCTGGTCTTCGCCACCGCACTGCTGATCGCCTGCGTCGTGCTGCTGGTGGCCATCGTGACCCTGAACCGCCGCATGGGCGAGATCGAGCGGTCGGGGATCCAGGTCACGTCTCTGGTGCTGGCCCGGGCCGAGAATGCGGTGATGCTGAACGATATCGAACTGAAGCTGACGGACGCCGCGATGGAAACGCTGTCCGTCCTGGCCGAAGCGCGGCTGGACGGCGACACACTGACCGGCGCGCAGATCGAGGCGATGATCTCCGGCAAGCCCGAAGCCGAATGCGACGAAGCGGCGGGGGCCACACGGATCAAGCGCCTGCGCGACGCCTTGGGCAACCAGATCGTCACGGCCCTGTTGATTCGGAACATCACGCGGCAGGGCTACGTCCTAGCGCTGGATCCGAAGGTCATTCGGATGGTCTGAGCCATGGCGCGCAAGGCCTATCCGGCCACGCCCGACGGCCGGTACTTCGTCGCCAAGGGGCGGCTCTGGCGCAAGACCGATCCCCGCCTGCCTGAGGTCGAGCGCCGGGCCGCCGTGAAGGCCCTTATGCAAGCCCGCCGCGCCGTGAAGGATGCCGGCGATGATGATCAGACCGACGCGGCCCGCGCTGCCGTCCAGGCCGCGAAGGAGCGACTGGGCGAACGCGGCCCGGTCTGGTGGGACGACGGCGCCCCGGACGAAAGTTTGAAGGCACCGTGGACCAGCAGCTATGCCGATTGGTGGGACGCCCTGCCGGAGGATCGGAGGGCAGCCGGTCTATGACGGCCGGGCGGCTATTCGCCCTTCGACGCTCTCGCGCGGTTCTTCTTGCTGGACGGCTTTCCCATCGGCGGCTTCGGCCCCTTCGGCTTGCCGGTCTTCTTCCAGCGCGGCTTCTTTTCCGCTGGCTTGATCTCGTCCACGACCCCGTCGGGCCGGGCATGATGCGGCTTCCGGGGCTTCGACGGCGCGGCCTTCCCCTTCGGCCCGCCCCCGGGCCGGGGCTTTCCACCGGGCGGGGGACCGTCGGCCAACCGAACATCCTGCCCCTCGATCTGCATCCCCTTGCCCAAAGCCGCCTGGAAGCCCGGCACCGAGGCTTCGGCGATCTGCACGAAGCTCTCGTCCTCGCGGATGCGGATCGGGCCGATATCGTCCTTGGTCAGCCCGCCCGCCTTGCACAACATCGGCAGCAGGCGGCGCGGGTCGTGCCCGGCGCCGCGCCCGCCCGCGATGGCGAACCATTGCCCCGGCCCGAACGCCTTCCGCGGCTCGGGCGCGTCGACGGTCTCGGACAGATCTTCCGGCGGGGTCTCCCGCAGGGCGCGCAGCCGCAGATAGGCCGCCGCCAACTGCTCGGGCGAAAACCGGGCCGCCAAATCGTTGACCAAGGGCGACTCGCTCTCCGTCACGTCCTCGTGCCAGGCGGGGTCTTCCAGCATCCGGTCCCGATCCTTCGCCCGGACGGCATCTGCCGACGGCGCGGGTCCCCACTCCGCCGACAGCTTGGCCCAGCCCAGCAGGCGATGGGCCTTCCGCTTCTGCGACGGCGGCACGATCAACACGCTGGTCCCCTTGCGCCCGGCCCGGCCCGTCCGGCCCGACCGATGCAGTAGGGTGTCCGACCCGGTCGGCAACTCGGCATGGACCACCAGATCCAGGTTCGGCAGGTCGATCCCCCGCGCCGCCACATCGGTGGCGACGCAGACCTTCGCCCGCCCGTCGCGCATGGCCTGCAAGGCATGGGTCCGTTCCGACTGCGTCAGCTCGCCTGACAGCGCCACGACGGCGAAGCCCCGGTTGGACAGCCGGGTCGTCAGCCGGTTCACCGTTGCCCGCGTGTTGGCGAAGACGATGGCATTGGGCGCCTCGTGGAAGCGCAAGACGTTGATGATGGCGTTCTCGACGTCGCGGGCCGACACCTCCAGCGCGCGATAGGCGATGTCGGCATGGGCCTCTTTCGCGCTGCCGGCGGCGATGCGCTTGGCATCCTTCTGGAATTGCTGCGCCAGCTTGGCGATGGCGGCCGGGACCGTGGCCGAGAAGAGCAGGGTCTGCCGCGCCTCGGGGCAGGTGCCGAGGATGAATTCCAGATCCTCCCGAAAGCCCAGGTCCAGCATCTCGTCCGCTTCGTCCAGCACCACGGCCCGGATCGCCGTCAGATCGATGGAGCCGCGCATGATATGGTCCCGCAGCCGCCCCGGCGTGGCGACTACCAGATGGGCGCCGCGCGTCAGCGCCCGGCGTTCGTCCCGCATGTCCATGCCACCCACGGTCGAGGCCAGCTGCGCCCCCGCCTTCTCATAGAGCCAGCCCAGCTCCCGCCTGACTTGCATCGCCAATTCCCGCGTCGGCGCGATCACCAGGGCCAGCGGCGCGGCGGCGGTCTCGAACGCCTCCGCCTCGCCCAGCAGCGTCGGCGCGATGGCCAACCCGAAGGCCAGGGTCTTGCCCGACCCAGTCTGCGCCGACACCAGAAGGTCCGCCCCCGTGAGGTCAGGGTCGGTCACGGCCTCCTGCACCGGGGTCAGATTGTCATAGCCACGCGCGGCCAGCGCGTCGGCGAGGGCGGTCTTCATGTCGGAAATCCTGCGGTCGGGACGCCCGTCCCTAAGCCTGGCGGTCCGGAATGTATAGACCGCGCGGTCGGTTCGTCACGCGACATGGCGTCGGTCAGCGTTGATGGTCGGCATCTGGGGCCAAGGCAGGATGTCCGGCAGGCCGCCTTCGGCCCGGTTCTCCAACGCCACGGTGCCATCACGGGCCGCGCCAAGGTCCCGCGCGATGGCCGAGCGATGCGCCCCGGTCCGCGCAGGCCCTGTCGAGCAGGGCGGCGATTGGCTGCGGATGCTGGCCGCCGAGATCGGGGACGCCGGGAAAGGCGATCACCCGGCAGCCGGTCCTCACCCGACCCAAGGCACCGCCCGTTGGCACCTGGATCAGCGCGCCGCAGCGTTTGCGGGGCGCAGAGCGTTGGACCAACCCGCGAACGCATCCGCGATCAGAATCTTGTCGGAGCCCAGCACGAAACACCGCACGCCCCGGCTCGTCCAGTCGTCGAGCATGACCCGGCATTCGTCGCGCGTGGGCGCGAAAAGCGGCATCATGACGGGCAGACCGGTCGATCCGGCCGTTTCGACCATGCGTGCCACGGCGTCCGTCACCTCTGGATGGCGCCAGTCGCCGCGGTGCCCCATGGACACTGAAAGATCGAACGGCCCGATCATCAGCGCCGCCAGCCCCTCGGTCCCGGCAATGGCCCGGATGTTCCGCGCGCCCTCGGCGGTTTCGACCAGGGCGATGGCGCCGGTGCGGCCTTCCTCGTCGATGACATAGCGCTGCCAGTCCCGGATGTAATGCCCGCCCGAGCGGCAGCAGGGGCAGGCCCCGCGCAGGCCGTCGGGCCCGAAGCGGGTCGCGGCGACGATCCGGGCGGCCTGGTCCGCGCTTTCCACGTTCGGGATGACGACATGCCGGATCCCCGCATCCAGGGCCTTCATGATGGCGACCGGATCCGGCGTCGGCAGGCGGATCGCGGCGGCGATGTCGTTGGCATCCGCGGCGCGGGACAGGCGCTCGGCCGTCTCGACGCCGAAGGGTCCGTGCTGGGCGTCGAAGATGGTGAAGTCGAAGCCGTTCAGACCCAGGAGGTCGACCAATTCCGGCGCCGCGATCTGGGTCCATGTGCCGAGCGTCACCGCATCCGAGGCCAGCAAGGCGCGGAGGTCACGGGTCATGCCTCCAACCCTAGGATGGCCCTGCATTTGATCTCGACCAGGAGGCCCGGCATCGAGAACCCCTTGACCGCGAAGCCCGTCCAGGTCGGGTAAGGTGGCGCATCGAAGTAGCGGTCCTTGACGGCCAGGAAGGTCTTCAGGTCGGCCATGTCGTCGGCGAACCAGGTTTCCAACTCGACCACATCGGCGAAGCTGGCCCCAGCCGCCATCAGTACCTTGCCGACATTCTCGAAGGCCTGGACGAACTGCGCCTCGGTCCCTTCGACCACGTTCAGGTCGGCATCCCGCCCCACCTGGCCCGAGAGGTAGAGCGTGTCGCCGACCAGGATGCCGGGCGCGTAATGATAGGTGTCGTGGATGTTCTCCATCCCTTCCGGGATGATGACCTGTCGCTTCATCGCTCAGCTCCTGTAGCAGACGTCTTTCACGGCCGCCGCGATGTCGCGGGCGTCGGGCATGTAGGCCCGTTCCAGCCGGTCGTTATAGGGCACGGGCATCTCGGGCGCGCCGACCCGGGCGACGGGCGCGTCGAGCCAGTCGAAGGCATCTGACATGATGCGGGCCGCGATCTCTCCTCCGAGCCCGCCGAAGACCGGGGCCTCGTGGACGATGACGGCGCGGTTGGTCTTGCGGACGCTCTCCGCCACTGTGTCGAAGTCGAAGGGCCTGAGCGTGCGCGGGTCGATGATCTCGACCTCGATGCCGTCCTTGGCCAGGCGCTCGGCGGCTTGGACGGCGCGCTCGACCATGGCGAGGGTGGCGATGACCGTGCAGTCGGCGCCGGGGCGGACAAGGCGGGCCCTACCCGCCGGGATGGCGTAGGCGGCTTCCGGCACCGGGGCTTCGCCGCCGAGATAGAGCAGGTTGTGCTCCAGGAAGACCACAGGGTTGTCGGAGCGGATGGCCGTCGTCATCAGGCCCTTGGCGTCGTATGGGCTGGACGGGGCGTAGATCTCCAGCCCCGGCACGTTGGCGAAGAGCATCTCCAGCGATTGCGTATGCTGCGCCGCCAGGCGGATGCCAGCACCCTGGGGGCCTCGGAAGACGACGGGGACGTGGGCCTTGCCGCCCAGCATGAAGCGGGCCTTGGCGGCCTGGTTGACGATGGCGTCCATCATCAGAGTGACGAAGTCGAAGAGCTGCGCCTCGACCACGGGGCGCAGACCCGAGAGCGCGGCGCCGACGGCCGCTGTCGCTGTGACGTTCTCGGCGATCGGCGTGTCGCGGACGCGTTCTGCCCCGAAGCGGTCCATCAGGCCGGGGGTCAGGCCGAAGATGCCGCCGGACGCGCCGATGTCTTCGCCCAGCAGGATGACGGCCTCGTCGCGCGCCATCTCCTGCGCGAAGGCTTCGGTGATGGCGGCGCGGTAGGTCAGGGGACGGGTGCCGGGCGCAGGTTCCGGTTCCGGCTTGGGGGGCGGCGCGAGGACCATGGGGGTGAGGTCCGCCAACTCCAGTTCGGTCTGGTCCATGGCCCAATCGATGGCGGCCTCGACCTCGCTGTCGACCTCGGCCCGCATTTTTTTCGCGCGGTCGGCGTCCAGATGCCCGCCTTGCGCGAGTCGGTCCTCCAGCCGCGCGATGGGGTCGGCAGCGCGCCAATCGGTCTCCTCGGCCTCGGTGCGGTAGCCGCCCAGATTGGCGCGCATGGAATGGTCGTCCCAGCGATAGGTCATGGCCTCGATCAGGGGTTGATTAAAAGTTTCTTCTTCTAAATGGTTTCTGTCGAATGCTCGATACAATTGAGAACGCACTTCATCATTTGATGCTCTTGAAATGCATAAGAACTGAATAAATTCCTTATTTCCTCCTCTTCCAAATCCTTCTGCGATATTATCCATTACCGAATTTGTTGAGCGATTAATTTGATTCTTTAGTCCATAGTCTTGTCCAAATGTTCCATCATTTGAATACCTCCAAATTTTGTTTTCCAACTCTCTTGCCAATCGCCATGCTTCAATTTCTTCAAATCTTTTGAATGTAGCCATTTTCTTAGTATTTTAGATTTATTTTTATCGAACAACCATCGAACAACTTCAAACCAAAACATCCACCACTGTCTTCAATCCCACAAACATCAACTCTCTCCCAACTGTGGTAATAAAATCTTCGTCTTCTGCTACTAATCCATCTTCGATGAATGCAAGCAAATCTTCTT
>JBCCCB010000144.1:0-9982 GCA_039033775.1 Pseudomonadota bacterium | reverse complement strand
GGCTTGCTCTGGACGTTAAAGCTGCCGCGCACCCGGGATAACATCGCCGCCGACGGCGCGCGTATAATCAACACTTCGAACTGATCGACCCGTTTGACCGACGGAGCCGGCGCGCCCAGGGGCGCGCCGTCTTCATGTGACGGTTGCCCCGGGGTCTCTGGGCGGCACTAAGACCTTTGGACATGATGAGCATTGCCGGGTCTCTGCTATGGTGTTTTCATGACGGTCGATACTGCCACCGAAGCGAATAGCCTGTCTGCCGGGGCCTGGGCCCTGGTCGTAGACGACCACCCATTGTTCTGCGACGCGCTGGAGATGACGCTGGGGTCGGTCGCGCCGGATTGGTCCATCGTCAAGGCGGCCACGCTGCAAGAAGGCTTGGGCCGTCTTTCCGAGAATACGCCGCCCGCGCTGATCGTCTTGGATCTCAACCTGCCGGATGTGACGGGGTTCGACGGCTTGGTGCGCATGCGGCAGGCGGCCGATGGGGCGCCGGTGATCGTCGCGTCGTCCATGACCGATAACAAGATCGTCTCCGGCGCGCTGAAGGCGGGGGCGGCGGGCTATGTCCCCAAGCACAGCAGCCGCGCGGTCTTCAAGGCCGCGTTGGAGGCCATCGATCAGGGCGGCACCTATCTGCCGGACAATTTCGTGGAAAGCGCGAACGACCCGGCAGCCGATGCCGTCGGCCGGTTGGCAACGCTGACCCCGCAACAGGGTCGCATCCTGGAACTGATCTGCGACGGGAAGCTCAACAAGCAGATCGCGTGGGAATTGTCGATCGCCGAGACCACCGTGAAGGCCCATGTGACTGCGATCATGCGCAAATTGGGCGTCCGCAGCCGGACCCAGGCGGTCCTCGTGTCGCAGGACGCGCGCTTCAGGGCGGTCTTGCCAAGTTCCGAGACGTAAATCTATCCTCTCTTACCGGGAGGACTACCTTGAACATTCAACGCGACGGCCAGACCCCGTTCGCGTCGTCCCACATCGTAAACGCGTTCGTGACGGTCGAGATCCGAGCGCGGGACGACGCCCCAGCCGCACAGATCGTTGCGCGGCTGGCGGATCAGGATTTGTCCCAACTCTTTCTTTTCGTCAGCCCGGATTTGGACCTTCAGGGCCTTATGTCGGACCTGTCCGGCGCCCTGCCGGACCTGCCCATCGCGGGCTGTACCACCGCCGGAGAGATCGGATCCGAGGGCTATGTGGACGGTCATGTGATCGCCATCGGCCTGCCCGCCCGCCGCTTC
This sequence comes from Pseudomonadota bacterium, assembly GCA_039033775.1. GTDB lineage: Bacteria > Pseudomonadota > Alphaproteobacteria > Rhodobacterales > Rhodobacteraceae > Jannaschia. The sequence continues at coordinate 8,732 of JBCCCB010000144.1, read as the reverse complement.
GCCACCCAATCCGTGGTGATCGAGGGGCTGGCCGACATGGACGCGACCGCCCTGTCCCGGGACATCCTGAACGCCCGGCTCGGGCTGGCGCGGGCGAATCCCGGACGGGATCACGGCTTTGCCTTCCTCATGGTCGATGGCCTCTCCCTGCGCGAAGACATGTTGACGGCGGCGATTTCCCCCGCGCTCGGCGGAATGCCGCTGTTCGGCGGGTCCGCGGGTGACGGTGCGCGGTTCGGCCGCACATATGTCGCCTGGAACGGACGGGTTCTGCGCGATGCGGCGGTCCTGACCCTGGTTGTGACGGATTTCCGCCTGAAGGTTTTCAGCTTCAACCATTTCCGGCCCACCTCCCAGCGCATGGTCGTTACCGAGGCCGATCCAGACCGCCGGATCGTGCGAGAGATAAATGCCGAACCGGCCGGCCCGGAATATGCGCGCATCATCGGCGAAGATCCCGGACAGTTGAACGAATTCACCTTCGCCGCCCATCCGGTGGCCGTGCGTCTGGGCGATACCCATCACGTGCGCGCCATCCAGCGGGTTAACGAACAGGGGGAGCTGGTCTTCTTTTCGGCCATTGACGAAGGCATGGTCCTGTCCGTGGTCGAGGCCGAGGACATGGTCGCCCATCTCGACAAATCCCTGGCCAGGCTGGCCGACGCCCAGGCGCCTGCGGGTATCCTCGCCTGCGACTGTATCCTGCGGCGGATCGAGGCCGAACAGACCCAGCGCGGCCGCGACGTGTCGCGCGTGTTGCGGCGCCATGGGGTGCGGGGCTTTTGCACCTATGGCGAACAGGCCGGGCCCATGCATCTGAACCAGACGATGACGGGTGTCGCGTTCTTCGCCCCTGACGAGGGCGCGCCGTGACCTTGCTCGATCCCGGCGACGACTTGGAACGCCAGAACGCCAAGCTGAACCGGATCGTCGAAGTGCTGATGCACCGGGTCGAACAGAGCCCGGACCATTCCAGCTTGGCCTATGCCCAGTTCGAGCGGGCCGCCTTGCTGGAATCCGAGGTCAGCCAGCGCACCGTTGAGCTGGAGCGGGCGCTGGATCTCCTCCACCAGTCCAACGCCCGGCTGGGTGAGGCCATGGCCGAGGCCGAGGCCGCGCGCTCGAACCTGGCCGAGGCCATCGAGACGGTCCAGGAAGGCTTTGCGCTGTTCGACGCGCAGGACCGGCTCGTAATGCACAATTCCCGGTTCTGCCGGGACATGACGGACGTTGCCAATGCGCTGAGCCAGGGCATGGCCTTCGAGCGCTATGTGGATTTGATCAGCCGCAGCCCGGACTTGGCCCTGCCGGACGGGCAGACGCCGGTGGATTGGCGCGCCAATCGGTTGCGCAACCACGCCGACACGCGCACGACCTTCAAGGTTCGGCTGACCCGCGACCGCTGGGTGCAGGTCTCGGAGCATCGGACGCAATCCGGCGGCACCGTCATTCTGCAGACCGACATCACCCGTATCATCCGTCAGGAACGGCGTGAGCGGCAGCGTCTGATCGACCTTCAGGCCCGCATGGTCCGGGCCACGCTCGATCACCTGGAACAGGGCGTGGCGATCTTCGATCGGGATGGCCGCGTTCTGGGGTGGAACGCCCAGATGGAGGCCTTGCTGGCCCGGCCCCTGGGTGAAGAGATCGTGGGGACGGGGTTCGACACGTTGATCGGCCGACTGGACGGCAGCTTCGAGTTCACCGGGCAGGTCACACCCCAGGCATTGGTCGCTTGGGCGGCCGAGCGCCAGCCGCGCCCGGCGCTGAATTTCGAGGTGGAAGGCGCCGGCGACCGGATCTTCACCGTCTTCGCCCAGGAGATGCCGGATCGCGGCTTCGTGGTCAGCTTCACCGACGTCACCGCCGAACGGGCGGCCACCGAAGCCTTCCGCAACCTGGCCTCGACCCTGGAACGGCGGGTGCGGGATCGTACCGAAGAACTGGGACACGCTTTGGAAGAAGCCCGCCGGGCCAACGCGTCCAAGACGCGGTTCATGGCCGCGGCCAGCCACGACCTGCTGCAGCCCCTCTCGGCGGCGAAGCTGTTCGTGGCCAGCCTGGAAGACCGCGCCTCCGACCCGCAGATGCAGGATATCGCGGGCAAGGCGGTGTCCGCCCTGGCCTCGGTCGAGACGATCATCGAGGCGTTGCTGGACATCTCCAAGCTGGATACGGGCGAGGCTCAGTTCGAGATCGGGGATGTTCCGTTGGCGGCCATTCTGAATAGTCTCCGGATCGAGATGACGCCGCTGGCCGCCGCGCGGAACCTGCGGCTGCGGGTGGTGCCGTCGTCGCTGGCGGTCGAAAGCGATCCGGTGATCCTGCGGCGGGTCATCCAGAACCTGGTGGCCAATGCGATCCGCTATACGACCGGGTCGGAGATCCTGCTGGGCGTGCGCCGCGTGGACGGGCAGGCGCGGATCGAGGTTCTGGACCAGGGGCCCGGCATCGCCCCCGACGACCAGAGGATCATTTTCGAGGAATTCCGCCAGTTGGGTGGCCGCAACGCGGCCACGGGCGGGCTGGGGCTGGGCCTGGCCATCGTGGATCGCGCCTGCGCCATGCTGCGGCACAATCTGGCACTCGACTCCGTTCCCGGGGCGGGAAGCCGCTTTTCCATCACCGCGCCCATCGTCGCGTCGCCCGGCACCGTCTTGGCCCGGGATGCCGGTCGTGTCGGCCCGGCGCCCACGGCGCCCGAGGATCTGATCGTCGCCCTGATCGAGAACGACCCGGATGTGGCCCGTGCCGTGTCCGTCATGATCGAGGGCTGGGGCTGCGACGTCATTCCCACCGCCTCGGGCGAGGAGGCGCTGGAATTGCTGGGCGAATTGGGCATCCTGCCGGATCTGTTCCTGGTCGACTACCAGCTGGGTGCGGGCATGGACGGCATCGCCGTGATCGAGGAGCTTCGCCGCCGCCACGGCCCCATTCGCGCCACGCTGATGTCGGCCGACCGGTCGGTCGAGCTTGCGGATCGGTGCCGCGCCGCCGCGATCCCGCTGCTGCCGAAGCCTTTGGCGCGGAACGCCTTGGCCGAACTGCTGCTGGAATCCAGGGCCGGCTGATCAGCCCGCCGCCGCCGCCCGCCACCGGTTGGACCGCGTCTCCAGCAGACGGACCAGCCCGTATTCGATGACCAGCATCACCGCCACGAAGGTCAGCGAATAGGCCAGGACATGGGCGATCTCGAAGAGCTGGAAAAACAGATGGATGCGGAAGCCGACCCCGTCCGACCGGCCAAGGAACTCGACCACCAGGACGATCTTCCAGATGATGGCAAGGCCATTGCGGATCGCCGTCGAAAAGAACGGCCAGAGCTGGGGCAGGACCACGTGGCGCAGCCGCACCAGGACGGGCATGCGGTAGACCTTCGCCATGTCGGCGGTGGCCGGGTCCAGACCCCGGACTCCTTCGCGGATCGTCACCGCGACCATGGCGGTCTTGTTGACGGCCACGGCGGTGATCGCGGCCACCTCATTCAGCCCGATCCAGAGATAGCACAACACGATCACCACCAGGGCGGGCACGTTCAGCGCCACGGTCACCCACGGCCCGGCCCAGCGGTCGAACCGCTCCGACGACCCCAGCGCCGCGCCCAGCAACGTGCCCAACACCATGGCCGCCGCGAAGGCCAGCGCGACCCGGCGCAGCGTCGCCGCCACGTGGCGGCCCAACTCGCCCGAGGCGGCCTCGTCCAGCGTAACCTGCCAGACCTCCAGCGGGCCGGGCAGCACGGATGGATCCGCCGTCAGCCAGGCCGCCGCGACCCATAGGAGGATGAGCGCGCCCAGGGACAGGGCAAAGGTGGCAGTGCCAAGGGCGGGGGACGGGTTGGCCATGTCTCGACTCTGTCGGGGTCGACCCCACAGGGCAAGCCGGGCCGGGCGGCACCAAGGTCGTATGGGGGCGGCCGGGCCCGACCGTTACGGTTCGATCCGATGGGAGGCGTCTTGGCATATGCGACCCGGCTTCTGGCCGTGACCCTGGCCTGGCTGGGAGCCGCCTTTGCGGCCATGGCGGAGCCCTTGCCCCGCGACGCGATCGCCCCGCTGGTCGCTCCGCCCATGGAATTGGGCGAGCCGGTCAACGATCTCGGCGTCTATGAATTGCTGAACTCCGGCGGTGCCTCGGCGGGCTACGTCTTCGAGACCGAGCCGATGGCGCCTCTGCCGGGCTTCTCAGGCGCGCCGGTCAATATGCTGGTGACCTTGGATCTGGACGGCCGGTTCCTAGACGTCCGGCTCATCTCCCATAACGAGCCCATCTTCGTGTCCGGCCTGCCGGAACGGCTGTTTTACGACTTCTTCGAGCAATATCGCGGCCATTCCATCTCCGACAGCCTGGTCGTCGGCTCGCCCTATGGCGGCGCGACCGAGGGTAGCGCGCTGGTCTATCTGGACGGCGTGACCAAGGCGACGGCAAGCGTCCGCATCGCCCATGAAAGCCTGCTGGCCGCCGCCCTGCAGGTCGCGCGCGAGAAGATGGGCGGCGTGTCCGCCGGCCCGCCTGCCTATCCCGACCCGAGTGTGGACGAAGATCTGAGCTGGGACGACCTCGTGGACCAAGGGTTGGTCACCCGCCGGACGGTGACCAACGGCGAAGTCGACAAGCTTTTCGAGGGGACCGTCTGGTCCAACGACGACCCCGAGGCCCGCGCGGATCCCGACGGCATCTACCTGGATCTCTGGCTGGTGGATCTGGGGCCGCCCTCCATCGCGCGTGCGGTTCTGAGTGAGCGGGGCTTGACAGCCCTCGCGGATTTCATGGCCATCTCGGAAACCGACGAGCCCGTCCTGGTCGTCGAAACGGGCCGCCATGGCCTGGTGTCCGAGGAGTTCGTGCGCAACACCTCGCCCGATTGGATCTCGGCCGAACAAGGCGGTTTCCCCATCGCCATGCGCGATGCCGACCTGCTGATTGACCTGCACGACGACGTGCCGTTCGAGTTGCATGACGCCGTCGATTTCGGTGCGGGCCTGATCCTGCGGACCGACCGGCGCTTGGGCTTCGATCCCTCGGCGCCCTGGACCCTGAAGGTCGAAGCCGTGCGGGAGCATGGCATGTTTCAGCCTCAGATCGGCTCGGTCTCGCTGGACGTCCCGCATCAGACGCCCGAGCGCTTCTTCGCCCGTCCCGCTGTCCAGACGCCAGCGCCCCCCTGGCTGGAGGCCCTGCGCGGCCGCTGGGTGGACCTGGCCATCCTGGGCGTGGGGCTGACGGCCCTGGTCGCCGCACTTGGCCCGGGCATGAACCGGCTGGCGGGAATGCGGGCCTTCACGCCCCTGCGGCTGGCCATCCTGGCCTGCGTCGTCGGGTTCGTCGGATGGTGGGGCCAAGGGCAGCTGTCCATCGTGACGCCCCTGGCGACCCTGCGCGCCGCTGTCGAGGGCGGCAGCTTCGCCTTCCTGCTCTACGATCCGTTCTCCCTGCTGATCTGGGGCGTGACCATCGCGGCCTTCATGGTCTGGGGCAGGGGCCTTTTCTGCGGCTGGCTCTGCCCGTTCGGCGCTTTGCAGGAATTCGCCGCCCATCTGGGCCGGCTGCTGCGCATCCCGCAGATCGAACCATCCGCCCTATGGGATGCCCGGCTCAAATGGGTGAAGTACGGGGTATTGGCCGTCCTGATCGTCCTTGCCGTCCTGGCCCCCGCGCAATTGGACAAGGCGGCCGAGGTCGAACCCTTCAAGACCGCCATCACCACCTTCTTCGTTCGGGAATGGTACTACGTGGCCTATGCAATCTTCTGGCTGGTCCTGTCGATGATGCTCTTCAAGGGCTTCTGCCGCTATGTCTGCCCCTTGGGCGCCTTGATGGCCGTGGGCGGCCTGATCCGCCGCCGCGACTGGATCGCCCGGCGTGCCGCCTGCGGCTCGCCCTGCCAGCTGTGCCGGGTGAAGTGCCGCTATGGCGCAATCGCGAAATTCGGAGCGGTCGATTACTCCGAATGCTTCCAATGCCTGGACTGCGTCACGATCCACGACGACCCCAAGCAATGCGTCCCGCTCATCCTGGAGGCGCGGGGCCGGCGTGCCCCCGCCATGGCGGCCCGGTGAGGCGGCGGCGGTTCCTGGCGGTGGCCGCGGGCTTCGCCGCGTTCCCGGCCCTGGCGGCCACGCCCCTACGCTGGCGGGGCCGCGCGCTGGGGGCGGAGGCGCGGCTGGACCTGGTCGGGCCAGAAGCGCTGACCCGCCCAGCCCTGGACGCGGCCTTGGACGCGCTCCGGAGGGCCGAGACGCTCTTCAGCGTCTATGATCCAGCCTCGACCCTATCGGCCCTGAACCGCGATGGCCGTCTCGCCGCCGCGCCCGCGCCCTTCCTGGACCTGCTGGATCAGGTGGACCGTCTCCACCACCTGACCGGCGGCCTCTTCGATCCCACCGTGCAGCCCGTCTGGGCGGCCCTGGCCCGGGGGGCGCTCGGCGACGAATGGGCAGATGTGGGCTGGCACCATGTCCGCCGCCACGGGGCGTCGGTCCACTTGGGGCCGCGCCAGCAAGTGACGCTGAATGGCATCGCGCAAGGATACGCCACGGATATGGTGATGACGGTCTTGCAGGCCCATGGCCTGACGGATGCCTTCGTCGATATGGGCGAACAGGCGGCCCGGGGCGCCCCTCGGCGCTTGGGGCTTGTGGACCCCAGCCATGGCGCGCTCGGTCCCCTGACGCTGCGGGACGGCGCGATGGCGACATCCAGCCCGGCCGCCACGCCATTGGGCGAGGGGGGGCATATCCTGCATCCCGCTGGGACGGATCGCCCGCATTGGTCCAGCATCACCGTCGAGGCCGAAACCGCCACCCTGGCCGATGGCTTGTCGACGGCCATGTGTTTATGCGATCTGCCCGCAATTCGTGGCCTTCGGAACGCTCCGGGCGTGCGCCGGATCGTCCTGGTGGGCCATTCGGGGAGAATACGCAGCTTGTAGGCCGCTTTAGATGTCCGGACGGTCCGCGGACAAAGCCCATGACATCCCGGCCTAGGCGACTGTCGGCCGTCGCATATGGGCTGTCCCGTTCCGACTCAGTTCCGCGGCCGAAGCTTGCCCCTCTCGGGATCATGTTCCGCATGATCCTGCCGGGCACTGGATCGCTGTCTTACAGCTCGGACGGCGTGCGTCAGCGTGGCGCTCCCACGCAAAACCTGGCCCATAACGCACCCCTCTCCGTGGCAGTTAGAAAACTGCCACCGCAGCATCGGACTGAACACCAGGTTTCTCGAAGCGCTCGGGGGTGTCCGAGACGGGCGCTTTGCCCTCGGCCCTGCCGACCAGCGGGACGACCTGATCGCCAATGCCGGGCCCTCCGGGTCCCACTCGACCAAGCGCTCTTGCCCTTCGACGACCACCGCCTGCCGAAGGGCAGCCCGAGCGATTGGGAGGTCCTTCTCGACGTCGTGGCGTTCGACCCTTTCGCGCAGCTCCTGAAAGCCTGGAAAACCGCCGGGTTGGCCGCCGCCATCGACGGCGAACGCTATCGCTGGACCCCGCGGATGCAAACCCGCTGGTCTGATCCATGCCCATCGCGGGGACCGGCCCGCCCCTGTCAGCCGAACAGGAGGGCGGATCGGGCCGGCTTGGAAGCTGAAGGACAAAGCGTGGGACCGGCTCTTATCCCGGATCCTGGACGACACCCATGACCTCGTCGACGGCGGCAAGACGATGACAGGGCTGCTGGTCTTCCATGTCGCCATGCGCCGGTCTGACGGCGCGCGGCATGACCGACCCTTGCGCGGTCCCTTGCCGGCCGGCTTCTGGCAGCCGCTCGATGCACGCTACCTCATGCAGCGTGACGGGACCGGCACGAAGATCGCCACGCTGCGCAAAGCCGTGACGCGATCGCAGCGGCCCTGACCCTGGATCATCGGGCCGGGCCCGCCGATTGACGGCGATCAACGGCGGGACGCCTTGATCGGTCGATACTCGCCCTCTCAAACCGAAGGGGAGGTCCGATGTTCCAGAAAATCCTGGTTTCCTACGACGGCTCGGAGCATGCCCGTCATGCGTTGGCCAGCGCGGCGGAGTTGGCAAAGGCGCTGACCTCTGAGTTGCATCTGAGCCATACCCCACAGATCGACACCCCCTCTATCGTCGTCGGCGCCCTGGTCGCGCCCCTGGATCGCCCGCCGACCGCGGCCCAGATCGCGGAAGCGGGTCAACATACCGTCGATGAGGCGAAGCGGCTCGCCGCGGAGCACGGGTTGGACCTGACCTCCGTCAGTCTGGGCAGCGGCAATCCGGCGCGGCACACGCTGGCGACGGCCAAGAAGATCGACGCCGACCTCATCGTACTCGGCCGGCGCGGATTGGGGGCGGTCGGATCGCTTGCCCTCGGCTCCGTCAGCCAGGCCGTGTCCCATGGCGCGACCTGTGCCTGCATGACCGTGCTCTGAGCCGGGCGTCCGCTATATACCACCGCCCTGCCTCCATATCGTGGCGCGCGGTCAGCGTGCGGCTTTGACGGCGCGTTGTGTCATGACTTTGCACAGATGGGCGCGGTAGGGGGCGTCGCCGTGGAGGTCTGCGATCATGCCGTATGGATCGGGGGTCGAGAGGCCCGTCACCGCGTCGGGGGACCAGTTGGCGGTGAGGGCGTCTTCGGCGTCGGTCCAGCGGAAGACGCCGTCGGAGGAGGCGCCGGTGATGGCGATACGGACGCCGTCCTCGAACTTGGCGACGAAGGCGGCGACCAGGGGGAAGCGGGAGGCGGGTTGGATGAACTTCTCGTAGG
>JBCCCB010000143.1:0-9994 GCA_039033775.1 Pseudomonadota bacterium | reverse complement strand
GGCGGCGAGATCAGCGCGGATCAGGTTGCGATCACCTCGGGCTGCAATCAGGCTTTTGCAGCGGCGATTGCGACGCTTGCAGGCGAAGGAGATGAGGTTCTTCTGCCAACGCCGTGGTACTTCAATCACAAAATGTGGCTCGATATGGCCGGTGTTCGCGCGGTGCCATTGCCTGCAGGGGCGGGATTGCAGGAAGACGAGGACCACCAAGACGACCAGAAGCACGGCTTCCTCGATGGTCACGATCACGGCGTCGACGGATTCCTCGATGAATTCGGTCGGGTTGTAGACGATGGTGTAGTCGAGGCCCGGCGGGAATTCGGCCGAAACCTCTTCCATGAGGGCCTCGACGGCATCGGCGGTCCCCAGGGCGTTCGAGCCCGGGCGCTGGAAGATGCCGATGGGCAGCGCCGTGCTCTCGTTCAGGTAGCCATTCGTGGAATAGTCCTGGGCGCCCAGTTCCACCCGCGCGATGTCGCGGACGCGGACCTTGCGGCCCTCCGGGCCCGCGGTGATGACGATGTTCTCGAATTGCTCGGGATCGACAAGCCTGCCCTGGGTCTCGACGTTGAGCTGAAATGCGGCCTGGTCTTCGACGGGCAACTGGTTGATCGCCCCGGACGCGACTTGCACGTTGTTAGCCCGAAGGGCGGCCACGACCTCCCCGGCGGTGAGGTTGCGGGCGGCGATCTGGTCGGGGTCCAGCCAGATCCGCATCGAATAGGCCCGTTCGCCGAACACCGTCGCCTGACCCACCCCGTCGATGCGCAGAAGGCGGTCGATGATCTGGGTCGAGGCGTAGTTGGAGATATAGAGCTGATCGCGGCTTTCATCGGGCGACAGCAGGTGGACCACCAGAAGCAGCGAGGGCGAATTCTGCTGGGTCTGCACACCCAGCCGCCGCACGGGTTCCGGCAGACGCGGCTCGGCGATGGCGACGCGGTTCTGGACCAGCACTTGGGCTTCGTCCACATCGGTCCCCAACTCGAACGTGATGGTCAGCGCCATCCGTCCATCGCCGGTGGATTGGGACAGCATGTAGAGCATGCCCTCGACCCCGTTGATCTCCTGCTCGAGCGGGGTGGCGACGGTGTCGGCGACCGTCTCGGCCGATGCGCCCGGATAGGCGGCGGTGACCTGGATCGTGGGCGGGACGACTTCGGGATAGGCGGCGATGGGCAGGCGCAGGTAGGATACGGCGCCGATCAGCAGGATCAGAACCGACAGGACGATCGCGAAGACCGGGCGCGAGACGAAGAAGCGGGCGAAATTGGCCATCCGATCACTCCTCGGCGGAGGCGAAGACCAACGGTTCCTCGCGCGGGGTCACCGGGGCACCCGGCCGCACCCGTTGCAGGCCCGAAATGACGATCCGGTCCCCTTCTTCCAGCCCGCTGGTGACGACCCGAAGTCCACGCCACAGGGCCCCGCGGCTGACCTGACGGCTCTCGACCACGTTGTCGTCGCCCACCACATAGACGATGGACCGCGCCTGATCGGCCACGATGGCCGAATCCGGGATCAGCAGGGCGTCGTATTCTTCCGAGGCGATCAGCCGGGCTCGTCCGAAGACACCGGGGGTCAGGAAGCCATCCTCGTTCTCGAACAGCGCGCGGCCTTGGATCGTGCCGGAATTCGGGTCCAGGCGATTATCCACGAAGTCCATCCGGCCCTCGCGGTCCCAGGTCTCTTCGTCCATCAATTGGACCAGGATCCGGTTCGGCGCCGTCCGCGACGACGGCCGGACGCCCTGTTGGTTCAATCGGGCATAGCGCAGGAAATCGGCCTCCGACGCGGTAAAGACGAAGTCGATCGGGTCGACCGACACGATATCGGTCAATTCCGTCGCGCCGGCCGGTCCGCCGATGATCAAGGCGCCGACATCCACGTTCGCGGCAGAGATCCGGCCGCGCACGGGGGCTGTGATGGACGAGAATTCCAGGTCCAGCTCGGCGATCGCCACATCGGCCTCGGCCAGCGCGACGTTGGCCAGGGCCTGCGCGAATTCCGCCCGGGCGCGGTCAAGGTCCTGCGCGGTGCCGACGTTGCGGTCGACCAATTGCTGGGCCCTGTCGCGTTCCACTTCGGCCAGTTGCAGGCTGGCCTGGGCCGATTCCAACTGCGCCTGACTTCGCTGGACGGCCAGTTGGAAGGATCGCTGGTCGATGGTGAAAAGAAGGTCGCCGACCTCGACCAATTGCCCGTCATCGAAGTGAATGGCGTCCAGATAGCCGGAAACGCGCGACTGGATCGTCACCGATTCCTGGGCCTGGAATCGGCCGGTATATTCGTCCCAATCCAGCACTCGATCCACCAGGGGCGTTGCCACGACGACCTCGGGCGGCGAGCTGTCCTGGGCTGTGGCGGAACCTGTCGACACCAGGGCGAACAGACATATCGTAAGACAGATGTGGGACAGACGGCGCATATGCATAGACCGGTCCGCCTTTCGGGGCAGCCGACTCCAAGAAGATCAACATGGTTAGACCGTTTCATGGCGCCTTGGGTCAGGCAACCGGGAACAATGTCTCAAGGGACGGCACGCCCAACAAAACAGCTATCCGTCCCAAAGGTCGGCCCGATCGGGCAGTCTGTTCCCTTCCTGGGACGTGCAGGCTAACCGTTTCAAAGAACTTCGGATCAGGGGCAGCAGATTCATGACAGACCGGCCGATGGACGACGTCTCGACCAGTGACATGCCCGACCCTTACGCGCGAACGGATCAGATTTTCCCGCGCTTGACCGAAGATCAAATCGGCCGCGTGGCGGCCTATGGGCCGACCGAAACGCTCGACGACGGAACCGTCCTATTTCGGCGGGGCGAGCGGCGCGTGGACTTCTTTCTCGTCATCGAGGGCGCCATCGAGATCATCGACCGGGAGGCCGACGGCGCTGACAAGGTCATCACCGTTCACGGCGGCCGCCAGTTCACCGGCGAGTTGGACTTGTTCAACAACCGGAAGATCCTGGTGGACGGCCGGACCAAGGGGCCGACGAAGGTGGTCCGGCTGAACCGGGAAGCCTTCCGCCACATGTCCTCGACCGAGCAGGATATCGGCGAGATCATCATGCGGGCCTTCATCCTGCGCCGAACGGGTTTCATCCGCAACGCCGAGGCCGGCGTCACCATCATCGGCGACACCAACGATCGGGACGTCATCCGGATCAACCGCTTCCTAAGCCGCAACGGTTATCCCGTCACCGTCCGCGATCGTGGAAGCGCCATCGGATCGGAGATTGCCACCGAGAGCGACATCGAGCGCTGTCCAGCCATCGTGCGCACGGCGGACGGTCATGTCTATGCCAATCCCGAAACTGCGGAACTGGCCGACCATTTGGGTCTGACCGAGGAGATCGACGCCGACCGGGTGCATGATCTGGCCGTGGTCGGTGCGGGCCCGGCCGGCCTGTCGGCCTGCGTCTATGCCGCGTCCGAGGCGTTGGATACCGTCGTGATCGAAAGCGAGGCGCCGGGCGGGCAGGCGGGCACCTCGTCGAAGATCGAGAACTATCTGGGCTTCCCCACCGGTATTTCGGGCCAGGCCCTGGCGGGCCGCGCCTGGATCCAGGGGCAGAAATTCGGCGCGATCTTCGCCATCGCCCGCCCGGCCACCGGGATTTCCCACGGCCAGGACGGCATCTTCCGCATCGCACGCGATGCGGCGGCCGACATCCGGGCGCGGGCCGTCATCCTGGCCTGCGGCGCGACCTATCGGAAGCTCGACCACCTGGACGGCTACGACCGGTACGAGGGGCAGGGCATCCACTATGCCGCAACGGCGCTGGAGGCGCAGTTCTGCACGGGAACCGAGGCCGTCGTGGTGGGCGGCGGCAATTCGGCCGGGCAGGCAGCGGTGTTCCTGTCCCGTCACGCCAGCCACGTCCATGTCCTGGTGCGCGGGCCGGGACTGGCGGACAGCATGTCGGATTACCTCGTCAGCCGGATCGACAGGTCGCCCGCCATCACGCTTCACACCAGGACCGAACTGACGGCTCTGGACGGCGATCGTCTGCTGACCGGTGTGACCTGGCGCAACCGCGAATCGGGCGAGACGACAACGCGGGACGTTCCCAACCTGTTCGTCATGATCGGGGCCGTTCCGAACACGGCCTGGATGGACGATTGCGTCGAATTGGACGACCGGGGTTTCGTGCGAACCGGCGGCGCGCTGGGCTTGCATGATTCTCCATTCGCCACATCGGTTCCAGGCATCTTCGCCGTCGGCGATGTCCGCTCAGGCTCGGTCAAGCGGGTCGCGTCCGGGGTCGGCGAAGGGTCGGTCTGCGTCAGCGCGGTCCACGGCTTCCTGGCCGGCGCGGCGACCTGAGGTCGTCGACGGCCATCGGGCTCGGTCGGGGGACAGCGATCCAGACACGCCGCGCTGACGGGTCTGCGCCGATCCCGCCGCGCTTCGGGCGTGGTTTGCGGCGTCCGCCGGCCGTCCGCATGCCGACCATACGCAGCCTTTACCGCCTGCCCCTGGGTCACTATCGACGGCGGCGAACATTGCAACGAGGCCATTTCCCATGCCGCGCATCCTTCTGACCGGCGGCGCCGGTTATATCGGCTCGCATACCTATGTCGCCCTGCGCGAGGCCGGCTACGATGTGACGATCCTCGACGATTTTTCCAACGCGGAGCAGGGGGTGATCGACCGGATCGCGCGGATCACCGGGGATGACGTCGTGGATCTGGTCCGCGGCTCGGTTCTGGACCGGGCCTGCCTGGACCGGGTCTTCGCCGCCAATGCGTTCGACGGGGTGGTCCATTTCGCCGCACGCAAGGCCGTGGGTGAGAGCACCGAGCGGCCGGTGGACTATTTCGAGACGAATATCTCGGGCCTCATCACGCTGCTGCAGGCGATGCGGACGGCAGAGGTGCGGCGCATCGTCTTCTCGTCCACCGCCACGGTCTATGGCGAGCCGGAGATCTTCCCGCTGACCGAAGAGATGCCGCTGTCGCATACCTCGCCCTATGCCTTCACCAAGGTGACCTGCGAACGGATCCTGGAACAGGCCGGCCGCGCCGATCCCTGGGCCGTGGGCGTGCTGCGCTATTTCAACCCGGTCGGCGCCCATCCCAGCGGGTTGATCGGCGAGGACCCGCGCGGCATTCCCAACAACCTGATGCCGTTCATCGCCAAGGTCGCCTTGGGCGAGCTCGACGAGTTGCAGGTCTTCGGCGACGATTACGACACGCCCGATGGGACGGCCTGGCGCGACTACATCCACGTCATGGATCTGGCTCGCGCCCATGTGCAGTCGCTGGACGCGCTGATGGAAGGGCGGGGGCATGTGCTCAACATCGGCACCGGCAACCCTGTTTCGGTGCTCGAGATGCACGCCGCCTATCAGGTGGCCAGCGGGCGGACGCTGCCCTACCGCATCGTCGGACGGCGCGCCGGGGATGTCCCCAAGCTCTACGCCGACCCAACCCGCGCGCGCGAGGAGTTGGGTTTCGAGGCGCGGTACGACTTGGCCGACATGTGCCGGTCCAGCTGGGATTGGGTCCAGGCGCGGGCCAAGGGCTGGCGGTTCAACTCCTGACGGCACTGTCCTCTGGCAGGAGATGCCCTGACCATCTGGCCGTCGTCAATTCAAGCATTGGTAGGTCTTCGTGACTGTCGCCATGAGACATGTCCCGTAAAGATCGGACCGCTCGCAACGGGTGTTCGTTCCTTCAAAGGGATCGGCGGACCGAAAGCCCCAGGCCCGACATCGATTCGTCGCCGAAACCAGGCCGGCCTGCCAATCCGGCCGTGGCGCCTGGAAGGCATCGTGCTGGAAGCCGACGATCACGGAGCCGTCGGCGCGGCTGCCGCCGAGCGGTTGCGGCGTCACGGGGTAATCCACGGCGCACCCGGCCAGGGTCAGGAGAAGGACGGCGAAAAGGATCGGTTTTGACATTTGGTCCTCGAAGTCTTGATGCCCCGAGAAACAGCGTGACGTCCTAAGGTTCCATGAACGCCAGGCAGACAGATCGAATGTTAGTTACTTCTCGCCCGCGCCGCCTCCAGCGCGGGCGCGATGGTGTCCTCCACCACCGAGCCCGTCACCGGTCCCGCAAAGCGCAGCATGACCGTGCCGTCGCCGGCCAGAACGAAGGTTTCCGGCACACCGTAGAGACCCCAGTCGATCCCCGTGCGCGCGTCGCCATCCACGCCGATGGCGGCATAGAAGTCGCCCAACTCCTCCAGGAAGGCCAGGGCGTCGCCGGGTGCGTCCTTGTAGTTGATGCCATAGACCGGGACCGTCTCGGACAACTCTGCCAGATGCGGATGCTCGGCCCGGCACGGCACGCACCAGGACGCCCAGAAATTCACCAGCTTGACCTCGCCATCGGTCAGCATCTCTTGGGTGAACGGCGTTTTGCCCGGCAGCTCGGTCAGCGTCATGGCTGGCGCCGCGCGCCCCTCGAAGGTGGAGGGCAGGGTGTCCCGGGTCTCGACGTCGCGCAGGTTGGCGGCCAGGAAAAACCCGCCCAGCGCCGCGAAGAGGCCGATGGGCGCGAGGGCGATCCAGTTCATCGCTCCTCCTCCGCCAACGCGCGGCGGGCGGCGCGGGCCGCCAGGATGGATTGCACGATCAGGCCGACGATCAGCGCGCCGGTGATCGCGTAGGCCAGCAGGATGTCGAAGGCGTATTGGCCGAGCCAGGTCATGCGAGGCGGGTCCGGAGCGAGAGGGCGTGGAGGCGGCGGCGGCGGATTTCGGTGCGCGTGCGCAAAAGGACGAGCGCGACGAAGAGGACGACGAAGCCGGCGAGGGTGATCACGAGGGGGAGCCAGAACACGTCGGAGATGTTTTCTTCGGCGTCGAGCGAGAGCGACGCGCCCTGGTGCAGGCCCTGGTTCCAGAACTGCGCGGCGTAGCGGCTGAGCACGGCGAAGACCGTGCCCACCAGGCAGAGGATGGAGGTCAGGTCGGCGGCCTGGTCCCGGTCCTCGATGGCCGACCAGAGCGCGATGTAGCCCAGGTAGAAGAGTCCGAGGATCAGGAACGACGTCAGCCGCGGGTCCCATTCCCAATAGGTGCCCCACATGGGCTTGCCCCAGATCGCCCCGGTGGCCAGCGCGGCCGCCGTCATGATCAGACCGATGGGCGCTGCCGCCCGGGCAGCGAGGGCCGAGACATGGTGCCGACGGATCAGCCAGATGAGCGACGTCACCAGCATCATGAACCAGGCGTTGATGGCGATGAAGGCGGTGGGGACGTGGATATAGATGATCTTGACCGAGTGCCCCATGCGGAAATCCTCGGGCGTGAAGAAGAAGCCCCAGGTGAGCCCCACGCCGCAGAGCCCAGCCGCCAGCACCCAGACCCACGGCAGCGCGCGGCCGGTCCAGGCCATGAAGAGACGGGGGTTGGCGAATTCCCAGAACGACATGGCGCGGAAGGTATGCGGCCCGTGGCGCGGCCACAAGCCGATGCGGTGCGCGAGGATGCCGCAAGAGGGTTGGCAATCACGGAGAGGTGAGCGGTGCGCGTCCTCAGGGATGTTGGTCCACGATCCGGGTGATCTTGCCGCCAGCCAGCCGGAAGAGCGTGGCGCCGGAGATGTTCACGGTCTCGCCGGCGGCGCCGAGGCCCGGCAGGTCGATGCGCAAGGTTCCGGTGAAGTCGATCTCGGCCAGGGTCGTGTCCGCGACGGTGATCGCATGACGCACTGCTTGGTGGCGCGTGGCGAAGGCGGCGACGCCAGCGCGGGCCAACTCTTCGAAGGCCGCGAGGCCGGTGGCCTCGGCGGTCACGCAATCGCCGGCCAGGTCCTGGAACGTGATGTCCCGGTCCAGGCCGGCGAGCATCGCGGGAACATCGCGGGTATTATAGGCCGCCAGATAGGCGGCGACGGGGGCGGGGAGGATTGGCATGGGGTCGTGTCCGGTTGCGGAACGGTTAGGGCCAGCACGGGCCGCCGGGGCAGTGCCGCGTGGGGTCGACATCAATGAGGCCAATGTCACGGCGGAGGCGGGCCGGCAGATGGTCCAGATCGGAAATGTCGCTGGCCAGATAGGGCGGGCGTCTCTTGGCTCGGGCCCATAAGGCCCTGAACGAGCGGGTTATCTGATTGAAACGGATCATTCCGTAGATCTCCAGGCAAGGGTGGATGACGGTGATTGTCATGCCCGCCACGGCGCGCTAGCACCAACGGAAGATCGATATGCACTCATAAGCTGGTTTGATGGATGTCCCGCTCCGCCCTGCCACCGCTCGCCGCGATCCGCGTCTTCGAGGCCGCCGCCCGCCACGGGACCTTCACGCGCGCGGCCGAGGAATTGGGCATGACCCAGGCGGCGGTAAGCTATCAGGTCAAGGTCTTGGAGGAGCGGGTGGGCGCGCCGCTCTTCCAGAGACAGGCCCGTGGGGTGGTGCCGACCCATGAGGGCGCCGCGTTCGCGGCCCGGTTGGGCGGTGCGTTTGACACGATCGCCGAGGCCTATGCGGCCGTGCGGGGCGCGGCGGAGGAGATGTTGGCCATCAGCGTGATCCCCACCTTCGCCACGACGTTCCTCGGCCGGCGGCTGGGTGGATTTCAGATCGCAAATCCCGATCTCGCCGTGCGGGTTGAGATGAGCGAAGGGGTGGTGGACCTGCCGCGCTCGGATTTCGATCTTGCGATCCGTGGCGGGCGCGGCGACTGGCCCGGCGTGACCAGCCGGAAGCTCCTGGACATGGCGTTCACGCCGATGCTCAGCCCCGGTTTGGCGCGGTCGGTTGGGCGGCTGACACAGCCAGAGGACCTGCTCGATCTGCCGATCCTGTCGCCGGGGGATCCGTGGTGGCGCCGCTGGTGCTCGGCGGTCGGCTTGAAGATTGCCGACATGGCCGGTCACCAGGGGGCCCCGGTGGGCGCCCAGGTGATGGAGGCCCAGGCCGCCATGGCGGGACAAGGCGTCGCCATCTTGGCGCCGGCTCTTTTCCGGGCCGAGATTGAGATGGGCCTGTTGGTCCAACCATTCGACCTGATCTGCCGGGATGGGAGCGCGTATTGGCTTTGCGCGCCCGAGGGCCGTCGTCCGCCGGCCAAGGTGCGGCGGTTCGAAACGTGGCTCATGGGCGAGGTCGCGGCAGCTGGGTGAGTTGACCGGGGGAGTGGCGGTCAGCGCAGGTTGACGCGAAGGGCAGCCGCCGAGGCGAAAGGCAGCACCGCCACGCAGCCCAGGGTGATCGCCGCCAGGAGGGCGAGGGGGGTGGCGGTTGAAAGACCTTCGGCGCCGCGGCGGGTGATCTCGGCCCCGAAGACGAGGGTGGGGATGTAGAGGGGCAGGACCAGGAGCGACAGGAGCAGGGAGCCGCGTTTGAGGCCGACGGTCAGGGCTGCGCCGAACGTGCCGATCCAGGAGAGGGCCGGCGTGCCGATCAGGAGCGAGAGGGTTAGCCAGGGGAGGGCTTGGGCCGGGAGGAAGAGGAGGAGGGAGAGGGCCGGCGCGGCCAGGGTCAGGGGCAGGCCGGTGGTGATCCAGTGGGCCAGGGCCTTGGTGGCCGCGACGGCCTCCAGCGGGATGGGGGCGGTGGCGAGCAGGTCGAGCGATCCGTCCTCGGCATCGAGGGCGAAGAGGCGGTCGAGGCTCAGAAGGCAGGCCAGCAGCGCGCCGAACCAGAGAATGCCGGGCGCGATCGGGGCCAGGCGATCGGGCTGGGGACCGACGGCCAGGGGGACGAGGGTGGCGAGGATCAGGAAGAAGGCCAGGCCCAGGCCGAAGCCGCCGCCGGCGCGGATGGCGAGGCGCAGGTCGCGGGTCAGGAGGGCGAGCATGGGCGGAGCATTCGGAGGAAAATAGACGTCTGATCCGCGTCTGATCCACGTTTGATCTGTGTCGGACGTGGATCGGAGGTGGAAACGGGCCTGAACGCCCGTTTGGCCGTGCGTCGACGCGCAGCGGGCCTCCAGTCGACTGGAGGCGGTCCTGGGCTTGTGCCCAGGACGGGCCAGGGGCTGACGGGGGTCACTCGATGGCCTCGGCAAAGGGGTCATCGGCGGGGGCCGGGTGGTC
>JBCCCB010000142.1:0-10056 GCA_039033775.1 Pseudomonadota bacterium | reverse complement strand
GGTGGCCAATGGGGCCTCGGCGATGGTGCCGCCCAGTGGCGTGTTCAGACCCGTGGGGTCTTCCGGCAGATCGGTTGCGGCCGCCTGGCCACGGTTGCGACGGAACAGGCGCTGCAGGAAGTTGCCACGAGGCGCCGCCGCCGGAGCGGCGATCGTGGCATCGTTCAGCTCGGCGCCCGCTTCGGTCACCAAGTCGGATCCCGCGGCCGAGGCACTGGCCAGATCGGCCTGCGGGCTGGCGTCGACCGGGGCGTCCAGGGCAGCCGTCGCGGTCTCGATCAGGTCGGTCGTCTCCAGCGGCTCGGCCTGGACGATCTCCTCGGCCAGCGGCTCGGCGGTTGCGTCGTCCAGGGCCACGGGGGCACTGGCGGCGGGGGCGGCGGTGGGGTCGGGGACTTCTTCGCGGCGCAGGGCCACGACGTCGATGGATGTCGGGGCACCGGCGATCACGCCCAGCGCGACAGCGGCATCCGACGACAGCTGCAAGGTCGGACCCGGGTTGGCCCGTTCGCGATTGAACAAGGCGCCGATGACGAACTTGCCGTTTTCCTCGTTGCGGATGATGACCCGTTCCGGGTCGCGGACATCGGGCGCGGCGACCCAGACGCCACCCAGGCTGGGGCGGCCGTCCCAGAGCGCGCGATCTTGCGCGCGGAAGACCTCGGGCGCCTCTACATCGCGCTCGATCAATTGGACGCTGCTGCCGAAGGGCGTGGCTCGCGTTGTGTCGCCCCCCCCGATATTGGCGAGCGGGCCCGACTGGCACCCCGCCAAAAGCGCGATCGCGGCCGCGCCGCAGAGAAAACGAATGGTGGAAGTGGGCGCATGCGCCCCGATGGTTGCCTGTCGCACTGTCCTATGCCCCGTGCTCTGCTCTGTGCCCTGGCGAGCCGTTGATCGGCCCTGCCTTGAAAAGAGGTTAGCGCAGCCTTCGGCGTCTGTGAAGCCTGTGGCCGAATGGCATCACCCCAGATCGCCCGGCACGGTTTCCAAGATCGCCGCCATCTTGGCCTTCACTTTGAAGAACCCCGCCGTCGTATGGGCCCAGGCCGTGCTGTCCCAGTCGCGGATCGGGCGCAGGGTCCGCAGATCGGACTTGTCCAGCTGTGTGCGCAGGGGGCCGACCGGCGCATAGGGCGTGACCAGATGGTCGAAGCCCTTGGCCCATGTCTCGATCTCGGTTGCATTGTCGGTCACCGGCCCGGTCCCGTGCCACCGGGCCAGGGCATCTTCGGCCAGGGCCTGGGTGAAACGGTGAACGGCACCGGACACCTGCAGCGGTGAACGCCCGGCGGTGGCTGTCAGAACCGCCGTGTCGGCGGGCTCCAGCCCCCGCGCGGTCAGGAAGGCGGGGTGCAGGTCGTCTTCATGCAGCAGCAGGCCGACCCTGCCGGTCGGCAGGGGGACGTCGCCGGGCGCCGGTCGCGGGTCGGGATGGGCCGGGCCGTCCAGCGGTCGGATGTCGTCGGGCCGCGCCAGCTTGTGCGACAGCGACCAGGTATCGAAGCGGCCGCCGGTATATTTGCCGATATTGGACGCGCGGGCGGCATAGACTTTGCCGCGTGTGTGCAGGCCGCCCACCCACCGCCAGCTCAGCGTGTTCGACGCGGGGTCGCCATCCAACAGGTGCCGCAGAAAGAAGTCGGCCCCCAATTCCCAAGGCAGCCGCAGCGTGTGCATCCAGATCGAGGCGAACCACATCCGCGCGTGGTTGTGCAGATAGCCGGTCCGCACCAATTCCGCCGCCCAATGGTCGAACGGCCCTATCCCGGTCCGGCCCTCGCAGGCAGCTTCCCAATCCCGGCGCAGACCGGCTTCGGTTGCCAGCCGGTTGCGGGCCTGGTTCAGCCCCTGCAGATAGGCGTCCCAAATCTGAGGCCGCCGTTCCAGCCAGCCCTTGAAATAGGTCCGCCATAGCACCTCCTGCAGGAACTTCTCGGCTGTGGACGGCGCGAAGCGATCCAGGACGGCGCGGGCCACCTCGGCCTCGCTGATGGCGCGGTGCCGCAGATAGGGTGACAAGGTCGAGACATGAGGATGCCCCGGCAGATCGTGATTGCGCTTGGCGGCGTAGTCCCGTCCGGATCGGGGCACGAAGCCGCGCAGCCGGTCCAGCGCCGCCTCCCGAGTCGGGGGAAAGGTCAGATCGGGGGTGTCAAGTGGCAGGGATGCGGCATCGTCCATAAACGGGCAACTAGAGCCGTTTTCTCCGATCTCTAGGAAGGAATTGAGCCCCATTTACACACCGCCCCTGGCGCAGAGCAGTCCCATTTCGGTCAGAGTTAACGGGTTAATTCGTCCCATGTTCATTCGATCCACCTCCTTGGGCCAATTCCTCCGCTCCGAAGACGGGGCCGTGACCGTCGACTGGGTCGTGCTGACGGCCGCGTTGGTCGGCCTCGGGCTGGCCACCATGTCGACCGTGCGCGGCGGCGTTCAGAACGTATCGTCCGACATCGACGCCACCCTGCGCAGCGATATCATCCAAACCCGGTTCGCATTCCTGGAGACGCTGCTCAACGTCGACTTCTCCGGCGGCGCGGATGGGTGGAGCGCGGGCGTCGCCATAGACGTGGCCGGCTTCGGCGAGGTGCTGCAACTGGCCGGTGGCGACCTGGCCGAGATCGACTTGGAAGTGCCCGACGGCGCCACATCCGCCACGATCAGCTTCGATATGATCGCCGCCGACGATATGGACGGCGATGCGGCGACGGTCTTGATCAACGGATCGCCCGTGTCGATCTATCGGGACAATCATGGTTCGGTGACCGTCGAAAGCCCGGATGTCCCCGGCGTGACGGTCGCCATCGACCAGCACTACACTAACGACCCGGTCGGGTCGGGAAGCCACGGGCACGATAGCCGGGCGACCTATACCATCACCGTGGATGATCCCGGATCGTCTCTGCGCTTCGGCGTGGCATCCGACGCCAATGATGGCCTGAACGACGAATTCTACGCCATCGACGACGTGCGCGTCACCGCCAATTGATCCGCGGTTTTACGGCCCGCTCGGCAGGGCCGCGTCCAACTCGATCTCGATCTTGAACCGGTCGTCGATCAGACCGGCGACCATCATCGTCGCGGCGGGCGGATTATCTCCGAACGTCTCGGCCAGCACGGGCCAGCACGGCTCGAAATCGGCGGGGTCGGGCAGGATGTAGCGGACGCGGACGGCGTGGCTGAAATCCGTCCCGGCGGCGGCCAGGGCCTTGCCGATCACCGCCAGGGCCGATTGGCATTGCTCGACAACGTCTTCGGGGATCTCATTGCCCTGGGCAACGGTGCCGGACACGTGCACCATCCCATTGTGAACCACCGCGCGGCTATAGCCGACGCGGCGTTCCCACGGCCCACCCGACGAGATGCGGCGCATCTCAGGCGCTCGCATTCTCCTCGGCCTTCTCGGAATGGATCAGAAGCGGCTTCACCTCGCGGCGCACGGCCTCTTCGTTGACGACGACCTCGTCGACCGTGTCCATCCCGGGCAGCTCGAACATGGTGTCCAGCAGGATGTCCTCCATGATCGAGCGCAGGCCACGGGCGCCCGTCTTCCGTTCGATGGCCCGTTGGGCGATGGCGTCCAGGGCGTCGTCCGTGAAGGTCAGTTGCACGCCCTCCAACTCGAACAGGCGCTGGTACTGCTTGACCAGGGCGTTCTTCGGCTGGGTCAGGATGATGACCAGCGCGTCCTTGTCCAGATCGGTCAGGGTCGCGATGACCGGCAGGCGGCCGACGAATTCCGGGATCAGGCCGAACTTCAGCAAATCCTCCGGCTCCAACTCCTTGAAGGCTTCGCCCACGGTCTTTTCATCGGGCGCCTTCACGTCGGCACCGAAGCCCATGGACGAGCCCTTGCCGCGCTGCGCGATGATCTTGTCGAGACCGGCAAACGCCCCGCCGCAGACGAACAGGATGTTCGTGGTATCGACTTGCAAAAACTCCTGCTGGGGATGCTTGCGCCCGCCCTGGGGCGGCACGGAGGCGACGGTGCCCTCCATGATCTTCAGAAGCGCCTGCTGCACGCCCTCGCCCGAGACGTCCCGTGTGATCGAGGGGTTGTCGGACTTGCGGGTGATCTTATCGACCTCGTCGATATAGACGATGCCGCGCTGGGCCCGTTCGACATTGTATTCCGACGCCTGGAGCAGCTTGAGGATGATGTTCTCGACATCCTCGCCCACATACCCGGCCTCGGTCAGCGTGGTGGCGTCGGCCATGGTGAACGGCACGTCCAGGATCCGCGCGAGCGTCTGGGCCAGCAGCGTCTTGCCGCAGCCGGTGGGGCCGATCAGCATGATATTGGATTTCGCCAGCTCGATGTCGGACTTCCCGGCATGATCAAGGCGCTTATAGTGGTTGTGGACCGCGACCGAGAGCACCCGCTTCGCGTGTTCCTGCCCGATCACGTAATCGTCCAGCACATCGCAGATTTCGCGCGGCGTCGGCGTGCCGTCGGAGGTCTTCAGGCCGGCGGCCTTCGTCTCTTCGCGGATGATATCCATGCACAGCTCGACGCATTCGTCGCAGATGAACACCGTCGGCCCTGCGATCAGCTTGCGGACCTCATGCTGCGACTTACCGCAGAAGCTGCAATAAAGCGTGTTCTTGCCGTCGCCGCTGCTGGAATTGTCGGCCATACCTGCCCTCCTTGGCCCATGCCTCGATACCGATGGGCCACGGGACCTGTCGTCCCGCATTCATAAGTCCATGTCTGCGCCGGAGCCTAGGCAGATCCCGGCCGGGTCACAATGGGTAAAACCCCATGGCGCCCCTTGGGAAGCCTGGCCGCCGTTGCACGAATGTATCGAATTTGACGGACCTTGCGGGACTGTTCCGAAGGTCCGTCTCCTTTGGGTTGATCGCCCGTCAACTCGCGCCGCCGTCTTCATCGGGGGCGGCGCGGCTTTCGACGATTTCATCGATATGGCCCCAATCCTTCGCCTCCTGCGGCGTCATCCACTTGTCGCGATCAAGCGCCTTCTGGACCGTCTCGTAGTCCTGTCCGGTATGTTTGACGTAGAGCTGGTAGAGCTTCTCACGCGTCTGTTCGATATGCCGCGCGGATATCAGGATGTCGGCGGCCACGCCTTGTGATCCGCCCGACGGCTGGTGGATCATGATCTCGGCGTTGGGCAGCGCGAAGCGCATCCCCGTCTCGCCACCAACGGCGATGACCGACCCCATGGAGGCCGCCATGCCGCAGACCAACGTGGACACCTTCGGGCGGATGTACTGCATCGTGTCATAGATCGACATGCCCGACGTCACCTCGCCGCCGGGGCAGTTGATGTACATGCTGATTTCCTTCGTCGGGTTCTCCGCTTCGAGGTGGAGAAGCTGGGCGACGACGAGATGGGTCATGCCGCTGTGGATCGGGCCGTTAATGAAGACGATCCGCTCCTTGAGAAGGCGCGAGAAGATGTCGTAGGCCCGCTCGCCCCGCGATGTCTGTTCGACCACCATGGGCACGAGGTTGTTCTGAAAGTGTTCGACTGGATCGCGCATTGCCGCTGCCTCATCTCGTCCCCCTCCGCCTGTCGTAGGGGGCGTCCGGGCGAACCTATGGTGCCCATCCGGGGGCCGCAAGCCATGGCGGGGACTGGCCGGTCTGACGCCATGCGGCGGCGGGCCGTTGACCCCCTCGCGACGGCTATGGATAGGAAAGGAATGGGCTATGAGACAATTCTGACGGCGCTGGCCGATCCGACCCGACGCGCGGTTCTGGACCGCTTGCGCGACGGTCCGAAACCCGTGGGACGCATTGCCGAAGGGCTTCCCGTCACACGCCCGGCCGTGTCGCAGCATTTGAAGGTCTGCCTGGATGCGGGGCTGGTGACCATGGACCGGCAGGGGACGCGGAACCTGTATTCCTTGGCGCCGGGCGGGGCGTCGGACTTGGTCGATTGGCTGGGCGCCCTGCAAGCCGCCGATGCCGCCGACGGCGAGGAAACCGGACGCGAC
Organism: Pseudomonadota bacterium; assembly: GCA_039033775.1. GTDB lineage: Bacteria > Pseudomonadota > Alphaproteobacteria > Rhodobacterales > Rhodobacteraceae > Jannaschia. The sequence continues at coordinate 4,092 of JBCCCB010000142.1, read as the reverse complement.
ACCCGTCTGACCCTCCACGAAGCCTGGACCCTGTTCTGGGACGATTTGTCCGTCTGGTGGCCCGTCGCGCGCGTCTCCCTGTCCGCCCGGCAGGACGGGGCCTTGCCGCAAACGGTATCGCTGGATCAGCGATCGGGCGGCATGTTGCGCGAAACCCTGGCCGACGGAAAGATCGGCGGTTGGGCCACGATCCGGGCGCTCGACCCGCCGTCGCGTCTGGTTCTGGATTGGACCTTGGGGACGACCGAGCGGATCGAAGTGGCGTTCCGGGCCGGCTCGGCCGGGACCCGGGTGACGCTGCGCCATGGGGGCGGTCAGCCGGATATGTGGGAAGCGGTGCTGGACCGCTACGCCGCGGCCGCCAATTCGAGCCTGTCGAACTTCTAGTCCGGGGCGTGTCTCACCGCAGCCAGAGCCCTTCGCGCTTCAGCCGGTTTCGGATCGCCTGTTCCTTGCGGGGCAGGTCAGTCCTGTCGAACAAGGCGCGGGCCTTCGCGCCCTTGTTCTGAAAGAGAAATCTCTTGAACGGCTCGTAATCCTTCAAGACCTTCTTGATCTTGTTGGGCTGCGCGGCCGCCTCGATTTTTGTGATCACATGGTCGGGGGCCGTTGCGTACATCAGCGGCAGGAAGCGGTAGTGGAAGCTGTGGGATCCGTCGAAGACGCCATCGGCGATGCCGCCCTTTCCGCCCGGCCGACCGCCGCCAAGTTCGTGGATCGCAAGGGGCAGCGCGACTTGGTCGAGCCATGGATCCAGTTGTTGGCATTGGATTTCTTCCGGAGGATCGTCGCGGACCATCAGGGCGGCTTCCAAGAACGCGCGGTGGAAGGCCTTGGGATCGGCGCCGAAGAACCAGCCCGCGTTGAAATAGAGATAGCGGCGCCAATGTTCGTCGGGCCAGTCCAGGTCGAGCGTGTCTTCGAGCCGGCCGCCGCGTCTTGCATGAAGAACGCCCCATATATCATTGTAACCAGGACCATAAATTTCGATCTCCGGCCAGGTTCCTTCGCGCTTCATGGAGGCGGCGGGGCGAGAAAAGTCGATCTCCAGGTCCGTCAATTCGCCTGTGATCACAGTATCGGTGTCGAAGAACAGGAAAGGGCCGTCCGGCATCGCGCCCAGGGCCTCGATCTTGTTACCCTGGGGATAGTAGCTTCCGAAGTAGTTGTTTTTAAACGGTGTTATCTCCGCACCCAGCGCTTCGAGCAGCGCGCGTTGCGGGCTGTCGGGCATGCGCGGGTCGTCGGGCCAGCGGGGACCGGGCTGCGGCTCGGCGACGATCAGGCGCCCGGACCAGCGTGGGGCGGCGTGGCGGAGGGTCGTGGCGAACAGGGCAGCTTCGTGGGTCAGGCGGCCTTTCTGGCCAATTATCAATATGTTGAAGCTCATTCCAGCTCGGCTAAGCTGTCGAGCGCCGCTTGGATCGCGGCGGCTTCGTCCTGGCGCGCGGCGAGGTTGGCCTTGGTTTCCTCGACCACCTCGGGCGGGGCCGAGGCGGCGAAGTTGGGGTTCTTGGTGCGTCCCTCTAACCCCTTGATTTCTTTTTCGAGTTTCGCCATCGACTTCTCCAGCCGGGCGCGTTCCTGCGCGACGTCGATCACGTCGCCCAGCGGCAATGCGAAGCGGCCGCCGCCCGAGGTGACGGCGATGGCGCCTTTGGGCGCGGTGCCGTCGGTGATGGTGTCGATACGGGCAAGTCTTTGAATCAAAGACAAGTTCTTGGTCGCGGCGTCGCGCGCCGCGTCGTCCCATTCGACGGCGATGACGGGGATCGTGGCGCCAGCGGGAACGTTCATCTGAGCCCGGGCGGAGCGGATGGATTCGATGAATCCGACGACCCAGTTGATTTCTGTTTCTGATTTTTTATCAATGGCTTCCGAGGTGATGTTCTCGGGCCAAGTGCCGTGAACGAGCATGCCGTCATGGCCGGTGACGGACCAAAGTTCCTCGGTCACGAAGGGCATGAACGGGTGCAGGAGCGTCATGCACTGTTCCAGGACCCAGCCGGTAACGGCCTGGGTTTCCGCTTTGATTTCAGCGTCTTCGCCCTGGAGGAGGGGTTTGGAGAACTCGACATACCAGTCGCAGACGACGTTCCAGACGAAACGGTAAAGCGCATTCGCGGCATCGTCGAAACGGTAGGCGGCGAGGGCGGCGTCGACCTCCTCCCGGCAGCGGGCGGTTTCGCCGATGATCCAGCGATTGAGGGTAATCTTCACAAGTTGGGGTATGTTTTCGGAGCCGGTTTCACAAGTTGTACGGAATTGGACGCCGTTCATTTCCGCGAAGCGGACCGCGTTCCAGAGCTTGGTGCCGAAGTTGCGGTAGCCCGCGATCCGTTGGGTGGACAGCTTCAGGTCGCGGCCCATGGCGGCCATGGCGGCCAGCGTGAAGCGGACGGCGTCGGCGCCGTATTCGTCGATCAGGTCGAGCGGGTCGAGGACGTTGCCGAGACTTTTCGACATCTTCTTGCCCTTCTCGTCGCGGACGAGGGCGTGGACGTAAACGTCTTTGAAAGGAATCCGTGCTTCAAGGGGGGTATCTTGAGGCAAGACGGAGGTCTGCATCATCATCATCCGGGCGACCCAGAAGAACAGGATATCGAAGCCGGTGATCAGGACCGAAGTCGGGAAGTACTTGGCGAGTTCTTCCGTGTCGTCGGGCCAGCCGAGCGTGCCGAGGGGCCAAAGGCCCGAGGAGAACCAGGTGTCGAGGACGTCGGGGTCGCGGTAGGCCACCATCCTGCGCGCGCCGATCTCGCTGAGTTTCGCTTCTGTTAGCCGCTTTCCGGTCTTCCGTTCCTCGTTCTTCTGAAATTCCTCGACGCTCGCTTCCATGAGCGCGTTCGTCAGGTATGCGTCCATCGGATTGTTTTTTGCGAGCGTGAAGTCAGCGGGAATCTCGATAACTTCGTCAGCACCAAAACGTTCTTTGGCGATCCGCTCGGCGTCGGCGAAGCTGGCCGCACAAATCGTTAGGGCATCCTGCGATGAGCCATCCGTGTTACCAGCAGAGCCGTCAGGATTGCGACCGGGAAAGTACCAAACCGGGATCCGATGCCCCCACCACAACTGCCTTGAGATGCACCAGGGCTCGATGTTGCGGAGCCAGTGGAAGTAGACCTTCTTGTCCGCCTCCGGGAGGATGCGGACGGCGCCGGTCTCGACCGCCTCGATGGCGGGGCCGACGATCTGGTCGGTATCGACGAACCATTGGTCGGTCAGCATCGGCTCGATGACGACCTTCGAGCGGTCGCCATGGGGCTGCATGATGGGCTTCGGTTCAACCAGGGGGACGAGGGCGGGGTCTTCCGTCCGGACCTCGCCGCCTTCGGAGGCGTCGAGCGGTGGGTTTTCACCCACCCTACCTGCCGATGTGGCGCCCAGGCGCGGGTCGGTGGCGGGGACCATGACGGCGAGGCCCTCGGCGGTGATCTCGTCCACCACCTTGGCGCGGGCCTCGAAGCGATCAAGGCCACGGAGATGGTCGGGGACGAGGTTGAGGGCGTCGGTCTCGGCCTCGGAGAGCGGTCCGGGATCGGTCCAGCCATCGGGCGCGGCGCGGTGGCCGTGTCGGATGAGCCAGGCTTCGGCCGCGCGTTGGGCCGTCGCCGCCGCCTTGGCATAGGGCGCGCCGTCGGCGCGCATCGCCGCCTTGGTGTCCATCAGGCGGTAGCAGGGGATATCGCCGCGCTTGGCGACGTCGTAGTCGTTGAAATCGTGGGCGCCGGTGATCTTGACCGCGCCGGAGCCGAAGGCGGGATCGGGATACTCGTCGGTGATGATCGGGATCAGGCGGCGGTGGTCCTTGGGGCCGACGGGAATTTCGCAGAGTTGGCCGACGATGGGGGCGTAGCGTTCATCCGACGGATGAACGGCGACGGCGCCGTCGCCCAGCATCGTCTCGGGCCGGGTGGTGGCGATGGAGATGTAATCGCGGGTCTCGGTGAAGAGGACGGTTCCGTCCTCGTCCTTCTCGACGTAGTCGTAGGTCGCGCCGCCGGCGAGCGGGTATTTGAAGTGCCACATATGGCCGGGGGTCTCGATATTCTCGACCTCCAGATCGGAGATGGCGGTCTCGAAATGCGGGTC
>JBCCCB010000141.1:0-10158 GCA_039033775.1 Pseudomonadota bacterium | reverse complement strand
CTGGCAGATCGGGCTGACGATGGCGGGGTGGAACGGGGTGATCTCGCTCGGCCTCGCGGCGATGTGGCTGCTGTCGATCCGGCGGCGCACGGCCCCCGCGATTACCGCCTGAGGGCCCCATCGGTCGTGACCCGCCAGCCAGCGCGGCCGGATTGCCAATTGGCAACCCTTTCCTGTCAATACCTTACCTCAACCATCTGTAATTGTTAATGAATCGTGAACTCCCCCACGACGCTCCGCCATTCGCCGGGCGCGATCATCTTGCGGTGACTGAAGCGGACGGAATGGAGCGGGCCCTCGATCTCCTCGCCCCAATATTCGATGAACTTGAACAGCCGGGGGTGATCCGGCGCCAGATCGTAATCCTGCCAGATGAAGGTGTTCAGCACATGGGGATGGTCCGGCATGTGGTAATACATCTCGGCCGTGGTCAGCCCGTAACCCTTCAACATCAGCTCGGTCTCGGTAACATCCTGGGGCATTTCGATTGCTCCGTTCTGGTTTTACACCCTTTCACGATGCCGCAGATTCGTTTCTAGTCAATTAAAACAGAATGTTGGCACTCTGAACGTGTGGCTGCCGAGGGTTTTTGCCACAACGCGTTGAGCCCATATGAAGGGGGTGATAGACAGCGCGCAGACAAGATATGGACCCTCAACAGGGCGGAGATTCGGATGAGCGACGATCCTCAAAATCCCGACAACGGCGACGAGCGGCCCCGGGTGCCCATGGCCCATGACGGCCCCAGCGTGGCCATCGTGGACGAGATGCGGACGTCCTTCCTGGACTACGCCATGTCGGTCATCATCTCCCGCGCGATCCCCGATCTGCGGGACGGGTTGAAGCCGGTGCACCGCCGCATCCTCTACGCGATGCACGAGACGGGGAACACGACAAGGCCTATCGCAAGTCGGCCCGGCCCGTGGGCGACGTGATGGGGAAGTACCACCCCCATGGCGATTCAGCGATCTACGAGGCGCTGGTGCGGATGGCGCAGGACTTCTCCATGTCGCTGCCGCTGCTGGATGGGCAGGGCAATTTCGGGTCCATGGACGGCGATAACCCGGCGGCCATGCGCTATACCGAAGTGCGCATGGACAAGCCCGCCGCTTCGCTGCTGGCGGATATCGACAAGGACACGGTCGACTTCCAGCCGAACTACGACGGCAAGGATCTGGAGCCCACCGTCCTGCCCGCCCGCTTCCCCAACATGCTGGTCAACGGCGCGGGCGGCATCGCCGTCGGCATGGCCACCAATATCCCGCCGCACAATCTGGGCGAAGTGGTCGATGCCTGCCTCCATCTGATCGACAATCCGGATGCTTCGGACGAAGCCATCATGGAGATCGTCCCCGGCCCCGACTTCCCCACCGGCGGCATCATCCTCGGCCGCAGCGGCATCCGAAAGGCCTATCTGGAAGGTCGCGGCTCGGTCATCATGCGCTCCAAGACGCGGGTCGAGGAAATCCGCAAGGACCGCTTCGCCATCGTCGTGGACGAGATCCCGTATCAGGTGAACAAGGCCACCATGATCGAGCGGATCGCCGACGCCGCGAAAGAGAAGCGGATCGAAGGCATCGCCCACGTCCAGGACGAATCCGACCGGGTCGGCGTTCGCGTGGTGGTCGAGCTGAAGCGCGACGCGACGCCGGACGTGGTGCTGAACCAGTTGTTCCGGTTCACGCCGATGCAATCGTCCTTCCCCTGCAACATGCTGGCCCTGAACGGTGGCCGGCCGGAGCAATTGACGCTCCGCCGCTTCCTGACAGCCTTCCTGGAGTTCCGGGAAGAGGTCGTCGCCCGCCGCACCGCCTACCTGCTGAACGAGGCGCGGGACCGGTCCCATGTGCTCTGCGGTTTGGCGGTCGCGGTCACCAATGTGGACGTGGTCGTCGCCACCATCCGCGCCTCGGCCGACGCCGCCGAGGCGCGCCAGAAGCTGATGGAGCGGCGCTGGCCCGCGGGCGACATCCTGCCCTATATCGAGTTGATCGACGACCCCACCCATAAGCCGAACGAGGACGGGACCTACAACCTGTCGGAACGTCAGGCGCGGGCGATCTTGGAGTTGCGCCTGCAACGCCTGACGCAGTTGGGCGTCAAGGAAGTTACCGACGAGCTGGAAGCGCTGGCCACCAAGATCAAGGACTACCTGGATATCCTGGGCAGCCGCGCGCGGATCTTGTCGATCATCTCGGACGAGCTGCGCGAGGTGCGCGACCAGTTCGCCGTCCCCCGCCGGACCGAGATCACCGATTGGTCCGGCGACATGGAGGACGAGGACCTTATCGAGCGCGAGGACATGGTCGTCACCATCACCGCCTCGGGCTATGCCAAGCGCACGCCGCTGGCCGAGTTCCGCGCCCAGAAGCGCGGCGGCAAGGGCACGGCCGGGATGGCGACGAAGGAGGAGGACGTGGTCACGACCCTCTTCGTGGCCAATACCCACACGCCGCTGCTGTTCTTCACCACCGACGGGATGGTCTACAAGCTGAAGACGTGGCGCCTGCCCCAGGGCGGGCGGACGGCCAAGGGCAAGGCCCTGGTCAACCTCCTGCCGATCCAGACGGGCACCGGCATCGCCGCGATCCTGCCCATCGACCGGGACGAGGATCATTGGGACGAATTGCAGGTCGTCTTCGCGACCGATAAGGGCACGGTCCGTCGCAACCGCCTGTCGGATTTCGCCAATGTGATGCGCAACGGCAAGATCGCCATGAAGTTCGAGGGCGAGACCGACGGCTGGAGCCTCATCAACGCGCGGATCGCGTCGAACGAAGACGACGTCTTCCTTGTCACCCGGTCCGGCCGGGCGATCCGTTTCCCGGCGACGGATGTGCGGGTCTTCAACTCCCGCGCCTCGACCGGCGTACGCGGCATCAGGCTGGGCGAGGACGACGCGGTGGTCTCAATGGCCATCCTCCGCCATTTCGACGCCACCGCGGATGAGCGCGCCGCCTACCTGAAGATGCGCCGCGCCATGGCTGGTCTCGCCGACGACGCCGAGATGGAGAGCGACGACGAGGGCGACGCCAATGCCGCCCTGCCGCAGGATCGCTACGCCGAAATGTCGGCGGCCGAGGATCTGATCGTGACGCTGACCGAGAACGGGGCGGGCAAGCTCTCCTCCTCCCACGACTATCCGGTCCGCGGCCGGGGCGGCATGGGCGTCGGCGCCCAGGACAAGGCGGCCCGCGGCGGGCCCATCGTGGCGGCCTTCCCCGTCGAGATGGATGATCAGCTCATGCTCGCCACATCGACCGGTCAATCCATCCGCACGACGGTGGACGGGATCAGCTTCCGGTCGCGCAGCGCGGGCGGTGTCCGGGTGTTCGCGACCCGCGAGGGCGAGAAGGTCGTGTCGGTCGCCCGGATCGCCGACCAAGGCGATGACATCGACGCAGAGGACCCGGCCGACCAGACGCCAAAGACGTAACCGCCACCCAACAGGGCGTGTAAACGAAATTCACAGTTCTCCGTAAAGTTGTACCCAACCGTTGCAATAGCGGATCTGCAGGCGCATAAAAATGGCCTGATAGGTCAGTGTCCCAAGGGACAGACCCCTCACCCGAGGAGGGTGTCATGGAGATGGAGAACTGGGACGATCTGAAATTCGTCCTTGCGATGAAGCGCCACGGAACGATGTCGTCGGCGGCACGATACTTGGACACCAACGTGGCAACGGTCTCGCGCCGGATCGAACGATTGTCCGGCGATCTGGGCCTGCCGCTCTTCGAGAAGCGGGGACAGGGCTTCGTGTCCACGTCGGCGGCGGATCGGCTGGCCCTGGTCGCGGAAGAGCTGGACCAGCGGCTGCGGGCGGAGATCGCCAATCTCAGCAGCATCGACACCGAACGGCGTGTGCCGCTGGAAATCGCGGCTCCGCCGGCGGTTCACCGGCATTACGTGCTGCCCCGGACCAGCGAGTTGTACGATTACCTGCCCCATGTCCTGCTAACCCTGACCGACAAGGTCTTCGCCCAGGGCCTGGGGGAAGCCGACATCCAGATCCGGATCGGCCGCCCCGAAGGCGGCCGCCTCAAGGCGCGAAAGTTCCGGGAATATTCGCTGCGGGTCTATCACGGCAAGGGGATGAAACCGGAAGGCGACTGGATCGGCCTGTCCCATCGCTACCCCGATGCCGACCAGCTGCGCGACATCTACAAGGATGCCGCGCCGATGCCGCGATACCGGGTCGAAGAAATGCCGGTCGCCCTGGAATTGGGCAAGATGACCGGTCTTCCGGTGCTGTTGCCCGATTTCATGGTGTCGCCGAAGGACAACCTGATCGCGGCAGACCTGCCCGGCAACGACCTGCCGGGCGAGCTTTGGATCGCCTACCATGAGACACGGCACGCCGACACGACCCTGCGCGCGGTGGTGGACTGGCTCTGCGGCGTGTCCCAGACCGATGGGCTGCGTCTGGCGGGACAGTAGGATGCGGGGCTTTTCGGCCAAGGGCGTAGGCCATATGTCAACGTCATGATGAACAGATTGCATATCGTGGGCGGCGGCATGGCAGGGTCCGAGGCCGCCTGGCAAGCCGCTGAAGCCGGCATCCCCGTCACCATCCACGAGATGCGGCCCAAGGTCGGCACCTTCGCCCATCGCACCGGGTCACTGGCCGAAATGGTGTGCTCCAACTCGTTTCGGTCGGATGACGACGAACAGAACGCCGTCGGCCTGCTGCATTGGGAAATGCGGGCCGCCGGCGGTCTGATCATGGAAATGGCGGACCGCCACCGCCTGCCCGCCGGCGGCGCGCTCGCGGTGGACCGCGACCCCTTCGCCGAGGCCGTGACCGACCGCCTGCGCGCCCATCCCCTGATCGAAATCCTGGGCGAGGAGGTCACCGCCCTGCCCGAGGACGGCCATTGGATCGTCGCGACCGGCCCGCTGACCGGCTCGGCCCTGGCCGACGCCATCGCCGCCGAGGCGGGCCAGGCGGCGCTGGCCTTCTTCGACGCCATCGCCCCCATCGTACACGCGGACACGATCGACATGGGCCGGGCCTGGCGCCAATCCCGCTACGACAAGGGCGAGACCGAAGCCGAGCGCACGGCCTATATCAATTGTCCCATGACCCGCGACGAATACGAGGCGTTCATCGACGCCCTGCTGGCCGCCGAGAAGACCGAGTTCAAGCCGGGCGAGGCTGGTTCCTCCCCCGACCCCACCCCCTATTTCGACGGCTGCCTGCCCATCGAGGTCATGGCCGAGCGTGGCCGCGAGACGTTGCGCTTCGGCCCCATGAAGCCCGTGGGGCTGACCAATCCGCACCAGCCCGACGTGAAGCCCTATGCCGTCGTCCAGCTGCGCCGGGACAACGCGCTGGGCACGCTCTACAACATCGTCGGCTTTCAGACCAAGATGAAGTACGGCGCGCAGACCTCTGTTTTCAAAATGATTCCAGGATTGGAAGGCGCCAGCTTCGCCCGCCTGGGCGGGATCCACCGGAACACCTTCATCAACTCGCCCACCCTGCTGGACGGGCAGATGCGCCTGCGCTCGAAGCCGCATATCCGTTTCGCCGGGCAGATCACCGGCGTCGAGGGATATGTGGAATCCGCCGCCATGGGCCTGCTCGCCGGCCGGCTTGCCGCCGCCCAGATGGCGGGCACCACCCTGCCCGACGTGCCGCCCACGACGGCCATGGGCGCGCTTCTAACCCACATCACCGGCGGGGCCGAAGCGAAGACCTTCCAGCCCATGAATGTCAATTTCGGGCTGTTCCCACCGGTCGATGCCCGGGGCGGGCGGCGCAACCGGAAGGAACGCTACAAGCTCTATACCGATCGGGCGAAAGCGGATTGGACCGGCTGGCTGGGCCTGCGGGAGGCGGCGGAATGAGCGCGCCGGATCTGCCAGATGGCCTCTGGACCGAACCGCGGGATGCCGGGGCGACCAAAGCGCTCTATGACGATTGGGCGACGCGCTACGATGCCGACATGGCCGAGGCCGGAATGGTCGGCCCGACGCGGGTCGCCGAGATGGTCGCCGGTTTCGCGCCGGACCGGGCGGCGCGCATCTGGGATTTCGGCTGCGGCACCGGACTCTGCGGGGTCGCCTTGGCCGAGGCGGGCTACACGGACATCCGGGGCAGCGACATTTCCCAGGGCATGATCGACCAGGCGAAGGCGAAGGGCGTGTATCGGGACCTGATCCTGTCGGACCCCGACGCTGCGCCGGGCTTCCCCGATGGGCCCGACGGGATCGACATCGTGACCGCCTGCGGCTCGATCTGCGTGGGCGCCGCCCCGGCCCCGGTGCTGGGCCAGGTGGCCCGGGCGATGCCTGCGGGCGCCCTGCTGATCGTGACGCTGAACGACGACACGATCCGGGATGCCGACCATGTCGGCGCCTTGGCGGACCTCCAGATCGACGGCACCATCCGCATCGAGCGCGCCGAATACGGCCCCCAGATGCCCGCCCTGGGCCGAGGCGCTACGGTGGCCGCGCTGCGCCGTCTATGATCACCCGCTTCGCGCCGTCGCCGACGGGGCCGCTGCATCTTGGCCATGCCTGGGCCGCCCTGGTCGCGGCGGATCATGGGGAGATGCTGCTGCGGATCGAGGATATCGACCGCAGCCGGGTCCGCCCCCGATGGGAGGCAGCGATCTTCGACGACCTGCGCTGGCTTGGCCTGACCTGGCCAGAGCCGGTCATGCGCCAGTCGGAGCGCATGGCCGCCTATGGCGCGGCCCTGGACGATCTCTGGGCGGGCGGGTTGCTCTATCCCTGCACCTGCAACCGTCGGGACATCCTGGCGGCGGCATCCGCCCCGCAGGAAGGGTCGCCGCTGTTGGGACCCGATGGCGTGGTCTATCCGGGGACGTGTCGGGGCGCGTCGCGGCGCGGAACGCGGCCCGATGGCGTGGCCCTTCGGCTGGACGCGGACGCGGTTCCGGACCTGTCCTGGACCGACGGGGGAATGCCCCGCAACATGGCTGGAGACACGTTCCGGCGGGCGATCGGGGATCCGGTCCTGGCACGACGTGACATGGGCACGTCCTACCATCTGGCCGTCGTCGTGGATGACGCGGCCCAGGGGATCGACCTGGTCACGCGGGGCGAGGATCTGGCCGAGGCGACCCCGATCCACGTGGCGTTGCAGGCCCTGCTGACCTTGCCGACGCCCGATTACTACCACCACGACCTGGTGCGCGACGGAGCCGGCAAGCGCCTCGCCAAGAGAGACGACGCCCGCGCCCTGTCGGCCTATCGCGACGCCGGATGGCGGGCCGCGGAGTTGATCGCGGCCCTGCGGCGGTCGCGGACAGCCCCGACGCTGGTGGCCTGAGACCGGCCTCCGGTCGGCTGGAAGCCCATCTCAGCCCAGCGGTTGCGCCAATTCGACGGCGCGGGCGAAGAAGCTGGCGCCCAAGGGCGCGATGCGGTCGTTGAAGTCGTATTCGGGGTGGTGCAGCACCGGCCCCGGCCCCGCGCCCAGGAACAGATAGGCGCCGGGCCGGACGTTCAGCATGTAGCTGAAATCCTCCGCCCCCATCTCGCGCGAGATGTCGGGCGTCACCGCCGCCTCGCCCACCACGTCGGCCGCCACGCGGGCGCCGAAGGCCGCCTTGTCCGCATCGTTGACCGTGGCCGGATAGCCCCGCTCGTACCGGCAGGTCGCCTCGACGCCGTAGGCGGCGGCCTGGCCCGCGACGATCTCGGACAGGCGGCGTTCGACCATGTCCTGCACCGCGGGATCGAAGGTCCGCACCGTGCCGTTCATGTAGGCCGTGCCGGGGATGATGTTGTCGGCGCTGCCGGTATGGATCTGGGTCAGCGACACGACCAGATCGCCCAAGGCGTAATGATTGCGGCTGACAATGGTCTGGATCGCCTGCCCGATGCCCAGCGCCGCGACGACCGGGTCCCGGGTCTCGTGGGGCATGGCGCCGTGCCCGCCCTTGCCGGTAATGTCGATATGGAACGTGTCGACGGCGGCCATGATCGGGCCGGGCGTGGTGAAAAACTCGCCCTCGGCGAAGTTCGGCGCGTTGTGCAGGCCGAAGACCTGGGCGATCTCGAACCGGTCCATCACGCCTTCCCGGACCATGACGTCGCCGCCGCCGCCGCCTTCCTCGGCCGGTTGGAAAATCAGGGCCACGCGGCCCGCGAAGTTGCGCGTCTCGGCCAGGTACTTCGCGGCCCCCAGCAGCATGGTCGTGTGGCCGTCATGGCCGCAGGCATGCATCTTGCCCGGCGTTCCGGAGGCGTGGTCTACGCCCGACATCTCCTCGATGGGGAGCGCGTCCATGTCGGCGCGCAGGCCGATGGTCGGGCCCGGGGCGCGGCCAGCGATGATCGCGACGATGCCGGAGGTGGCGATGCCCTCGTGGATCTCGTCGACGCCGAACTCCCTGAGCCGCGCCGCGACGAAGGCCGAGGTCTGGGGCAGGTCGAACTGCAATTCCGGGTGGCGATGCAGCCAGCGGCGCCATTCGATCATCTGCGGTTCCAAGGCGGCGATGGAATTCAGGACGGGCATGGGGTTGATCCTTCCGATGGGATGCGCCCATCAAGCCGCAAGTCAGGGGGCGGGACAATGGGCGACGAAACGCGACGATCCGATGCAGCCGATGCAGGGGCCGATACAATGTGCCGGACGCCCGGCGGCGGGCTGCCGCGCCTGCTGGCGATCATGGACCGGCTGCGCGACCCCGAAACGGGCTGCCCCTGGGATATCGAGCAGAGCTATGCCAGCATCGTCCCCTACACGATCGAAGAAGCCCATGAGGTCGCCGATGCCATCGAGCGTGGGGCCTGGGACGAGTTGGAGGGCGAGCTGGGCGATCTGCTGCTCCAGGTCGTCTATTATGCCCGGATGGGGAAGGAAGACGGGCGGTTCGACTTCCACTCCGTCGCCGAGCGGGTGGCCCAGAAGATGGTCGACCGGCACCCGCATATCTGGGGCGACCAGTCCCGCGACAAGTCGGCGGCCCAGCAAGTGGCCGATTGGGAGGCCATGAAGGCGCGCGAGCGGACGGGCCGCACGCTGGACAGCGTGGCCCTGGGCCTGCCGGGGCTGACGCGGGCGGTGAAGTTGCAGAACCGCGCGGCGCGGGTCGGGTTCGACTGGCCCGAGACGGGCCAGGTGCTGGACAAGCTGCGGGAAGAGGCGGCCGAGTTGGTGGCGGCGCGCGAGACGCTGTCCCAGGACGAGATCGCCGACGAGATGGGGGACCTGCTGTTCGTGATGGCCAACCTGGCGCGCCATCTGGGCGTGGATCCCGAGGCGGCCCTGCGCGGCGCGAACGGCAAGTTCGTCCGGCGGTTCGAGGCCATCGAGGACGCGTTGGCGGCCGACGGACGGACGCCGGCGGACTCGGATCTGGCGGAGATGGACACGCTCTGGGACGCGGCGAAGGCGGCGGAGCGGGACCCTCGTCCGTCCTGACGGACGTCCTCGGGGTGGACATTGCCGACCATCGGGTCAGGGTGCGGGGCATGACACGCAAGATCATCATCGACACGGATCCCGGCCAGGACGACGCGGTCGCCATCCTGCTGGCCCTGGCTTCGCCCGAATTGGAGGTCTTGGGCATCACCGCCGTGGCGGGGAACGTCCCTCTTTCCTTGACTGAGGTGAATGCCCGCAAGGTCTGCGAATTGGCCGGGCGGACGGATGTGCCCGTCCATGCCGGATGCGACCGCCCGATGGCCCGCGATCTGGTGACGGCCGAGCATGTGCACGGCAAGACCGGATTGGACGGCGCGGACCTTCCGGCGCCCGAGATGGGGCTGGCCGAGGGCCATGCGGTCGATTTCCTGATCGAGACGCTGCGCGCCGAGCCCGCGGGCAGCGTGACACTCTGCCCGCTGGGGCCCTTGACCAATATCGGCACCGCGCTCAAGCGGGCGCCGGACATCGCCGGGCGGGTCGAGCGGATCGTCCTGATGGGCGGCGCCTATTTCGAGGTAGGGAACATCACCCCCGCGGCCGAATTCAACATCTATGTGGACCCCGAAGCGGCCCGGATCGTCTTCGGATCCGGCGTTCCCCTGACCGTGGTGCCGCTGGATTGCACTAATCAGAGAAGATAGAGCGTCAAGCGAAGTCCGTCTGTCAAGGATCGAATGAAGCTCCTCCAACAAAGCTGTGCTTGCATCATCCATCTGAAATGTCGCTTTAGTACCAAATCTCCGCCGCAG
>JBCCCB010000140.1:0-10183 GCA_039033775.1 Pseudomonadota bacterium | reverse complement strand
GCGGCGCTGGTCAGGATGTTCATCAGCAGGAAGCTGACGACCACCAGGCCGGCCATGATCCCCATCAGCATCCCCGGCGTGAAGGCCAGGTTCGCCTTCTGCGCCTTTTCGGCCAGAAGCGAATAGAGCGGGATGCTCTTGGCGCCATCATGCTGCGACATCTCCTTGCGGAGTTGCGCCATAACCTCGTCCCGGGTCGCGCCCTTTTCCATCAGCGCCAGGCGCCGGTTCACCCGATTGTTCAGCTTGATCGAGTTGCCGAAGATCAGCAGGTAGACGCCGCCGATGATCAGGACGGTCGCCCCGAAGATCGCCAGATAGAGAAGCGGTTCGATCGACAGTTCCATGTCAGCGGCTCCCGGCGGGTTCGTAGATGGACGAGGGCAGGTCGTAGCCCCAGGCCTTGAAGCGGTCGGCATAGTGGCTGCGGATGCCCGTCGCGGTGAAGCGGCCGATGATCGTGCCGTCGGATTCCAGGCCCAGCCGCTCGTAGCGGAAGATTTCCTGCAAGGTGATGACCTCGCCTTCCATCCCCGTCACCTCGGTGATCGACACCATCCGGCGCGAGCCGTCCTGCAGGCGCGAGGCCTGCACGATCAGGTTCACGGCCGACGAAATCTGCGCCCGAACCGCCTTCAGCGGCATCTCGATCCCCGCCATGGCGATCATGTTCTCGAGACGCGAGATCGCATCGCGCGAGTTGTTGGCGTGGATCGTCGTCATCGATCCGTCATGGCCCGTGTTCATGGCCTGGAGCATGTCGATGACTTCCTCGCCCCGCGTCTCGCCGACGATGATGCGGTCGGGACGCATCCGCAGGGCGTTTCGCAGACAATCGCGCTGGGTCACCGCACCCTTGCCCTCCACGTTGGGCGGACGGCTCTCCATCCGGCCCACATGGTCCTGCTGCAACTGAAGTTCGGCCGTGTCCTCGATGGTCAGCACGCGTTCGGCATGGCCGATGAAGGACGACAGCGCGTTCAGCGTCGTCGTTTTACCGGAACCCGTTCCGCCCGAGACGATCACGTTCAACCGGCAGGCGCAGGCGGCCTGCAGGTACATCGCCATCTCTTCGGTGAAGGCACCGAACTTGACCAGGTCGTCGACGGCCAGCTTTTCCTTCTTGAACTTACGAATGGAAACCAGCGAGCCATCCACCGCCACCGGCGGCACCATGGCGTTGAAGCGCGAGCCATCCTTCAGACGGGCGTCAACGTAAGGGTTCGATTCATCGACGCGGCGGCCCACGGCCGACACGATCTTGTCGATGATCCGCAGCAGATGCCGTTCATCCTTGAAGCGGATCAGCGACTTCTCCAGCTTGCCCGCGCGTTCGATGTAGATGTTATGCGGCCCGTTCACGAGGATATCGTTCACGGTGTCGTCTTTCAGCAGCGGCTCCAGCGGGCCCAGGCCCGTCACCTCGTCGAACAATTCGCCATTCAGGATATCGCGATCCTCGCGACCCAGAACCACGCCCATATCGGCCAGTTCCTCGGTCGTGATCGACACGATCTCGGCGCGCAGCGCATTGGCGTCCGCGCTTTCCAGCGCCGACAGGTTCAGGTTGTCGAGCAACCTGTGATGCATCTCGGTCTTGAGCTCTTCGATCCGCTCGCGCCGTTTCAGTTCCTTGTCGGACATCCCCGGCACTGCGGCCTTCTTGGGGGCCGTCTTCTTGACCTCCTCCAATGCGGCGGCTTCGGCGAGGGCGGCCTCATCCACCTCGGGCGCGGCATCCTCGGCCGCGCCGATGGGCTTCGCACCTTGAATCTGAGGCTTTTTGTAACGGGAGAACATGGCGCTTCCTTCTTGTGCGCGTCAGCCGAAGCTAAGTCCGAAAAGAGACTTCTTTTTGGCGGGCTTCAGCGTTTCCCCGGCTTCGATCCGGGTCCGGGCATCGTTGATGTCTTGGGCGAACTTGTTGACTTCCTTGGTCAGCGGCGCGCGCGGCAGGCTTTCGCGCAGCGTCAGCGCCTGATCGTTGGCATCGGTCACGGGGCGTCCGCCATCGGGGAAGACGGCGCGGAACTTGATGTCCAGGCTGTCGGCCATCTTGTCGATCCGCGACCGGCCGGTCATGTCCATCTTCCCCGGCGCGCGGTTCAGGATGTAGGCGAGGCTGTTGGACGGAATCCCCTCGGCCTGGAGCAGCTTCTGGAAGCGAAGGGCGTTCTGGGCCGACCGAACCTCCAATTCGCAGACCAGGTAATACAGGTCCGATTCCGTCAGGACCGTATCGGTCCACGACGTCAGGGTGTTGGGCATGTCCACGATGACGATGTCAAAGGTCGCGCGGGCCAGTTTGAGAAGCGCCGTCACCTCCTCCGGGCCGATCAGGTCCAGGGGCAGCACGTCGGCGGGGGCCGTGAAGACGGCCAGCTTGTCCTTGTAGAGGCTCAGCGCCTGCCGGAACGCCTGTTCGTCCATGGACGACACGTCGGTCAGCAGGTCGTAGATCATCGGCTTGCGCGGCAGGTCTAGATAGGTCGCGACCGATCCGAATTGCAGGCCCAGGTCGATCAACAGCACTTTGGGCGATTGCGCGCCGGCGATGTTCGACAATTCCCAGGCCAGGTTGACGGCCAGCGTGGTGGCGCCGCCGCCGCCCGACGCGGTCTGGAAGGCGAAGAGCCCGGCTTCCCCCGTGCCGATTCGGCCACCGCCCGTGGGCGACAACGCGGTCGACGCCATGTCGGCCGCGGCCGCTCCTTCGATCATGTCGGCGCCGGCGCGCCGCATCATGTCGGCGCTGTCGGCCATGCCCGGCGCGCGGATCCGCGCGATGGCGTCGGCCAGCGCTTTCTCGGGCAGGGGGTAGGGGGCGAAATCGTCGGCGCCGGCGCGCAGCAATTCGTGCATCGCCATGGGGCCCAGCCCTTCGGCCACCAGCACGACCCGCAGGCCCGCCCGTTTGGCATGGTTGATGACCGCGCCGACCGTCGACAGCCGCGGCTCGTCGTCCTGATCGACCGCAACCACGACGAATTCCAATGCCTTAGCGTCGTCTTGCTGAAGGAAGGCCGTGGCTTCCGTGAAGTCCAGATCTCCCCATGCTTCCCCCAGTTCCGCCTCCATGTCTTCGATCAGCAGATCGAATTCCTGGACATCGCGGGAGACCGTGACCGCGCGAAGCGGCTCCGGTTCGGGAAGGACGGCGAGGTTGCCTGACATGTTCTTACCACTCCAGCTGCGGCGATCGGGCCGTTCTGCCCGGGCCGCCTTCAAACGCTCCGGCGGCTTCGGTCGCCGGACGGGGGATGCCCGCAGGATGACTTCTGCCGCCGAATTCGGGCGACAATTGGACCGGGATCGTCAAATTGATGGGTCAATCGGACCCAACGCGCCGCAATGTCCGAGAGCTTCGTCAAGAAAGAATGAAGGCCCCGCGCGACCATTCGGGTCGGACGGGGCCTTCGGGGGCATGTGCGGTGCGGGGTTTGTCAGCCGCCAGGCGCGGCCGTGGCGACGTAGCTGCGATAGACGATCTGCGCGTACTTGCCGTCCAGCACCATGGGATGGCCGGGCACGAACCCTTCCACCGCGGTGACGGTGCGGCGGTTGGCCCGCTCGCGCGTCTGGGTGGGGATCAGCGGGCGCTGTTCGCCGAAGCTGACCAGGGCGTCCAGGCGCGACAGGTCCACGCCGCGGCGGTTCAGGTAATTCACCGCCGCGCGGGCCCGGCGGCGGCCCAGGTCTTCGTTATAGGCGGGCGAACCCACCAGGTCGGTGTGACCGAAGACGCTGAACCGGACTTCCGGGAATTGCCGCATGAAATCCGCCTGCTGGTCCAGCACGGCGCGGGCCGTGCCGTCCAGATGGTCGCTGTTGAAGGCGAAGTTGATCGTCGTGGGGACGGCCGCCGCGAAGCGGGCGCCCAGATGGCTGGCGGCGGCGGTGCCGTTCATCACCATCATGTTCTGCATCGTCGGGTCGCCGAAGGCGCCTTCGTCGATGGTGGACCCGGCGGGGCGATAGAAATCGCAGGCGCCGAGACCGGTCAGAGCCAGGCCGGACAGGACCGTGCGGCGGGAAAGGAGAAGCTTGCTCATGATCTCAATCCAACACGTAGCCGTAGTTTCCGGTGAAGTCCTGCTGGACCGCTGCGCCGCCACGGGTGGACGCGGCCGTGCGTCCCGATGGGCGGCCCGTCACCTGACCGAACAGGAACAATTCGTTCTCGGTGGGCGGGCGGATGCGGTCCGTCGGCAGGGCCAGCGCTTCGCCGCGGGTCGGCGTGACCAGGTGGGCGGTGACGATGATCACCAGTTCCGTCTGTTCACGCTCGAACGCGGCCGACCGGAACAGCGCGCCCAGGATCGGAAGATCGCCCAGGAACGGCACTTGCGCGACCGTATCGGCGAAATCGTCCTCCAGGATGCCCGCGATGGCGAAGCTTTCGCCGTCCCGCAACTCGACCGAGGTCGAGGTCGACCGGGTCGAGAAGCCGGTGACGAAGGCGCCGTCGATGGTCGTGCCCGCCGCCGGGTCCAGCGCCGAGACCGACGCATTCATGCGCAGGTTGATCACGTCCCCGGCGACCACCGTGGGCTGGAACGACAGGTCGACGCCGAAGGGCCGGTACTCGACCGAGACCTGGCCGCCGTCTTCGCCCGCCTGGACCGGGATCGGCACTTCGCCGCCCGCCAGGAACGTGGCCGATTGGCCGGACAGGGCCGTCAGGTTCGGCTCGGCCAGGGTGCGCACGACGCCTTTGGATTCAAGCGCTTCCAGCAGGATGTCGAAGTTGACGCTGCCCGCGCCGAATTCGATGGCCAGCGTGCCGGTCGTGCTGCCCGACGGTGTGCCGCCGCCGCCGACGAAGTCGACATCGCTGCTTCCGACCGAGAATTCCGCGCCCAGTTCCTTGGTCACCGACCGCGACATCTCGGCGAAACGGACCTTCAACTGCACCTGCTGCACGCCGCCGACATTCATCAGGTTCAGCACTGCGTCAGGCGCGTAGCGGTTGGCCACTTCCAGCGCCTGGTCGACGACCTGGCCGCTGGACACGGTGCCCGACAGCACGATGCCGTCATTGGCCGTGCGGACTTCGATGGGCTCGCCGGGAAGCAATTCGCGCAGACGCTCCTTGAACTCGGCAATGTCCGGGCTGACCTGGACTTCCACATTGGTGATCAGCCGCCCGTCCGGCCCCAGCAGCGTCAGCGTCGTGCGGCCGGGCGCCTTGCCCAGCACGTAGACGGTGCGCTCCGACAGGGTTGCGATATCCGCGATCAGCGGATTGGCGACGGACAGTTCCGCGAAGGGAATTTCGCTTTCCAGCACGATCGCGCGGTTCAAGGGAACACGGAGCGCCGATTGCGCGGCGCCTTCCGACAGGCGCAAGGTTTCCGCATAGGCGTTGGCGAGGGGAGTCCCCGAAACCAACACCCCGAGCATTGCCGCCCGGAGAATCATATTCATCTTCATTGTGACCTGCCTCTCTGATCACTCTGCTCTGATCCGCGGATCTGACGCCCGCGTCACAGTAACCATGACAGACGCTGCGATTTTATCAACAATGTTGCGCGCGAAGGGCCGATTGCGCATGCGACGGTGCCACACAGCGTCACGATTCGGACACATTGCGCGTCGGCCCCGACGACAAAGCCCCCGCCGATGACGGGGGCTTCGCGATGGTCCAACCGGGTTCGGCCGCATCAGCCGTCTTGGGCGGCTTCGGCGTTCTCGCGGCACGGGACCGGGATCATGACCGACTCGGCGCCCCGGCGGGTCCGGACGGTGCAGACCTGTTGCTGCTGCCGGGCCTCTTCGGGGGTTCCCAGAACCTCGCGCAAGGTGGCGGTGACGCCGTCGGATTCGGTGTCGTCGCGCACCCCGACCAGGGCCAGCGACAGGCTGCCCGTCGCCTGGGCCTGGGCCAGCTTGGCGACGACATCCGGCGACGCCTCGACGGTGACGTTGCGCGCGATGGTCGGGTTGTTGCGCTCCTCGTCGGTCTGCTGGTCGATGGCGATCAGCGGCAGGTTGGAATGGATCAGGCGCGTCATGCCGCCTTCGCCGCCGCCGCCGGTCCAATAGACGTCGACCCGGTCGCCGGGGCGCAGGAAGCCCGACACGCCGGAATTGACGTCCACCGACAGGGTGAAGGCCCGCATGCCCTTGGTCAGCGCGGCGGCCAGCCCGGCCTCTTCGCCCGGGTCGGTCACCTTCACCAGCGACAGCGGTTCGTCACGCTCCATCACGCGAAGGACCGTGCGGACACCTTCATTGTCGGGGGGGAAGACGTCGTCGATGCTCATGAATGCCCCCGACGGGATCGCGTTGGCGGGCCAGGGGATGGTCCGCACATCGGTCTTGCGCAGCGCGTCGCCATAGCGCAGCTGACGGCGCACCACGACGACATCCTTCACGGGAACGATCTGCTGCTGGGTCGCCGACAGGGCGTTTTGATAGCTGGCGAAGCGCTGTTGGGCGGTATGGACCGCGAAGCCGGCAAGGCCGAGGCCGGCGAGCAGGACGAGGCCGAAGATCAGGCGCATGTCTCGAATTCCTCAGGTTGAACATAGATGCGGCGGAACCGCTTGACCTCATGTCCTAGCCGTCGAATGGGGCAAGAGAATGGTTGTCTGGTGCCCGTCGCGAGACGATCCGGTCGAGATGTCGGGATCGTCGGGGCCCCGGACTCAACGCCCCTCGGGCAGCGGCAGCGCTTCGATCCGCATCGGCGCTCCGGCCAGGCCCGTGGTCTGGCTGGCGGACATGGCGACGAAGGTGACGGCGACCATGATGGCGACGACGGCGACGATCCCGACGGCGCCGTCGGTGATGACGATCTGCGTCTGGGGCTTTCGGGTCCTGTCGACTTGATCTTGGGGCTGGGGCATGGCGTCGGTCCGTGGCGTCGGGTTGCTATCCTTTGAAACGGCGAGAGGCGCCGATGCCATCGGACCGGGCGCTGTCTGTCGCGCGATCCTCTGGCGGTTGTGACCGTGATAGGTGGGAATTTAGGCAGAATTGGGCCGGACCCGGGTTGCCGTCATGTCACACTTGCCCCTGGGCGGGGCCAATGGACGGCGCTGGCACGCATTCGCCCCGCGCCGGGGGGCACGGGGCGCGACGGCCGGGTCCCGGCCGGTGTCTTACTGGCAGTGCTCGAAGGTGCTGGTATCGACCCGCGTGAAGCTGGTCTCGATCACCTTTCCGCAGTTGCGCTTCGCATATTCGGTGGTCACGTTCTCGACCCCGCCGCGCACGGTCGACACATAGCTCAGCCCAAGGCCGACGACGGCCGCGCACAGGACGACGAATTCCACGGTAACCGCGCCGGTCTCGTCCCGGATGAAGCCGGAAAATGCATCACGCATCAATTTATCCCCCAAACAAAATAAAACCCGAAATGGTCTTCAGGTGTCATTTTTAGGAGGAGAATGGGGCAGCATTATGCGCGAATAAGGCAGCCTGGCCGGGACGATGAGCCCGTTAGATCGGAAATTGTTCCCATAACGCAGCAAAAAGCGCCCCGGGCGAAAGCCCGAGGCGCTTGAAGATTTTGAAAGTGGCCTTGACGATTACTGGCAGGCGCCAGCCGTGCTGATGGCACCATCGGGGGTTGCCAGCGCACCGTTCGCGTTGATGTCGATGCCGCAGAGCGCGCCGCCGATTTCCTGCGAGATGTCGGTGACACCGCCGCGAACCACGGTCATGACGGCCAGGCCCAGGCCCACCAGGGCGGCGGTCAGCACGACCCAGTCAACGGTAACGGCGCCGGATTCGTCGGAAGCGAAGGAAGTGAAAGCGTTCAGCATTTGATTGATCCTTGATCTGTAAGTGCAGGGCCCATTGCCCGTTCGATGAGGAGGGTATGATCCGGGATCGGGGCACGAATGGGGCGAAGACGGGACCTTACAGAGGTATGTCGAAGGGCTTCGTGGGGCCTGCTCCAACGGATTGGGGGCCGCGCCTGCCAGCACGGCCCCCTGTCCCTCGGACTGCTTCCGATGGAGATGTGACGCCGTTCCCGTTTTTCCTCACCGCCTGCCAACGGCGCGGGGGGACTGCTCGACCGTCACGGTCCTTGCCCGGGTGTCCCGGTGCGTTGCCTTTGGTCGGGTTGGGGGGCGGCGGTCTGCCATCGCGGCCCCTCGCGTCGACAATTAACCATATGTCGGCGAAATGAGGCGAGATCGTGGCCGTCTTCGGACCAATTGGAGACGATGGGCGATTTACCTGATTTTAATGCGGGATTGGCAACAACAGCCCGGCGATATCTGGCCGCGAACCGGCCAACGCGCGCGAAATCGGGCCGAGGGCGGGGCGAATGTCACAGCTGAGCATCGGAATGCGGGGCCCGGGATGACGGATCGCGCGGTCCCGTGTCATTCTCCGCCCAACGATAACGGACCCGAGCAGGCCCCGACATGAAATCGCTTCTCGCGGGCGCCCTCGTGGCCGCCCTGTCGCTTCCCGTCTTCACCGCGCCCAGCCTGGCGGCGGATTTCACCTTCAAGCGGGTGCGCCCGCCCGCACCGGGCACCACGCAGCGAATCGATATCCAGATCACCGCCCCCCGGCCCAGCCAGCCCGTCGCGCCCGACATACCCGTCGCGCGCACGGCCCCGTCCGAACCGGCGGACCGCTCGGACCATCAGGCCTGGTTCTGGGCCTCGGTCTCGCCCTCGATCGAACCGGTCACGGGCCGGTTCCAGAAGGCCGCCCAGATCGCCGCGCGCCCGCCCAGCGGCAGCGGCGTGGCCGCCCCGCCGCTCGACCACCTGCGCGGCATCGCCAAGCTGCACGGGCCCGAGATCCTGCGCCATTCCGTCGGCACGCGCGTCTCGCCCGCCCTGGTGCTGGCGCTCATCTCGGTCGAATCCAGCGGCCGGGTCACCGCCGTCTCCAACAAGGGCGCCACCGGCCTGATGCAGCTCATCCCGGCCACCGCGGAACGCTTCGGCGTCACCGACATGCGCGATCCGTCCCAGAACATCGCCGGCGGCGTGGCCTATCTGAACTGGCTGATGGGGGAATTCGACAACGATCCCGTCCTGGCCCTGGCGGGGTACAATGCCGGCGAAGGCGCCGTGCGCCGCCACGAGGGCGTCCCGCCCTACGGCGAAACCCGAGCCTACGTGCCCAAGGTCCTGGCGGCCTGGAACGTGGCCCGCCTGATGTGCCGCACCCCGCCGGTGATGCCCGGCGACGGCTGCGTCTTCGAGACCTCGCTGACCGACAGCTAACGCGTTTCGCGACACACCCGACGCACAGCTTGTCGCAAAGCGCCCGGCCCGATGGTGCGGGCGTTTCGCGGCTGTCGCCGGTCGAACGCGAAACCCTTGGGCCGGGTGCGCCCCGTCCTGATCGCGACACCGCCGAATCGGCGGCGCCGCCCGGCACGCGCGCAATCCGAGACCCGCCCCGGGGCGAGGAAGGATCGCGGACCCGAAGGGCCCGCGCGACCGACGAGCCCGCCGCCCGGCTATTCGATCACGTCCGCCCAATCCGGATGCTTCCGCGCCTGGGCCTTCACGAACGGGCAGAGCGCGATCACCCCAAGCCCTTCGGCCCGCATATCGGCCACCATCCGCTCGGCCAGCGCCAGGCCCGCGCCGGTGCCGCGCAGCGCGTCGGGCACGCCGGTATGGTCGACGATGATCTTCGAGGTGCCCAGCTTGGAATAGGTCATCTCAGCCTCGTGCCCGTCCGACCGCAACACCCAGCGCCCGCCCGTCTCCCCGTCCTCGCGCGAGATGTCGAAGGCCGTCATCAGTCGACGATCGTCGCGTCTGTCAGGTCCCGCAGCTCCTGCTCGGTGACGCCATCGGCCAGTTCCACGATCTTCAATCCGCCCTCGACCACGTCCAGCACGCCCAGATTGGTGATGATCCGATCCACCACGCCCTTGCCGGTCAGCGGCAGGGTGCATTCCTTCAACAGCTTCGAATCGCCATGCTTGTTGGCATGGTCCATCACCACGATCACCCGGCCGACCCCGGCCACCAGATCCATGGCGCCGCCCATCCCCTTCACCAGCTTGCCGGGGATCATCCAGTTGGCGATGTCGCCGGCCTGGCTGACCTCCATCGCGCCCAGGATCGCAAGGTCGATGTGTCCGCCGCGGATCATTCCGAAGCTGTCGGCCGAGGAGAAGAACGAGTGCCCGGTCACTCCGGTGACCGTCTGCTTGCCGGCGTTGATGAGGTCGGCATCGACCTCCTCT
>JBCCCB010000139.1:0-10213 GCA_039033775.1 Pseudomonadota bacterium | reverse complement strand
TGTCACGGCTGCGGCCAGAACGTCCCTCGCCCATTCGTTAAGCGGATCGGTGCGACGGCGCTGGTGCCAGCACAGGCGCACCGGCACGGGTTGCAGATCGAATGGCACGGTTGCGACAGCGAGACCATTGTTGCCATAGGCTCGGGCGACGGGACCCGGCATCGTCGCCAGCGCGCCCGTCCGGCGAACCAGATCGGGGATCGCCGCGAAGCGTGGCGTCCAGGCGACGATCGCCCGTGCCTGTCCCATGGCCGTCAGGCGTTCGTCGGTGTAACCAGCCGACCGGTCCGCAAAGCCGATCGCGACATGGGTCGCGGCCAGATAGCGTTCAAGTGTTGCGGGCGGCATCTGATCCGAGCGGTGGAGGATCACGAAGCGCTGCTCGCCGATCACATTCGCCGCCATGCCGCGTGGCGGGGGCCCGGCCACTGTGACCGCAAGATCCACCGCACCGCTGCCGACCTGATCCCAGACCGTTCCATGATCGGTCTCGACCACCCGAACTGCCAAACCTGGCGCCGTCACCCGGATGCGCGCGACGATGTCGGCGAAGCAAAGGTCGTGCACATCGTCCGACAGACCCAGAACCAGTTCCCCTTGCACCTCGCCCGGCTCAAAGCCCCGGTGATCGAGCGCCTGCGCGATTGTGCGCAGCGGATCGCGAACCTGCTCCCACAACATCTCGGCGCGGGCGGTCGGTTCGACGCCGGTCGGCACCTTCTCGAAAAGACGGTCGCCCGTCAGGTCGCGCAGGCGGGCCACCGCATGGCTCACCGCGGGCTGCGAGCGACCGAGCCGGTCAGCCGCGCGACGCAGGTTCCGCTCGGCCATCACCGCGTCGAAAGTGACAAGGAGATTGAGATCGAGCGGGCCCACCGGCTTGTCGGTCCCTGCTTGGTTGCCGCGAATTCGCAGCGCCTTGGATCGTCTCGTCATTCGCCCAACTTATCACACACCCCAATTGGGTCGATTGGAAATGATCGGCGAATGCGAACATCCTCTCTCCATCGACGGCACATGCCGAACAGCCCTTGAGCCAAGGAGACGATCCATGATCACCGAGAACCTGCGCGTGAACCAACTCAGCGATACTGCCTACGAGGCGTATCTCGCCTATCTCGCGGCGCTCGATGCCCGAGATGTCGAAGCCTATGGCCGCTTCCTTGCCGACGAGGTGACGATGCAATTCGGCAATGCCGATCCGGTCGTCGGGAAAGGGGCCGTGACCGGCATGCTGGCCGGCTACTGGCAGAGCTTCTCCGCAATCGAGCACGATCTGACCAATATCTACGGCACCGACCGATCCTATGTTCTGGAGGCCGACAATCACTATCTCCGCCACGACGGAACGCGCGTCACCGTCCGCGCGGTCGCCTTCACCGACAAAGACGAAGACGGAGCGGTGACAAGCGTCCGCATCTATGGCGACACGAGCCCTGTCTTCGCCCGGGGCTGAAACCAGGTCATCCCGAACCAGGCACGGAACGGCGGTCTTCTCAAAGACCGCATCCGGCGGCGCCCGATCCGCTGGATCGCGCCTGTCGGAAGGCCGATGGCATGCGAAGCATCGGGACAGCCTTCGCTTGGATTTTCTACGACCAAACAGCCGCCACGCCCCACGTGGCCAGCCCCCCCAGACCCGCATAGAGCAAGCCGATCCCCACGGTACGGCGCAGAACCTCGCCTTCTCGGCCGACCAGCCCCACCGTGGCGCAGCCCGCGATGATGTTGTGAGGGCACAAGATGTTGCCGACAGCGGCGCCGAAAGTCTGCGCGCCGAGGATCAGGGGAGCGGCGAGGCCGAGCTCGGCGGCGACGCGGGCCTGCAACTCGGTGAAGAGGATGTTCGACGTGGTCGCAGAGCCGGTCACGAAGGTTCCCAGCGCGCCCACGAATGGGGCGGCCAGCGGCCAAGCCGTGCCGAACGCATGGGTCGCGCCCTCGGCCAGATGATCGATCAGACCCCCATGGACCAGGATGCGCGCCAGGCCCAGCATGACCAGCAGGGCCACGATCACCGGCGCCAATTGGACCGCCGCATCGTTCAGGGCCCCACGCATCTGGGCCCAGGATGCACGCTGGATCGCGGCCCCTGCCACGAAAGCCAGTGCCAGCAAGGTGCCTGGATGGAAGAGCGGGGCGAAGCTGCCTTGGAACATCCCCCAGAGTTCCCAATCCAGCACCACGCCGGAAAGCAGATCTCGCGGTCCGGGCAGGCGGGTGAGGATGACCAAGGCGATCAAGGCCAGATAAGGTGCCAATGCCAAAGCCAGTCCCCGGGGCGCCGCGCCGCCCGTCCTGCGGTGAAGCCAGAGCGCGAAGACGCCACCACCGACAAGCGCACCGCCCAAGGTGGGCAGTTCCGGCCCGAACGCCAGCGCGATCGCCACGAACGGAAGCAGGAATGCGCCCGCCGCCAGGGCACCTGCGCGCCGTTGATGGCCGCCCACGCCAAGGCCCCGGAGCATCGCCACCATCAGAACCCAAGCCAACCCGCCGTGCAGCAATGCCGGGACGACGGCCAAGGCTCGTCCATCAAGCCCGGTTGCCGCGATCTGCGGCAGAATCGGCGTGCCCACCGCGCCGAACGAGACGCCTGCCGCGTGTCCGATCAGGGCGGTCGTCAGCGCCGTCACCGGATTGAGACCCAACGCCACCAGCAGCGGCGCGGCCAGGGCGACCGGCGTCCCGAACCCCGCCGCGCCCTCCATGAACAGCGCGAAGAACCACCCGATCAAAAGGACTTGCATAACGCGGTCGCCGCCCGAGATCTCGGTCATCGCGTGCTCCAGAACCGCGATTTGACCGATCCGGAGTTGGAGCGCGTGGATGCACAGCGCGGGATAGACGATCCAGAGGATCGTGGCGGTGGTGAAAGCGGCCTCCAGGCCCGGCCCCGCCAAGGCACGAACCGGCCCAAGCTCACCCAGATCGAACAAGGTCAGCCCGAGCCCGACCGCCAAGGCCAGTCCGACGGCGCCCGCCCGCGCGGCCGACCATCCCGCGGCCAGCATCAACGCCAGAACCGCCACGATCGGCGTGGCGGCGGCCGCAACTAGCATACCAGGGTCACGCCACCATCTCTCCGGTGACGGGATGCACCGGCTTGCCGCTTCGGGCAAACGCGTCGGCGTTGTCCAGCGTCGTCCGGGCGATCGCCTCCAGGGCCTCGGCGGTGAAGAAGGCTTGGTGGCCCGTCACCAGAACGTTGGGGAACGTCAAAAGGCGGGCGAACACATCGTCTTGCAGAACTTGGCCGGACAGGTTCTCGAAGAACAGGTCGCCTTCTTCCTCATAGACGTCGATGGCGAGCCCGCCCAGATGTCCGGATTTCAGCGACGCGATCACCTCGCGCGTGTCGATCAGCCCGCCGCGGCTGGTGTTGATCAGCATCGACCCGGGCCGCATGGCCCGCAGGGCCGCCGCGTCGATCACATGATGGGTCTGCGGCGTCAGTGGGCAATGGAGCGTGACGATCTGCACGGCCCCCAGCAGATCGTCCAACGGAAGGTATCGCGCCCCGGCGGCGATGGCCTCGTCCGATGGCTGCGGATCGTGGGCCAGCACCTCGCAGCCGAACCCGGCCAGGATACGGATCGCGCAGACCCCGATGCGTCCGGTTCCGATCACGCCGACGCTCTTGCCATGCAGGTCGAACCCCATGAGCCCGTCCAACGCGAAGTTCCCCTCGCGCACCCGATTGTAAGCGCGATGCAGCCGCCGGTTAAGCGCCAGAATCAGCGCGACCGTATGTTCGGCCACGGCATGGGGCGAATAGGCGGGCACCCGGCCAATGGCGAGCCCAAGCTTTTCGGCCTCGCCCACGTCGACATTATTGAACCCGGCACAGCGCATCAGGATCAGACGCACCCCCTGACCTGCCAGAACCTGCAGCGTGGACGCATCCAAATCGTCGTTGACGAACGCGCAGACGGCATCGACGTCTTGGGCCAGCATGGCCGTGTCAGCCGCCAGATGGGGTTGCAGGAAGACGAAGTCGTGCGGATCACCGCGGGCGGCATTCGATGCCTGCAGGGTCTCGGCGTCATAGGGCTTCGCACTGAAGACGGCGATTCGCATGGAGTTTCTTCTCTCTGTACACTGGACGGACGGGCCAAAGGCGATCCGGCGCCGATCTCGGGGGATGTCAGGCGATCCGGTCGTGGGCCTGGATGTAATTGACCGTGGCCAATAGAGCCGAAACGAGGGCGTGGGACAAAACCTTTCCACGACCGGCGCCGATGAATTCGTCATTGTCGCGGGCAGACGACCGGCGCAACGTACATTGCCAATGGCCGTCCGGCTCCATCGCCTTACCCTTGATCCGGATGGTCCAACCGGGAACGATGTCGTCGATAAGATGCAGTACCGCGTCGGTCGAACTCAGATCGTCCATGGCAACCTGTACCGGTGCGCCGCCTTTGCCCTGATACGCCATCAGAACCTGCGCCGCGCCAATCAAGGCGGAATCGTCGTGGCTTTCGGCCCGTTCCAGGCGCTGAATGGTTGTCTTCACATCATCGGTCACGGCGGGCATTCCTCGGGTTTCGGCGACGTTCAAATCGACTATGCGGCCATCTTCGCGGGCCGACGTTGATTTTCGTCAAAAGGGCCTCCGGCAGCGGCTTCTAAGGTTCGGTCATGCCACATCTGCGGAGGTCTCGATGACACGGCACGACCCACTGGACGTTCAGAATCTTATCTGGCTGGAAAACCTGAAACGGGAAGATGTGGCTTTGGTCGGCGGCAAGAATTCGTCGCTGGGCGAGATGGTCCAATCACTCGACAACGGCCGGATCCGGATCCCGCCGGGATTTGCCACGACCTCGCACGCCTATCGCATCTTCATGGAAGCCAATGCCTTCGGCGACGTGCTGCGTGAGGAATTGGGGGCCTTGTCCTCGGGGCGGAAGACACTTGCCGAAGCAGGTCGGGCCATCCGCGAGACAATCGTCACCGGAACCTTTCCGGACGCGGTCGAGACAGACATCCGCGCCGCTTACCGCGAGCTGGGTCGACGCCTCGGCCGCGAAACCCCCTCTGTCGCCGTCCGGTCGTCCGCCACGGCCGAGGACCTGCCCGATGCCAGCTTCGCCGGTCAGCAGGAGACGTTCCTGAATATCGTCGGCGAAAAGGACCTGCTCCGGGCCTGCCGCCGCTGCTACGCCTCGCTGTTCACGGATCGGGCGATCACCTATCGTGAGATCAACGGCTTCGACCACCTGGAGGTCGCGCTGTCGATTGGCGTACAGTTGATGGTGCGCTCGGACATTTCGGGCTCGGGCGTGATGTTCTCGCTCGATACCGAAAGCGGGTTCGAGAAGACCGTTCTGATCAACGCGGCCTGGGGCTTGGGCGAAAACGTCGTGCAGGGCGCCGTCAGCCCCGACGAATACCAGGTCTACAAGCCCTTCCTGGACCGCAACGGCGTGACGCCGATCATTCACAAGGCGCTCGGTGCGAAAGAGATCAAGATGATCTATGGCCGCGAGGGCGACATGGCCACGCGCAACGTGCCGACGTCCAAGGCCGAAAAGGAGAGCTTCGTCCTGACCGACGAGGAGATCCTGGAACTGGGCCGCGCTGCCTGCGAGATCGAGGCCCATTACGGCTGTCCCATGGACATGGAATGGGCGAAGGACGGCGAGGACGGGCAGCTTTACATCGTGCAGGCTCGGCCCGAGACGGTGCAATCGCGCGCCGAAACCGGGGCGATGAAGACCTACACCCTGGGCGCGCATGGCGAGAAGCTGCTGACCGGCCTCAGCGTCGGCGGCGCTGTCGCCTCGGGCGAGGTCTGCATCATCGAAAGCGCGGCGGATATCGACCGCTTCATCGACGGCGCCGTGCTGGTCACCTCGACCACCGACCCCGACTGGGTGCCGATCATGAAGCGCGCGGCCGCCATCATCACCGACCATGGCGGCCGCACGTCCCACGCGGCCATCGTCAGCCGCGAATTGGGCGTGCCCGCCATCGTCGGCACCGGCGACGCGACCCATGTGCTGCATGACCACCAATTGGTCACCGCCTCCTGCGCCGAGGGCGAGGAGGGCGTGATCTATGCCGGCGAGGCCGAGGTGACGGTGCAGGAGCTGCACATGGATGCGGTGCCCGACACCAAGACCAACGTGATGCTCAACATCGCGAACCCGTCCACCGCGGCCCGATGGTGGCGCTTGCCTGCCGACGGGATTGGCCTGGCGCGGATGGAATTCGTCGTGAACAACGACGTGAAGGTCCACCCCCTGGCCCTGACCCGCTTCGACCAATTGACGTCCGAGGACGAGCGCGACGCCATCGAAAACCTCACCAAGGGCTATGCGGACAAGGCGGATTACTTCGTCGACAAGCTGGCCATGGGGCTCTCGCGCATCGCCGCCGTCTGGTATCCGAACCCGACCATCGTGCGCATGAGCGACTTCAAGTCGAACGAATATGCCGAACTGCTCGGCGGCCACGATTTCGAACCCAGGGAAGAGAACCCGATGATCGGGTTCCGGGGCGCGTCGCGGTATTATTCGGACGGCTACCGCGACGGCTACGAATTGGAATGCAAGGCCATCAAGAAGCTGCGCGAGGAGATGGGCTTCGACAACGTCGTCGTCATGATCCCGTTCTGCCGCACCATCGAGGAAGCGGATCGCGTGCTGGAGGTCATGGAAAGCCAGGGCCTGAAGCGCGGCGAAAACGGGATGGAGGTCTACGTCATGTGCGAGATCCCCTCGAACGTCATCAACGCGGAGGCCTTTGCCGAGCGGTTCGACGGGTTCTCCATCGGGTCCAACGACCTGACGCAGCTGACCCTGGGCATCGACCGGGATTCCGAGGCACTGGCGGGATTGTTCAGCGAACGGGATCCTGCGGTGCTTTGGATGATCGAGACGGTCATTTCCAAGGCCAAGGCGGCGGGTCGCAAGATCGGGTTGTGCGGTCAGGCGCCCAGCAACGATCCGGAATTCGCCAAGCTGCTGGTGCGCGCGGGGATCGACTCGATCTCAGTCACGCCGGATGCGTTCCTGGACGTGAAGACCAACGTGGCCAAGGCCGAGGCGGGAATGTGACGATTGTCCGCCGTCGCAGTGATCTCGATCGACGGCGATGAACCCTCCCTCTTCGGGTCTCTCAAGGCGGATGACACACCCCTGGATTTGGAGATGCTCGGCCCCCTCGGATTGCGGCGAGGGATCCGAAAAGACACCGATTGACGTCGGACGAAAGGTCCGACCTACATCGGACTTGGGTCGAAAACCGATCCGACGTCGATCTTTCAGGGGGAAATCATCCATGAAACCGATCCTGTCCGCCGCCATCTTGGCCGCAGCCCTACCCGCGGGCGCGGCCGAGTTGCGCTATGCGTCCACCACCGACCCGAATACGCTCGATCCGAATGCAGGGAACTCGGCGCCGGTCTTCAGCTTGCTCGGCAACGTCTACGAAGGCCTGGTCCGCCGCAGCCGGGACATGTCCATCGAGCCCGCGCTGGCCACCTCGTGGGAGCCCATCGGCGAGGGCGAAGGCTGGCGGTTCACGTTGCGCGAAGGCGTGACGTTCCACGGCGGCCAGGATTTCACGTCCGAAGACGTGATCTTCAGCTATGAACGTGCCTCCAGCGAGGAATCGGACACCAATTCGTGGTTCGCGCCCGTGTCGCGCGTGGAAGCGCCCGACGACTTCACCGTCGAAATCTACACCAACGCGCCGAACCCGATCTTCGTGGACAGCATCGCCAACTGGAAGATGATGGATAGCGGCTGGGCCGCCGAGAACGATGCCGAGCGGCCGAATGTCGAGCAGGGCAACCATGCCACGCTGAACACGAACGGCACCGGCCCCTATCGCGTGGTCGAGCGGCAGCCGGGGTTGCGCACGGTCCTGGAAGCCCATGACGGCTGGTGGGGCACCGACCGGGGGAACGTGACCCGGGCAACCTTCACGCCGGTCCAGAATTCGGCGACGGCGGTGGCGGCGCTTTTGTCCGGCGAGCTTGATCTGATCGAACCGGTGCCCGTCCAGGACGCCAACCGGGTGGCCGAAACCGATGGGGTCGATGTGATCCGCGGGATCGAGGCACGGGTGATCATGCTGGGCTTCCCCCATGACGCCGATGGCCTGATCGCGGGGGGCGAGGGAAATCCGTTTTCGGATGTGCGCGTCCGTCAGGCCGTGGCCCATGCGATCAACGTTCCGGCCATCCTGCAGACCGTGATGCGCGGCTCGGCCGAGCCGGTCGCCCAACTCGTGGGCGAAGGGATGCGGGGTTATACCGAGGGGCTGGAGCGGCCCGAGTATAACGTCGAGCGGGCGCGCGAATTGCTGGCGGAGGCGGGCTATCCCGACGGCTTCCGCTTCTCGCTGAAATGCCCCAACGACCGGTATCTGAACGACGAGGCCGTCTGCACCGCGATCAACGCGATGTTGGCGCAGATCGGCCTCGAGCCGCTCTTTGAGACGATGCCGGTCGCCAATTACTGGCCGACGCTGCGCGAAGAAGATCATGATGTCTATCTGTTGGGCTGGTCGCCGGGCACCTTCGACGCCGAACACCCGATCCGCTTCCTTCTCGCCACGCCGGACGAAGAGGCGCGGCTCGGATCATGGAACTTCGGCGGTTATTCCAATGCACGGGTCGATGAGCTTCTGCCGCAGATCCAGTCCGAGATCGACGATAATGCCCGCCAGGCCATGCTGGACGAGGTGGCGCAGATCCAGCTCGATGACGTGGCCTACGTCCCGCTTTATGTGCAGCCGCTGATCTGGGGCGTCGCCGAAGGGGTCGAGGTCGTGCAGCGGCCGGACAACTTCCTGAACATCCGCTGGATCAACGTGCCGGAATAGTCAGACCCCGGCCAGGACCATGTCGAGAGCGCGCGTGACGTCGTCGCGGGCGCTTTCGGCATGGGCGACGATCGGACCCAAGGTATGTCGGGGCAGAGCCGTCATCTGGATGACAGCTGCATACAGGAGGACGTCGCCGACCACGACGGCGGGAGTCAGCTTCGGATAGCCCTTCGGCGTCTGGTCTGGAGGCAGGAGCGGAACGACAAGCCGGGTCGTCACGCCCGACAGGAAGTCATTCTGGATATCCAGGACATAGTTCTCGCCGCTGACAAGATGGACGTCCCATTGGGCCATCCATCACTCCTCGGGCATGAAGGCACGCAGCTTCGCCAGCGGAAGGCCATTCTTTCGGACAAGATCGTTGTATTCTTCGATCCAGCCCCGGTTCTCTTCCTGCCATCGCCGCGTCCGCTCCTCCTTTACCACGCGCTCCACCCCGTCCTTCGCTGCGGCGGAGATATTGATGCCATATTTCTTTGCCTCATCCAAAAGATCGGCATCCATCGTCAGGCTGGTTTTCCGGGTGGGCATTGCATACCTCCAAACATACCGTCAAAGTATACCATCAAATAACACACCGCACCACCCCATGGCACCCGGCCGCGACCATGCTATCCTAACGGCGACATCAGGGAGGATGCCATGAACCGCCGCTCCGACCCGCAGGCCATCGCGGCCGCCACGACCGACCGTTACATGCCGGGCTTCGGCAACGATTTCGAGACCGAGGCCCTGCCCGGCGCGCTGCCCCAGGGGATGAACTCGCCCCAACGTTGCGCCTATGGGCTCTATGGCGAGCAACTGTCGGGCTCCGCCTTCACCGCGCCCCAGGGTCAGAACGAACGGACCTGGTGCTATCGCATCCGACCGTCCGTCAAGCATGCCAGCCGCTACGCCAAGATCGACGTGCCGCTTTGGGCCTCGGCCCCGCTGGTCGATCCCGACGTGATCTCGCTCGGGCAATATCGCTGGGACCCTGTGCCCCATTCCGACGAGCCGACCACCTGGGTCACCGGCATGCGGACGATGACGACGGCGGGCGACGTGTCGACCCAGACCGGCATGGCGACCCATGTCTATCTGGTCACCGAAAGCATGACCGACGCCTATTTTCAGAACGCCGACGGCGAGTTGCTCGTGGTGCCCCAAGACGGTCGCCTGCGCTTCCGGACGGAGCTGGGCGTCATCGACCTGGCCCCGCAGGAAATCGCCATCCTGCCCCGTGGTCTCGTCTATACCGTCGAGGTGCTGGACGGCCCGTGCCGCGGCTTCGTCTGCGAGAATTACGGCCAGCGCTTCGCCCTGCCCGACCGGGGCCCCATCGGCGCCAACTGCCTGGCGAACCGGCGGGACTTCAAGACGCCGGTGGCGG